>DATMVO010000276.1:0-4171 GCA_035563115.1 Solirubrobacteraceae bacterium
GCGGGCGCGGCGATCGGGGCGCCGAGCACGAGCGCGGCGCGGTCGCGCTCCAGGACCGCGAGCCAGCGCCACAGCATCATCGTCCCCGCCAGGATCGGCAGGCCGAGGAGGAAGAGCGGGATCAGGCCGATCCCGAGACCCAGCCCGGTCGGCAGCACGATCGCGACGACCGTCGCGACGAGCATGCCGCCGGTCAGGTAGACCGTGGCGGAGACGGAGCGGCGGAGGTGGACGGCGAGCACGGCAGGGACACTAAGCCCCGGCCGGGCGGCTCACCGTGAAGCGATCCGGCGTCCGCGGGGTGTGGTCAGCACCACCCCGCGGTCGCGAGAACGGGTCTGGCTAGCCGGCCTGCGCGTCGCCGACGGCGCCGGCCGGTGCCGCGGAGGCCTCCGGCTGGCCGCCGGAGGCGGGGTCGTAGCCGAGCGACCCGGCGACGGAGAGGTCCGCCCACTGGTAGAGCAGGGGGACCTGGTAGTACGACTGGTTCAGCGCGCGGAAGCGGCTGAACTCCGGGCCGTACCAGAACAGCTCCCAGTCGTGCTTCGACTCGAAGGTGAACATCTGGATGAACTTGTACCTGTCGTCGCGGTACCGGTACACGGAGTAGCTCGACGCCCCGAACCGGAGCGACTGCGGCGAGAACTCCATGAGCGCCGCCTCGAGCTTGTCCCCGCGCATCCCGGTCGCGTACCAGGGGATGTGAACGCTGCCTGCCATCAGGCTCCAACCTCCGCCCGGATCGCTCCGGGCCCTTCTTCGGTCTTGCCCTCGCCTTCGTTCTCGGCTCCGACGAGGATCGAGATCTTGCCGAGGTGCTTGTTCTCGTGCATGAGCTGGTGCGCCTTCGCGACGTCCTCGAAGGGCATCGTCTTCCAGAGTACGGGCTGGATCTGCCCGGTCTCGATCAGGTGGTTGGCCTTCAGGCACTCCCACGCGTTCGCGAAGTGCGAACCGACGATCTCCTTCTGGCGCATCCAGAGGTAGCGGACGTCGAAGTCCAGCTGGTAGCCGGACGTCGCGCCGCAGATGACGACCTTGCCGAACGGCTTCACGCAGTACACCGAGGTCGGGAACGTCGCCTTGCCGACGTGTTCGAAGACGACGTCCGGCGCGCCGCCGAAGGTCTCCTTGACGCGCTTGGAGAACGCGCGCGCCACCTTGAAGCGCTCCTTCTCCTCCTCGGGCGTCTCGTTGCCCGTGCGCATCATGCCCTTGAACTCGTTGCGGTCGATGTAGTCGATCGCGCCGAGCCGCTTGACGAGCTCGCCCTTCTCGGGGGAGGAGACGACGCCGATGGACTGCGCGCCGGCCGCCTTCGCGAGCTGGATGGCGAAGACGCCCAGGCCGCCCGCGGCGCCCCAGACCAGGACCTTGTCGCCGGCCTGGATCTGCGCGCGCTCCATGAGCATGCGGTACGCGGTGAAGTAGGTGAGGCCGTAGGACGCGGCCTCCTCCCAGGTCAGGTTCTTCGGCTTGGGAAGCAGCTGCTGCGCCTGGACCTTCGTGAACTGCGCGAAGGAGCCCCAGGTCGTCTCGTAGCCCCAGATCCGCTGCGACGGCGCGGCCATCGGGTCGAGGCCGTGGACCTCCGGGTCCTCGTACGAGGCCTGGTTGCAGTGGATGACGACCTCGTCGCCGACGCTCCACCGCGTCACGCCCTCGCCGACCTTCCAGACGATGCCCGACGCGTCCGAGCCGCCGATGTGGTGGCCGTACTCGGGGTGGTCGCCCGAGCGGAAGATGGAGATGGGCTGGCCGAGGGCCGCCCACACGTTGTTGAAGTTGACGCCGGCGGCCATGACGCGCACGATGACCTCGAACGCGCCGGGCTCCGGTACCTCGATCTCCTCCACCTGGAACGCGTCCATGGGCTCGCCCTCGCGCTCCTGACGGATGACCCATGCGGCCATCGTCTTGGGCAGCACGCCCGGCTCGGTGTCGACAGAGGAGATGTGCGTGAGGTCAACGGCCACGGGAAAAGTCGTCCTTCTTCGCTCAGCGAGGAGGCCGCAGACCTTACCCAGCCGCGCGCCGGACCGGCGCGCCGACCGCGACCGCACGCGCCGGGGTGGCGCGCGCGGGTGGTGCTCCTAGGGCTGGAGGAGCTGGTTCTGGGCGGACGGGCGCTCGCGCCCGACCTTCAGGCGCGTGGCGTCGATGCCGCGTGCGTCGACGCCCACGCGGTACGTGCCGCGCCCGAGGTTCGCCTGCAGCGACGCGGTGTCGCCCGGGTTGATCGGCCCGCTGTTCTGCTTGATGCCGGGATCGTCGCCGCCGATCTCGTCGGTCTCGAGCGTGAGCTCCTGCGCCTCGTCGGTCTGGTTGCTCACGACGAGCTGGACCGGTCCCGCGCCGAACGAGCGCGGCGACACGGAGACGCCCTCGTCGCCGATGCGCGCAGTGACGGTGATCCGCGCCGGGGGGCGTGGCTCGTTGCCGTAGTCGGTGTCCTCGCTGCCGCAGCCTGCGATCAGCAGGAGCGCCCCGGCAGCCAGTAGTGATCGATGGATCTTCCGCATCCTCTCCGACGCAGGCATGCAGTTGCCTGCGACCCGGGCGCAACCCTACTGAACACGCGCGATCATGCGCGACACGTCCGCTCCATCTCCTTGCACGGAGTCCGTCATGCCGTCCGGTGCGGCACGTACAAGTGTTCGATGGACCTGCTCGACTCCCCGCTCGCGACGGCCGAGTTCCTGGTCGTCGACACGGAGACGAACGGGAAGGCCGGCGACCTCTGCGAGCTCACCGAGATCGGCGCCGTGCTCGTCGGCGGCGGCGAGCTGCACGACCGGTGGGAGACGCTCGTCGGCGTGCGCACGCCGCTCTCCCGCGGCATCCAGCGCTTCACCGGGATCACCCAGGCGATGGTGGACGAGGCGCCCGCGTCCGAGCTCGTCCTGCCCGAGCTGCTCGAGCAGCTGGAGGGGCGGGTGTTCGTCGGGCACAACGCGGCGTTCGACAAGCGCGTGCTCGCGCAGGCGTGCGAGCGCGCGGGGCTCGAGTGGCCGTCGCCGCCGTCGATCTGCACGGTCGCGCTGGCGCGCCGGTTCGCGCCGCTCGTCTCCCAGCGCAAGCTCGCGCTGCTCGCCGCGTCGTTGGGCGTCGAGGTGGAGGTGACGCACCGCGCGCTCGCCGACGCGGAGACGACCGCGCGCGTGCTCTGCGCGCTGCTGCCGAAGCTGTGCGCGAACGCGGTGACGGTGCGCGACGCGCTGCAGGCGGTGCGGCCGTCCAAGCGCAAGACGCAGCGGCCGAAGGCGAAGAAGAGCCCGCTGCTCGACCGGCCCGACTTCAAGGACCTGCCGAACACGCCCGGCGTCTACATCTTCCGCAACGCCGAGGGTCAGCCGCTCTACGTCGGCAAGTCCGTTCGGCTGCGGACGCGGGCGCGCTCGCACTTCGCGCCGTCCAACGAAGGCGGGAACTGGCAGGAGCAGGCGACGATCGTCGACCACCGCGCGACGCAGTCCGAGCTGGGCGCGCTCGTGCTGGAGAACCGGCTGATCAAGTCGCTGCGGCCGCCGGGGAACGTCAAGCTCAAGAACGACGACCGGTACGTCTACCTGCGCTGCCGGCTCGACATCGCCTACCCGGTGCTGGAGGTGGCGCCGGAGCCCGCGGCGGGGCGGGCGGTGAACGTCGGGCCGCTGAGCTCGCGGACGGCGGCGGTGGAGCTCAAGGAGCAGCTCGACTCGCTCTTCGGGCTGCGCCACTGCAGCTCGCGGTCGCTGCCGCGGCGCGAGAGCGCCTCGATCTACGGGCAGATGGGCAAGTGCCTGTCGCCCTGCCTGGGGGACCTGGATCCGAACCTCTACCGGCAGCGGCTGGATCAGGCGCTGGCGCTCTTCACGGGCCGCGGCGACGGCGGGGCGGCGCTCTTGCGCCACGTCGACGGGCAGATGCGGGTCGCGGCGCGCGAGCAGCAGTACGAGCGCGCGGCGTGGCTCAAGCGCCGCCGGGCGCGGCTGCGGGTGCTGCTGGAGCGGCTCGGGCCGCTCGTGCGCGCGGCGCACACGCACCCGCGGCTCTTCCTCGCCGAGGGGCCGGAGGGGGCGGACGCGTTCTGGCTGGTCGGCGGGCGGCTCGTGGATTGGGGGCCTCTGGGCGCCACGATCGCGCCGGTCGAGTTCGTCACCGCGCCGACCGCGCCCGCGCGCGGCGCCGC
>DATMVO010000277.1:0-2052 GCA_035563115.1 Solirubrobacteraceae bacterium
GCGCTCGCCGCCCGGGTGGAGGTCCGCCGGGCGGAGGTCGTCGCCGCGGCCGACGACCCGCCCCGCGGCGACGCCGCCGTCCGCCTCGCCGACGGCACCGTCCTGCGCGCGCCGCAGGTCCTCATCTGCGCGGGCACCCACACGCCCGAGCTGGCCGCCACCGCCGGCATCCCGCTCACCGCGACGTTCACCCACCACGTCCGGCTCACCTACGCGCGCCGCGAGCCCGCCGCGCCGACCGCCTGCCTGTCGGTGGCGGAGAGCTACGGCCTGCCGCTCGGCTCGACCGGCCACTGGGGTCTCGGCCTCGACGACCCCGGCCCTTCGGAGCCGTGGCGGACGAGCGATCCCGACGCCTACGCCGCCGCCGTCCGCGCCCAGCACGCCGCGTGGGTCCCGCACTACTTGCCCGGCCTGGATCCTCAGCCGCTCGACGAGATCCGCTGCGTCACCATCGAGGCGCCGTGGATCCGCCACGACGACGGCTTCGCCGCCGTGCGCGCCGGCCGTGTGACCGCCTTCATGGGCTCCAACCTCATGAAGTTCGGCCCCCTCCTCGCCGACCGCCTCGCCCGCACGGTGCTCGATCCGGAGCTTGAGATCGATTCGGACCTTCGTCCACCGGCTCCGACCTGACGCCGGAGCGCGCTCTCGTGCGCGATCATCGGTCCATGATCGAATCCGCCGAGCAGTTCGTCTGGCTGCGCCGCAGCGATCTGAAGGAGGAGTACGACCGCGCCACCGAGGAGGAGGCGCCGGTCGACGTGTGGCGCGAGGTCATCGAGGAGTACCCGGAGATGCGCGGGTGGGTGGCCCACAACAAGACCGTCCCGGCGGAGATCCTCGGTCTCCTGGCCGAGGACGAGGACCCGGCCGTCCGGCTCCGCGTCGCGATGAAGCGCCAGCTCCCCATCGAGGTCGCCGCCCTGCTGGCCGACGACCCCGACGAGGACGTGCGCGAGGCGATCCGGCGCCGCACGCAGTAGCGCGACGCCCCGCTAGACCCGCTCGAGCACCATCGCGTTCGCCAGCCCGCCCGCCTCGCACATCGTCTGCAGGGCGTAGCGGGCGTCGTGGCGCTCCATCGCGTGGACGAGCGTCGTCGCGATGCGGGCGCCGGACGCGCCGAGCGGGTGGCCGATCGCGATCGCGCCGCCGTCCACGATGACCTTGTCGAGCGGCACGCCGGTCTCGCGCTGCCAGGCCAGGACGACCGACGAGGACGCCTCGTTGACCTCGAACAGGTCGATGTCGTCGAGGCCCAGCCCGGCGCGCCGCAGCACCTTCTCGGTCGCCGGGATGACGCCGGTGAGCATGAGGAGCGGGTCGTCGCCGACGACGCTGAAGCTGTGCAGCCGCGCGCGCGGGGTGAGGCCGAGCTCCTTGGCGATCTCCGGCGTCGTGATGAGCAGCGCCGCGCTGCCGTCGTTGGTCGGGGAGCTGTTGCCCGCGGTGACGCGCCAGTCGATCTGCGGGAACCGCTCCGCCATCGCCGGGTCCTCGAACGCGGGCTTCAGGCCCGCGAGCGTCTCGAGCGTCGTGCCCGGGCGGATCGACTCGTCGGTCTCCAGGCCGTTGAGCGGGACGATCTCGTCGGCGAACGCGCCCGCCTCCGTCGCTGCCGCCGCGCGCTGGTGGCTCCCCAGTGCGAAGCGGTCGAGGTCCGAGCGCGGCAGCTCCCACTTGGCCGCGATCAGCTCCGCGCTGATGCCGCGCTCGGACTACCCCTCACCCGCGCCGGCCGCGACCTCGCACCAGTGCTCCTCGCCCTCGACGCGTGGGGCCAGAAGCACCTCCCGAACGCCGAGTGGGACCTGCCCCCGCACCACGGCCGCCCGCTCGCGCCGCGCGTCACCGCGGAGTGCGAGACGTGCGGCGAGACGGTGTGGCCGCCGCCGCGGCGGGGCGGCGGTGGCGGGTCGAAGGCCTAGCGGCGAACGGCGGCGCTGAGCGTCGTGCGGGCCGTCACGCCCGCGGCGGTCACCGCGAGGTCGAACGCCGCGCGCGGCTTCCGCGCGTGCTTGACGCGGGCACGGTCCGCGCGGGTGAGGG
>DATMVO010000278.1:0-5314 GCA_035563115.1 Solirubrobacteraceae bacterium
GCGGGAGGCGTCGGGGGCGACGGCGCGACGACGGGGCCGGCCGGGGTCTCGCCGCGCAGCTCGACGCTGCCGTTCGTGCCGCTGACGAGGAGGCTCGCCTGGATCGTGCGGCCCACCATGGCGGCGGTCAGCGTGAGCGACCGGGCCGAGCCGTTGGCGACGCTCATGCAGTTGGTGCCTGCGCACGCCTGCCAGCCGACGATGACGCTGCCGTACGTGCCGGCGATGGGGAGCGGCTCGACGATGGAGACCGTCCCGCCCTCCACGAAGGTGCCGGTCAGCGTCGGGGTGCCGTTCCACTCAGGCGAGATCCCCTCGCATCCGATCGGGGTCTCGATCGCCTGGGCGGCGGACACGTAGTCGCGGTCGCCGTCGCCGCAGTCGATGACGCGATCCGCGACCTGGTCCTCGGGGCGGAAGCCACCCCACATCTGCGGGGCGCCCTCGCGGGCGAGCAGCAGGTCGCGCCCGCCCCCACCGCGCAGCTCGTCGTTCCCGCCGCCGCCGGACACGGCGTCGTCGCCTTCGCCGCCGTCCAGCACATCGTCCGTGTCGCCGCCGTAGAGCTGGTCGTCGCCGGCCTCGCCCTGCACGTCGATCGGGAGCTGCTCGGCGTATCCGCGGTCGTCGCCGTCGCCCAGGCGCATCGCGACACGCGCGATGCCGGCCGACGGGCACTCGGCGTTCCCGGAGACCACCGCGCACGGCGCCTCGGCGGTCACCGTGATGCCGCCCGCATCCATGATCCGGAGGCCGGCGCCACCCGGGCGGACCGACAGCGTGTTGTCCTCCGCGCCGGTCGCGACCACCTGGAGGGTGTCGCCGTCGATCGAGACCGCCGTGTCGGCGACGGCCGCCGACGGCATCGCCGCGAACGAGACGGCGAGCAGGGCGAGGAGGGGGCGGCGTCCGTGCATGGCGGGCAGCATGAACCATCGTGTCCCGGAAAGCGCCGGCGACGGCGCGGGCCGTCCCGAGACCGTCAGCGCGAACGAGCGTTGGAGGGAGTCGTGAACGTGCGCCGGGCGGACGACCCTCCGCCCGGCGCGCGTTCACGCCGCACAGAGGCGCCCGGCGCAATGAGCGCACTCTCCCTCAACGTTCGACGTAGGGCCATAGGACAACGGTCCACCCCTGTCCCGGTTGTGCCTAGGGTGGGCGAGCTCTGCGCAGGGCTGGGCGTGCCGCGTCGCTCCGCGCGCGGAAAGCGCGGGCGCGACGGACGGCAAGCCGGGGCGCCGACGAGGCGCCCGAGCGTCAGGCCGCGGCGGTGGCGGGCTCGGGGACCGCGGAGGCGGTGATGGAGGCGCCGTCGGGGTCGGCTGCCGCGACGCCCTCGGCGGCGGCGACGCCGGTGGGGGCGGGCATCGTGACGACGGCGGCCTTGCCGACGATCTGGAGGATCTCGGCGCGGAGCGAGGCGTTGTTGGCGACCTTGTAGGACGGGCCGAACTTGAGCGTCCGGCGGCCCATGTCGCCGTGGAGGTCGAGGACGACCGGCGAGTCGCCGGGGAAGTTCTCCATCAGCTCGCGCAGGTCGGCGGCGAAGGAGGCCGGCAGAAGCATCGGGTTGACGCGGATCCAGCAGGGCTCGGGACCGACGCGCATCTTCGCGATCTCCTCGCGCGCCTTCTCGACCTCCTCCTGCGTCGGCTCGAACTTGGTCACCGACTGGACGACGATGCAGGTCTTGTTCGCGTCCTTGTGGTCGACGCGGCCGCGGACCGTGATGACCTGGTCGACGTCGAGCGCGCCCTGGTACTGCTCGAGCGCGTTGCCGAAGACCAGGATCTCGCACGTGCCCTCGAGGTCGTCGAGGGTGGCGAACATCATGTAGTCGCCCTTCTTCGTCCGGATCTTCTTGCAGGCGGTGATGATGCCGCCGGCGGTAACCCAGTCGCCGTCCTTCCAGTTCGGAAGGTCGGAGAGCGGCGCGTCGACCGCGACCCGCATGGCCTCGCGCACGTCCTTGAGCGGGTGCGCGGAGATGAAGACGCCGATGGACTCCTTCTCGAACTGGAGAAGCTCCGGCTTGTCGTACTCCTCGGACGGGATGGGCGGGTTCGCGGGCGCGGCGAACGCGTTCGCCGCGTCGCTCCCCCCGTCGTCGCCGCCGAACATGTCGAAGATCGAGCCCTGGCCGATCTCGGCGTCCTGCTGCTGCTTCGCTCCGGCGGCCTGCGCCTGCTCGAGCACCGCGACCATGCCCTTGCGCGTCGCGCCGGTCGAGCCGAACGCGCCGCACTTGATCAGCGCCTCGATCGCGCGCTTGTTCACCGCGCGGGCGTCGACGCGGGCGCAGAAGTCCCAGATCGAGTCGAACGGGCCACCCTCCTCGCGGGCGCGTTTGATCGCCTCGACCGCCGCGAAGCCGACGCCCTTGACAGCGTCGAGGCCGAAGCGGATGTCGCCGTCGACGACGACGAAGTCGTGGTCGGACAGGTTGACGTCGGGCGGCAGGATCGCGATGCCCATCGACTCGGTCTGGGCGACGAAGAACGGGACCTTGTCCTTCGTGTCCATGACCGACGAGATCAGCGCGGCCATGTACTCGGCCGGGTAGTTCGCCTTCAGCCAGGCCGTCCGGTAGGCGACGAGCGCGTAGCAGGCGGCGTGCGACTTGTTGAACGAGTAGTCGGCGGCCTTCTCGTTGGTGGCCCAGATCTGCTCGATCAGCGCCTCGTTCGTCCCGGACTTGCGGCAGCCCTCGACGAACATCGGCTTGAGCTTGGCCATCGCCTCGCGGTTCTTCTTGCCGATCGCCTTGCGGAGGTCGTCCGCCTGGGCGCCCGTGAACCCGGCGAGCTCCTTGGAGATGAGCATCGCCTGCTCCTGGTACAGGATGACCCCGTACGTCGGGCCGATGATCGGCTCCAGGCGCGGGTCGGGGATCTGCACCGACTCCGGGGCGCGCTTGCCGCGCGCGTACGTCGGGATCTGGTCCATCGCGCCCGGGCGGTAGAGCGCGTTGAGGGCGATGAGGTCGTCGAGCTCGGTCGGCTTGACCTTGCGCAGGGACTCCTGCATGCCCTCGGACTCGAACTGGAACACGCCGACCGAGTCGCCCTTGGCGAGCATCTCGTACGTCTTCTCGTCGTCGAGCGGCAGCGTCGCCATGTCCGGGCGGGTGCCGGTGGAGCGCTCGATGATGTCGAGCGCGTCCTCGATGACGTCGAGGTTCCGCAGCCCCAGGAAGTCCATCTTGAGGAGCCCGAGCTCCTCGACGGGCTTCATCGAGAACTGGGTAACGGTGCGGAAGACCTTGTTGCCGTTCTCGTCCGTGCCGGCCTCGGCGAGCTGGAGCGGCACGAGGTCGGTCAGCTGGCGGTCGGAGATGACGACCGCGGCGGCGTGGATCGACGAGTTGCGGACGATCCCCTCGAGGCCCTTGGCGACGTCGACGATCTGCTTGGCGACGGGATCCTCGTCGTACGCCTTGCGGAGGTCCTCGCCCTCCTTGAGGCAGTCCTCGAACGACGGCGGCCGGCCCATGATCGGGTCCGGGATCAGCTTCGCCAGCCGGTCCCCCGCGCCGTAGTCGTGCCCGAGCACGCGCGCCGCGTCGCGCGTCGCCGCGCGCGGGAACATCTTGCCGAAGGTGATGATCTGCGCGACCGCGCCCTCGCCGTACTTGTCCTTGACGTAGCGCATGACGCGCTCGCGCCCGCGGACGGAGAAGTCGATGTCGATATCCGGCATCGACACGCGCTCGGGGTTGAGGAACCGCTCGAAGAGCAGGTCGTACCGGAGCGGGTCGACGTCCGTGATGTTGAGGCAGTACGCGACGAGCGAGCCGGCGGCCGAGCCACGGCCCGGGCCGACCGCGATGCCGTTCTCCTTCGAGTACTTGACGAAGTCCCAGACGATCAGGAAGTAAGCCGAGAAGCCCATCTTCTCGATGACGCCGAGCTCGTACTCCATCCGCTCGACGGCCTCGGCCGGGGCCGGGTTGCCGTAGCGGCGGTGCAGGCCCTCGAGGACGAGCGAGCGCAGGTACTCGCGCTCGGGCTCCTGGTTCGGCGTCGGGTACTTCGGGATGAGCTGCCGGCCGAGCTCGATCTCCGTGTTGCACCGCTCGGCGATGACCAGCGTGGACTCCAGCGCCTCCGGCCACTCCGCGAACTTCTCCGCCATCTCCTCGTTGGAGCGCAGGTAGAACTCGTTGGTGTCGAAGGTCATCTTCGGCGCGGCGAGCGTCGACTTCGTCTGCACGCACAGCAGCGCCGTGTGGTGGTGGTAGTCCTCGCGGCGGAGGTAGTGGATGTCGCCCGCGGCGACGAGCGGCCGCCCGACCTCGCGCGCGATCTTCACGATGCCCGCGTTGGCCTTGTCCTGGTCGGCGATGCCGTTCTTCTGGACCTCGAAGAAGACGTTGTCGTGGCCGAAGACGTTGAGCAGGTCGTCCGCGTGGGCGCGCGCCGCGTCGTAGTCGTCGCGCACGAGGCGGGTGCACAGGCGCGAGGCGAGGCAGCCGGACATCGCGATGATGCCCGAGGCGTGCTCGGCGATCTGCCCGAGGTCGACCGTCGGCTTGCCGCGGTTGAGGCCCTCGAGGAAGCCGAGGCTGGAGAGCTTGACGAGGTTGCGGTAGCCCTCGTCGGTCTCGGCGACGAGCGTGAGGTGGTTGCGCTCGACCTTCTCCGTGCGCGCCTTCTCGTGATCGTCCGTGAGGTAGATCTCGCAGCCGATGATCGGCTTGATGCCGTGCTTCTTGGCGGCCTTCTGGAGCTCGACGGCGCCGTTCATGACGCCGTGGTCCGTCAGGGCGAGGGCGGGCTGGCCGAACTCGGCAGCGCGCGCGGCGAGGGCGTCGATCTTGGCGGCGCCGTCGAGCAGCGAGTACTCGGAGTGGACGTGGAGATGGCAGCAACCGGCGGACACAGGACGAGGCAGATTAGGTGCGGGGTCGGACGGCTTCGCGGGTCCGCCGGTCAGGCCTCGGAGGCCCCGCGGGCCCGGTCGAACCACGTGTGCAGGGCTTTCACCGCGCGCCCGTCGCCCGTGACCTTCGCGCCCGTCGCAGAGCCTGCGAGGAGTTTGCGCAGTTCCGTGGCAGAGAGCGTGACCGTTGCCGCACGTTCGGCGTCCCCGGCGTCGACGACGCGCAGCGGACGGCCGTCCTCGGCGATCACCGTGACGCTCGCGGCGGGATCGTCCTCGAGCTCGTAGCGGACGCCGAACCGGTGGCCCTCCGTCCACGCCGGATCGACCGCTGCGGCGAGGGCGGCGAGCAGCACGCGGGGCGACGGCGCGGCGTCGGCCAGCTCGTCGAGCGTGACCGGCGCGCGGCGCGCCTTGAGGAGCTTGCGGACGG
>DATMVO010000279.1:0-3335 GCA_035563115.1 Solirubrobacteraceae bacterium
GCCGTCGACCCTCAGCCGGCGGCGAGCCCGCAGCCGGCCGCCGGCCAGCCCGCGCCGACCCCGCCGCCGCAGTCGGTGGAGCCGGTGGTCGCGTCCCCCAAGCCGCAGCCGGAGCTGCACGTCGAGGCACCGAAGCCGCAGCCGGAGCTGCACGTCGAGGCGCCGAAGCCCCAGCCGGAGCTCGAGGTGGAAGCGCCGAAGCCGCAGCCGGCGCTCCAGGTGGAGGCGCCCAAGCCGCAGCCGGCCCTTCAGGTCGAGGCGGCACCGGCCGCAGCCACGCCTGCGGCCGCCGCGCCGAAGTCGGCGGCCGTGCCGTCGATCGGCCCGGCCGATGCCACGCAGAGCCTGAACGATGGCCGCGACGCGGCGGAGGACGCGACACGCGAGCGCGCGAAGAAGGCGGGCGAGCGCCTCCGCAACGAGTCGCGCAGCGCCACGCAGCACACGAGCGACGCGCGGACGCTCCACCAGGACGGCAAGGCCGGCAAGGCGCTCAGGGGCGTGGGCAAGAAGGCGCCCGGCGTGAGCTTCGTCGTTGACGGCGTCGACCAGCTCGACAAGGGCACGTCGCCGAAGCGCGCCGCCGGCCACGCCGCGACCACCACGGCGGCCTCCGTCGCGGCCGGTGCGGCCGCCGCCGGGGCGTGCGCGTTCGTGCCGTTCTCGTTCGGCCTCGCCACGCCGTTCTGCATCGGCGCGGTCGCCGGGGCGTCGACGGTGGCCGGGCAGGCCTCGGGCAAGCTGTACGACCGCGAGATGGACAAGCGGGAGCGGCGCCGCAAGAAGGACTAGCGGCGGCGCAAGCCGTCCAGCCGGGCACGGGGCGCGACACGCTCCGTGCCCGGTCCGTGTTCCCTCCCTCCGCGGACGTGGCGCGTCGGCGTTGTGCGAACGGCGTCGATCATCTAGGGTCAAACGCGGAATAGAGGGCTTGTAGGGGGCCCTCGCTGGAGGAGGGGTCTTCCGTGCATCAGCCGTTCCGCCGCGCTCTCGCGGTCTTGCTCGCGCTCGTCGCAGCGCTCGTCGTCGTGCCGGCCACCGGGGCGCTCGCCGCGCCGCCGGCGCAGGATCCGTTCTACACACCGCCCTCGCCGCTGCCGGCGGGGGCGCTCGGTGACGTGATCCGCTCGCGGGCCGCGAAGTTCACGCTCGATCCGATCCTCAAGCTCCCCGCGCCGGGCGTCCGCTCGTGGCAGGTGCTGTACCGGACGACGAACGCGCAGAACCAGCCGATCGCCGTCTCCGGCACCGTGCTCGTCCCGACCGCCCCGTGGCGGGGGAGCGGCCAGCGGCCGGTCGTGACGTGGGGCGTCGGCACGCGCGGGCTGGGCGACAGCTGCGCGCCGTCGTACACGCTGAGCCAGGGCACGGACTACGAGGCGGCGTTCATCGCCTCGGCGCTCGCCAAGAACTGGGCCGTCGTCATCTCCGACATGCGCGGGCTCGGCACGCCGGGCGCGCACACGTACGAGGTCGGCAAGGACCAGGGCGCCGCGGTGCTCGACATGGTCCGCGCCGCGCGCCGGACCCCCGGCACCGGCCTGAGCACCACCGGCCCGGTCGGCGTCATGGGCTACTCCCAGGGCGGCACCTCCGCCGGCTGGGCGGCCGAGCTGGCGCCGACGTACGCGCCCGAGCTCGACATCAAGGGCGTGTCGGCGGGCGGCGTCCCGGCCGACCTGGACGCGGTCGCCGACGGCCTGGACGGCGGGCTCTTCGTCGCGTTCGCCCTCTTCGCGGCGGTCGGCTACGACGAGGCGTACCCCGAGCTCAACCTCGAGGGCTACCTCAACGACCGTGGCCGCCGTACGCTCCAGCAGTTCGGCGACGTCTGCCTCGCCTCGATCGACGGCCTCGGCGGGATCATCACCACGGCGTTCACCGACATCGAGGACTACGTGACGAGCAACCCGCTGGACACGCCGCAGTGGCAGGCCCGGCTGGCGGAGAACCGGCTCGGCGCGCGCAAGCCGCCGATGCCGGTCTTCCAGCACCACGCGCTGCTGGACGAGATCGTCCCGTTCGCCCAGGCGCGGACGCTCCGCACCGAGTGGTGCGCCCGCGGCACGAACCTGACGTGGAAGGTGATCCCGCTGGCCGAGCACGCGATCGGGCTGGCGGTCGGCGCCGGGCCCGGCCTGGACTTCCTCGCCGACCGGTTCGCCGGCCGGCCCGTCAGCGGCAACTGCTAGGCGCAGCGCAGCGCAAGGCGCGCGCCGCTCAGGCGCGCGCCCGCTGCCGCTCGCGCGCGGCACGGACGTCGAACCCGGTGAGCACCTTCGCGATCCCCAGCGCGGCCGCGCCGATGAGGATCCCGGCCACGTCGTCCATGACGTAGTGCCAGCCGAAGTAGATCGTCGCCAGCAGCGTCGCGATCAGCCACACCCACAGCGCGATCAGGACCCGCCGCCCGAGCCCGAGCAGGTGCGCGGCGAGCAGCGCGGTGAAGCTCATCGCCACGTGCAGCGACGCGAACGCCGCGATCGCCTGCGGCACCGTGCCGTCCGGGTCGCGCAGCCACGCGACCCGGTCGTCCAGCAGCATCTGCTGCAGCCGCGTCACCTCGGTGCGCGGCAGCTCGTCGAACCACCCCGCGAACGCGTAGATCGGCCCGAGCGCCGGCCAGACGAAGTACGAGATCGCGCCGAGCACCCAGTTGACGCACAGCGCGGTCGCGTAGAAGAGCGTCGTCGGCAGGTCGCGGGCGAAGACGAGCGCCATCCCGAGCGACAGCGGCAGGAAGACGATGAACGCCGCGTAGACCGTCGACAGCACGTGCGCGGAGACGCCGGTGCCGAGCACGTCGTGCAGGAGCGCGGCGGGGTCCGAGCCGAAGAAGAGCCACCGGTCGACCTCCGCGATGTCGCCGTCGAACAGGTCGCCGGGGCGCAGGAGCGGGATGACGCCCTTGAGGTTCCGGTAGGCCAGGTAGGTGACGTAGAAGCTGATCAGCGCCGACGCGACCGCGAGGCCGCGCGACCGCGTCCACCGCTCCCGCCGCACCGCGCCCATGAACGGCCCGGCGCCGCGCCACGACCCCGCCCGGCGCGCCGCGCGGATCCACACGTCCAGCACCACGAGGCCCGCGACGCCCGCGCCGACGAGCACGACGTAGAGCGCCGCGACGTTGTCGGGGTCGCGGAACGCCACGCCCGCGTCGTCGGTCGCGATCAGCGCCCAGACGAGCGTGATCACCGCGACGACCGGGGCGGCGAGCACGGCGCGCCAGCCGGCCTCCTGCGCGCCCGGCTCCCCCGCCGTCGAGGCCGCGGGAGCCGTCCCGCCCTCGAGCTCGCGCACGCTCATGCGCGCTCCGCCGTCGGCTCGCCGATCTC
>DATMVO010000280.1:0-5159 GCA_035563115.1 Solirubrobacteraceae bacterium
GCCGGAGCGGGCGTGGTGGCCGCCGGCGGCGCGGGGGCCGGGGCGGGCGGCGTCTGCGGGGTCTGCGCCGCTGCCGGCGCGGCCACGAGTCCGGAGACGAGGGCGGTGGAGGCGAGCGTGCGGCGCATCAAGGCGCCGCAACTCTACCCCTGGGATCCGGTGGGAGCGCAAGCTCGTCGCGCGGTGTCGGCCAGTGACGGATGGCCAGCGCGCCAAGTCCGAGCGTGAGGGTGAGCGACGCCACCATCAGCGGAGCGATTTGCCAGTCCCAGTCCTGCAGCTGCCCGAACGCGAAGCAGTTGTTGAACGCGTGCAGCCCGATGGCCGGCAGGAGCGAGCCGGTCTTGGCCACGAGCAGCGCGAGCAGCACGCCGAAGAGCGCCAGCGTCAGCACCGACGCGGCCAGGACCTCGAACCCGTCGCCCTCGTAGTTCGTGATGTGGACGGCGCCGAACATCGTGCCGCTGGCCACCGCGCCCCAGATCGCCCCGATCCGCTGGCGGAACGACTGGAAGATGAAGCCGCGGAAGAGGAACTCCTCCGCCAGCGGGGCCGCGACCGTCACGAGGAAGCCGGCCGCCGCGACGTAGCCCCAGCCGCGATCGAGCCCCAGGCTGTCGAGGACCTCCTCCTGATCCTGCTGGTCGGTCCCGAAGATCAGGCCGATGACGACGCCGCAGACCAGGAGCGCGCCGTAGGCGGCGGCCGTCCAGCCCAGCGCCGACCAGCCCCGCGGCCGAACGAGGCCGAAGAGCTCGCGGCGCGGGTAGGCGATCACGCGGGCGAGCACGAGCGCGGCGCCGATGAACGCCGCGTCCTGGAGGAGGGTCGCGGCGAGGTTCGCCGCGGGCGGCGGGTCGTCCACGTCGGCGCCGGTCGCGGCGGCGATCCCGAAGACGAAGAGGCCCGCGATCGAGGCGATGACGATCCCCACGGGCAGCGCGGCGAGCCCCTGCCAGACGCGCCACGGGGCGCGCGGGAGGAGCCCGTCGAAGCCCGGGGGCCGGTACGGGTTGCTCCCGTCCGGCGCCACGAACCGGCCGGGCTCGCCCGGCGCGTCGTCCGGCGGCTCGGGCCGGCTGTCCAACTCCGTGGTCACGCGCGGCTCAGCGTACTTGCAGGGCGTCGAGCGCCCGCACGACCGTGACGTCGCCCGGCGCGTCGGCACCGTCGCGCGCCACGAGCACCGGCTCGATCCCCGCCGCCCGGGCGCCGAGGACGTCCTCGTCGTACGTGTCGCCCACGTGGAGCGCCTCGCCCGCCGCGACGCCCGCGCGCTCCAGCCCGAGCGCGAAGAGCCGCGCGTCGGGCTTGGCCACCTGCGCCTCGGCGGAGGTGACGACGCCGTCGAGCAGCGGCGCCAGGCCGGTGGTCTCCAGCACCTCGTGGAGCGAGACGTCCCAGTTGGAGACGACCACGAGCCGAAGCCCTTGCGCGCGCCACGCCTCCAGCACCGCCGGCACCTCCGGATACGGGCGGAAGCGCAGCGAGCGCAGGAGGATCGCCTGCAGGTCGTCGACCCGCTGCGCGTGCGCGGGGAGCGCCTCACGCAGCACCTTCGTGCACCGCTCGCGCAGGGACGCCAGCCCTTCGGCATTGCCGGCGTGGTGCAGGTGCGCGCGGTAGAACGCGATCTCCGCGCCCATCGCCCACGCCGCCTCGCTCTCCCGGATCTTCACCCCGGCCGCGGCGAGCTCCTCGCGCAGCGCCGGCGCGGGCGGCGGCAGCTCCACCAGCGTCCCGAGCGCGTCGAGCAGCAACGCGCGGGTCATGCGACCCAGCCCCACGACGCGACCTCGCCGCTCACCGCCGCCAGCCCCAGCAGCGACACGGCGAGCACGGCGGAGCGCACCGCGGGCGGCCGGCGCAACAGCCACAGCGCCAGCCCCAGGTGCAGCGGCCAGAGGACCGAGACGAACCGCGGCAGGGACATCAGCGGATGGCCCTCCACGGGGTACGAGAGCGGGAGGGCGAGCGCGGCGAGCACGTAGAGCCAGTACCCCGCCGGGAGCCGCCGCACCGCGACCGCGACCGCGAGCGCGGCGAGCGTCGCGACGAGCACGCCGAGCAGCCAGACGTTGAGCTTGCGCACGTCGAACGCGCCGTCCGGCGCCGGCGCGCCGTCGAGCAGCGCCCGGGCACCGTCCCGTCCGGCCTCCCACGCGTCCACGAGCGCCCCGAACGGCCCGGCGAACGTCCGTGACCACGCCTCCTGCGCGTCGAACGGCGCGAAGAACGACTGGCCCGCCGCCGCGAGGGCGAGCGAGAAGACGAGCACCCCGGCCGGCACGAGCGCCGTCCACGCCAGGTCGCCCAGGCGGCGGCGCGGCGACCGCCACCACAGGAAGAAGAGCGGCACGAGCAGCACCACGCCCGCGCTGCGCGACATCGCCGCCAGCCCGCCCGCGCACCCGGCCAGCATCCACCGGTCGGTCCGCGCCAGCCACACCGCCGCGACCGACAGCAGCAGGTAGAGCGCCTCGCTGTAGACCGCCGAGAACCACACCGCGCCCGGGAAGACCGCGACGAGCAGCACGGTCAGCCGCGCGGCGTCGCGGCCGAAGTCGAGCGCCACCAGCCGGTGCAGGAGCACGAGCGCGGCGAACAGGCACGCGAGCGAGATCAGGATCCCCGCCGCGAGGTCCGAGCCCACGACGAACCCGCCCGCCCGCACGAGCAGCGGGTAGAGGGGGAAGAACGCCGTCCGGTTCGGCTCGGACTCCAGGTAGCCGTCGTCGGCGATCTCCAGGAACCACACGGCGTCCCAGCGCGCGAACGGCGCGAGCAGGTCGTCCCACCCGCCGCCGAACGGCCGCGTCAGCCCCTCGGGGTCGAACGCGACGGCGTTGTCGTCGCGCACGCCCCACGCCAGCACCGCGCCGAGGCCGCCGGCCACCACGACGAACCGCGACAGCCAGAACGCCGTCCACGCATCGCGGACGGCGTCCGTCCGGGCCAGCGATCTGAGGGCGGCGACGCGCGTCATCGCCCCCATTCTGCGCGCCTCCGCCGGTCGGCCTGGCAGGCTGCAAGAGCGGTCCCCGCGAGAGGACCCGTCCGGCCCTGCCAGAATGGGGGTCTATGTCGCGTCTCTCGCGTGAGCGGCGGCGCCGGAAGCGGCGCGGCGTCGGGCCCATCTTCCTCGTCCTCGGGGTGCTCGTCACCGTGGCCACGCTCGGTGGCCTCGGCGCCGTCGGGTACGTCGTCGCGCTGGCCAACTCCGCGCCGGAGCTCAGCGAGCTGAAGGCCGTCGATCAGGGCGCCTCGTCCGAGGTCTTCGCCGCCGACGGCTCCACCCTGGGCTTCATCCAGTCCAGCGTCCTGCGCCAGCCGATCCCCAGCACGTCCATCCCGGACACGATGAAGGACGCGACGGTCGCGATCGAGGACGAGCGCTTCTACCGCCACGAGGGCGTCGACTTCGAGGGCGTCGTCCGCGCCGCGGTGAAGAACATCGAGTCCGGCGGCACCGTCGAGGGCGGCTCCACGCTGACGATGCAGCTCGTCCGCACGCTCTACATCTCCAAGGAGCGCACGTTCAAGCGCAAGCTCCACGAGGCGAAGCTCGCCGAGGAGCTCGAGAACGTCCGCGACAAGCGCTGGATCCTCAACAAGTACATCAACAACGTCCCGTACGGCACGGTCGGCGGCCAGGAGCTGATCGGCGTCCAGGCGGCGGCGCGCGCGTACTTCGACAAGCCCGCGCGGAAGCTCGCCCTGCACGAGTCGGCGATGCTCGCCGGCATGCCGCAGGCGCCCTCGCAGTACAACCCGTTCGAGCACCCCGAGCTCGCGGAGCGGCGCCGCAACCAGGTGCTGCGCAAGATGGCCGAGCTGGGGATGGTCAAGCCGTCGACCGCCGAGGCGGCGATCGCCCGGCCACTCGGCGTCAAGGAGTCCGAGTACTACACGAAGCGGCGCGAGAGCTTCTTCTTCGACTACGTCCGCCAGGAGCTGATCGACAAGTACGGCGCCGAGCGCGTGCGCCGCGGCGGGCTGAAGATCTACACGACGGTCGACCTCAACATGCAGCGCAAGGCGCGCGAGGCGATCTCGTCGGTCCTGAGCTTCCCGAACGCCCCGAAGTCGGCGATCGTCACGGTCAGCCCGAAGACGGGCAAGATCCTCGCGATGGCGTCGTCGGCCTCGTACGCGGAGACGAAGTTCAACCTCGCGGCGCAGGGTCACCGGCAGCCCGGCTCGACGTTCAAGGTCATGGGCCTGATGGCGGCGCTCGAGCGCGGCGTCTCGCCCGAGGGCACCTCGTACACGTCCAAGCCGCTGAAGTTCAACGACCCCAAGTACGGGCCGATCGAGACGAAGACCTACGACGGCACGTACGGCGGGCGGATGAACCTCGTCAAGGCGACGCTGAAGTCCGACAACGCGGTCTACATGCAGCTCGCGCTCGACCTCGGGCCGGACGCGGTGAAGGACGCCGCGCGGCAGATGGGGATCAAGTCCAAGCTCAACGGCTACCCGGCCGAGATCCTCGGCGGCCTCGAGGACGGCGTCTCCCCGCTGGAGATGGCGAACGCGTACGCGACGATCGCCTCCGGCGGCTGGCGCAACCGGCCGATCGCCATCGAGAAGGTCCGCTTCGCCGACGGCCACACCGAGAACCTCGGCAAGCCGCGCCGCCACCGCGCGTTCCAGGACGGCGTCACCGCCAAGGCGACGGACATCCTGCAGCAGAACGTCACGAGCGGCACCGGCACGAAGGCGCAGATCGGCTGCCCGGCCGCCGGCAAGACCGGCACCACCGACAACCACGTCGACGCCTGGTTCGCGGGCTACACGCCGAACCTGTCGACGGCGGTGTGGGTCGGCTTCCCGACCCGGCGCGTCGAGATGTACCCGCCCGTCACGCCGATCTCGGTCGCGGGCGGCACGTACCCCTCGGAGATCTGGGGCCGCTACATGAAGGCGGTCAAGAAGGGCTGCGGCGACTTCGCCAAGCCCAAGACCGCGTTCAAGGCCGCGCCGTTCTTCGGCAAGTACGCCTCCACGGGCGCGCCGGGCGGCGGCGACGACGACGACCAGACCGGCACGAACGGCACCACGCCGGGTGCCGGCGCTGCGGGCGGCGGCACCACCGGCGGCGGGACCACGGGCGACGGCACGACCGGCAGCGGCACCGGCGGTGGCGGCAACGGCGG
>DATMVO010000281.1:0-5278 GCA_035563115.1 Solirubrobacteraceae bacterium
CGCGGACGGCATCCGCGGCGGGCGCGGGTGGGACCGGCTCTTCGGCGGCACGGGGAACGACCGGATCGTCGGCGGGCCGGACGTCGACCACCTCAACGGCGGGCCGGGCGACGACCGCCTCCACGGCGAGACCGCCGACGACGGGATCTTCGGCGAGGACGGCCGCGACTGGCTGAGCGGGGGCACCGGCAACGACCGGCTGTACGGCGGCGAAGGCGACGACGAGATCCGCGGGGGGCCGGGCGACGACAGCGGCCGCGGCGGGCCGGGGAACGACCGGATCGTGCTGGAGTTCGGCCACGACCGCGCGCGCGGCGGCGACGGCGACGACCGGATCAGCGGCGGGACCGCGGCCGACCGCCTGTACGGCGACGCGGGCGCCGACCAGCTCTCCTCCGGCTCCGGCAGCGACAAGCTCCGCGGCGGCTCCGGGAACGACCGGCTGCTCGCGGCGAGCGGGCGCGACTCGCTCCGCGGCAACGGCGGCGACGACCTCCTCCAGGGCGGTGAGGGCCGCGACGCGCTGCGCGGCGGGCCGGGCGCCGACCGGCTGGAGGGCGGTGAGGGGCCCGACGAGCTGCTCGGCGGCTCCGGCGACGACGTCGTCCACGCGGGCGACGCGCTCCCACCGGACCTCCTCGCGCGCGAGGACTCAGGCGACGCCCTCTACGAGCTCGCGGACCTCGTCATCGACTGCGGGCCGGGGAACGACACCGCGCTCATCGACGCCGCCGACCGCGCGAAGGGCGCCATCGTCGGCTGCGAGACCGTGCAGCTCACCGCGAACGCGCCGTACGACCCGGGCTTCGACGGCCTCACGCTCCTCCTCGGCACCTCCGTCGGCAACCGGCTGGACGGCACGGGCGGCGGCGACAAGATCATGGGCCTGGCCGGCCACGACTGGATCTGGGCGCAGGCGGGCGACGACAAGGTGCTCGGCGGGAGCGGCAACGACCGGCTCTTCGGCGAGGCGGGCCGGGACATCATGGAGGGCCAGCCGGGCAACGACCGGATGAGCGGCGGGCCGGGCGGCGACACGATGGCCGGCCGGACCGGGAACGACGAGCTGCGCGGCGGCAGCGGCGCGGACCGGATGACCGGCGACCGCGGGAACGACGTCCTGCGCGGCGGCCCCGGCGACGACTGGATCTGGGGCGGCCTGGACAACGACCGGATCGTCGGCGGCGAGGGCGACGACCGCATCAACGTCCACGACCGCGACACGGACCGCGTCCGCTGCGGCCCGGGCCACGACACCGTCTACGCCGACCCGTACGACGAGGTCCTCGCCGACACCTGCGAGACCATCCGCCGCTGAAGCGGCGCGGCGGCGCGCTGCGGGACTAGGCGCCCAGCGCGGCGCGCGCGGCGGCGACGAGCTCGTCCGCGCGCTCGGCCGAGACGCCCTCGCGCACCTCGACGGCCAGCTGGTGCGTGTCCTCCGCGTTGAGCTGGACGAGCGGGCGCTTGCCGACCGGCATCGTCTTCAGGCGCGCGAGGAGGCCGACCGTGCCGGCGTAGCCGGGGATCTCGTTGGCCAGCCAGCCCGGGTACGCGGGGTCCCGGACGCGGCGCTCGTCCTCCCACAGCTCGACCGCGCGGTCGAACGTCCCCTCGCTGACGGAGAGCCAGACGCCGAAGACGAGGTCCTCGGCGCCCTCGGCCGCGACCGGGATGGTCAGCAGGCCGCGGAGGTACCACTGCTCCTCCTCGATGACGCACTGGTCGGAGGAGAGGGCGGAGCGCTCCGACGCCGCGTGGACCTCGGGGTCCCACGCGGCGGGAGCGTCGAAGAGGAAGGCGGGCACGCTGAGAACCTACCCAGCGCGCCCGCGCAGACCGTCTAGATGTTCCCCAGCTCCGCGACGACCTCGCTGACGGACGCCTTCGCGTCGCCGAACAGCATGGACGTCTTCGGGTTGAAGAACAGCGGGTTGTCGATGCCGGCGAAGCCGGAGCCCATCGAGCGCTTGAGCACGATGACCGACTGCGACTCGTCGACGTTCAGGATCGGCATCCCGTAGATCGGCGAGTCCGGCTTGGAGCGCGCGTCGGGGTTCGTGACGTCGTTCGCGCCGATGACCAGCGTGACGTCGGTGCGGCCGAACTCGCCGTTGATCTCCTCCATCTCCTTGAGCTGGTCGTACGGCACGTCCGCCTCGGCCAAGAGCACGTTCATGTGCCCCGGCATGCGGCCGGCGACCGGGTGGATGCCGAACTTGACCTCCACGCCCTTCGCCTCGAGCGCCTTCGACAGCTCGCGGACGGCGTGCTGCGCCTGGGCGACCGCCATGCCGTAGCCTGGCACGACGACGACCTGACGCGCGTACGCCATCTGGATCGCGGCGTCCGCCGCGGACGTCGAGCGGACGGTGCCGCCCGTCGCGCCCGCCGGACCGGTGGGCTCCGGGGCCTCGCCGCCGAACCCGCCGAGCAGCACGGACACGATCGTCCGGTTCATGGCCTCGGCCATCTGCTGGGTGAGGATCGTGCCGGAGGCGCCGACGATCATGCCCGCGACGATCAGCGCGATGTTGTCCAGCGCCATGCCCGCGGCCGCGGCCGAGAGCCCGGTGAACGCGTTGAGCGTCGAGATGACGACCGGCATGTCCGCGCCGCCGATCGGCAGCACGAACGTGTTGCCGACGATCGCCGCGCTGACGAGCAGCAGGACGAACAGCAGCTCGCTGTCCTCGCCGGACAGCAGGGCGATGCCCGAGCCGGCCGCCACGATCAGCAGCAGGCCGTTGAGGATCACGCCGCCGGGGATCTTCACCGGCTTGCCGCTGATCAGCTCCTGGAGCTTGGCGAACGCGATGTTCGAGCCCCAGAAGGAGATCGAGCCGATGATCGCCGCGAAGACGAGCGGGATGCCGAACTCGAGGTCGGTCAGGTCCCCGTCGTGCTCGCGGAACTCCGCCCACGCGATCAGCGCGATCGCGCCGCCGCCGACGCCGTTGAACAGCGCCACCATCTGCGGCATCTGGGTCATCTTGACCTGGCGCGCGCTGGGGATGCCGACCGCGGTGCCGATCGCGATGCCGAGGGCGATGAGGAACCAGTTCCCCACGCCGTCGTACAGCAGCGTCGCCACGACGGCGATCGCCATGCCGACGCCCGCGATCCGGTTGCCCTGGACGGCGGTGGTCGGCCCGGTCAGCCCCTGGATGCCGATGACGAAGAGGCTGAACGCGACGATGTAGAGGATCGTGATGAAGTCAGGATCCTGGAGGAAGGACGCGAGGATCATCGGGCCCCGTCCTTCTTCTTGAACATCTCGAGCATCCGGTCCGTCACCAGGAAGCCGCCGACGACGTTGATCGTGCCGAAGGCGATCGCGATGACGAGCAGGATCTTGGTGAGCACGTCGTCCGCCTGCCCGATGATGAGCAGGCCGCCGAGCACGACGATGCCGTGGATGGCGTTCGTGCCCGACATGAGCGGCGTGTGCAGCGTGTTCGGGACCTTCGAGATGAGCTGGAAGCCCAGGAAGCCCGCGAGGACGACGATGGCGAGCTCGGTCACGACGCTCATGCCGTGGCCTCCTTCTTCTGGGTCACGCAGGCGCCGGCGATGACCTCGTCCTCGAAGTCGAGCGAGATCTGGCCGTCGTCGCCCACG
Source organism: Solirubrobacteraceae bacterium (assembly GCA_035563115.1). Classification (GTDB taxonomy): domain Bacteria; phylum Actinomycetota; class Thermoleophilia; order Solirubrobacterales; family Solirubrobacteraceae; genus CADCVT01. Next base: position 3,622 of record DATMVO010000281.1, read on the forward strand.
AAGAGCTCGAGCAGGGACAGGACGTTGCGCGCGTACAGCTGCGACGCGTGCTCGGCCATCTGGGACGGCAGGTTGAGCGGCGAGACGATGGTGACGTCGTGCTCGACGACCGTCTCCCCCGGCTGCGTCAGCTCGCAGTTGCCGCCCGACTCGCCGGCCATGTCGATGATGACCGAGCCCGGCTTCATCGACTGGACGGCGGCCGCGGTGACGAGCGTCGGGGCCTTGCGGCCCGGCACGTTCGCGGTCGTGATGACCGCGTCGAACCGCTCGATCGCGTCCTGCAGGCCCTGCTGCTGCTTGGCCCGCTCCTCGTCCGTGAGCTCGCGCGCGTAGCCGCCCTCTCCGGCCGCGTCGACGCCCACGTCGAGCCACTTGGCGCCGAGCGACTGCACCTGCTCGGCGACCTCGGGCCGCACGTCGTAGCCGGTGACCTGCGCGCCGAGGCGCCGGGCGGTCGCGATGGCCTGCAGGCCGGCGACGCCGACCCCCAGGACCAGCACGTTCGCCGGGCGGATCGTGCCCGCCGCGGTCATCAGCATCGGGAAGAACCGCTGCAGCTGCGTGGCTGCGAGCAGCGCGGCCCGGTACCCGCCGATGTTCGCCTGCGAGGAGAGCGCGTCCATCGCCTGCGCACGGGTGATGCGCGGGATGGACTCCATGGCGAAGGCCGTGACTCCCGCATCGGCCAGCGCCCTGGCCGTCTCCGGCTGGGTCAGCGGCTGGAGGAAGCCGATCAGGATCGACCCCCGCTCCAGCTTCGCGATCTCTTCCGGCGTGGGCAGCGCGACCTTCGCCACCACGTCGGCCTTCCAGGGGTCGCCGATCTTGGCTCCCGCCTCGGTGAACAGCGCATCAGGGAGGAGGGCACCGGCGCCGGCTCCGGACTCGACGATGACGCCGATGTCCTTCGCTGCAAGCCGCTTGACCACCTCGGGAACGAGCGCCACCCGGCGCTCGTTCTCCAGTGTTTCTCTAGGGACTCCGACCTTCACGAGGCGCGGGACGCTACACAAATGCGGTCTGTGACAGCGCCGCGAACCGGCGAAGACCGACCCGATTGCTGGGGTTTCACCGTTTCGGTGTGACCGGAAGCACACGCTTCTCCAGCGCGGCCAACGCCTGGGCGGTCACCCAGGTGGGGGTCTGGTCGCTCGTCCGGGAGTACCGGATCGACCCGTCGGGCTGCTGGAGCGAGCGCAGGTACTGCAGCGGCGAGCGGCTCCCGCCCCGCCGCACCTTCTCCGGCGTGCGGCCTGCCGCCAGGAGCGCCTGGACGGCGAACGCGGTGGACTGCGCGTTCGACGGCTCGCCCGGCGTGAGCGGGAAGCCGCCGTCCGGACCCTGCCGCTTGACCAGCCACGCCGCGGCCTTCGACGTCGCCTTGGAGCGGCCCAAGGCCTGCATCACCGCGGCGGTGTCGTCGATGCCGCTCGGCCCGCCGCGGCCGGCGACCGACCAGCCGCCGTCGCGGTTCTGCTGCCGGCGCAGCCACCCGAGCGTCTTGGCCGGCGGGCGGCGCCCCGCGGCGCGGAAGGCGAGGACGGCGAACGCGGTGCGGTTGACGAGCTGCTCGTACGAGCCGTCGCGCCGCTGCTTGCGGGCGAGCTTGGCGAGCGTCGGCTTGGCGTCCTGCCCGGCGGCGCGCAGCGCGAGG
>DATMVO010000282.1:0-3381 GCA_035563115.1 Solirubrobacteraceae bacterium
ACGCTCCTCGTCGTCGGCGACGCCGTCTGGCACGCGCGCGGGATGGGCGACCTCGAGCTGCGCCGCGCCCTGGGCGACACGCCCGCGCTCGCCGGGTTCGCGCTGATCGTCGCCGCGCTCGCGACCACGACGCTGCGCCTGCGGGTGCTCGCCAGCACGCCGCTGCGGCTGCTCGGCACGCTCTCCTACTCCATGTACCTGCTGCACTTCCTGGCGATCTACTGGCTGCGCTCCGAGCCCGGCCGCTGGCCCGAGCACCTCGGCTGGGCGCTGCTCGCCACCCTCGCGGTCACGCTCCCCGCCGCGGCGGTGTCGTGGCTGTGCGTCGAGCGCCCCGCGCTGCTGTGGGCGCAGCGGGCGACGCGCTCGCGGCGCGCGGCAGGCGCCCGCGATCAGAGCCCGTCGACGCGCGCCAAGCCCGCCGCGGCGTACACCGCGTAGCGGTTCTTGCCGGCGCCCTTGGCGTCGTACATCGCCAGGTCGGCGCAGACGAGCACCTGCTCGGCGGTGCGGCGCGCGTCGTCGAAGACCGCCACGCCGACCGACGCGGTGACGTCGCCGGGGACGAGGTGGCCGATGCCGGCGGCCGCCTCGCGGATCGAGGCGACGAGCGAGGCGGCGAGCACCTCGGCGCCCTCGCGTCCCTCGCGCGGGATGAGGACCGCGAACTCGTCGCCGCCGAGCCGCGCGACCACGTCGGTGTCGCGGACGCGCTCGCGCAGCGCCTTCGCGGTCGCGATGATCAGCTCGTCGCCGGCCTGGTGGCCGAGCCGGTCGTTGACCGACTTGAAGCCGTCGAGGTCGACCACCATCAGCGCGCCCTGCGGGCCGTAGCGGCGCACCTGGGCGACGTGGTCGTCCAGCGCGGCCTCCAGGCCGCGGCGGTTGAGCAGGCCCGTGAGCGGGTCGTGGTTGGCGAGGTGGCGCAGCCCGTCCTCGTGGCGGCGGCGCTCGGTGACGTCCTGCACCTGGGCGAGCGCGTGGAGCGGCTGCCCGTCGGCGTCGCGCATGAGCGTCGCGCTGATCGAGATCCAGATCGGCAGGCCGTGCGCGTTGAGGTAGCGCTTCTCGAGCTCCAGCGAGGAGCGCTCGCCGGCCAGCAGGGCGCGGAACGCGCGCATCTCCGCCGACTCGTCGTCGCTGCCGGTCAGGTCGATCACCGGGACGCCCTCGAGCTGCTCGCGGCGGTGGCCGGTGATGTGGGCCATCGCCTCGTTGACGCGCAGGAAGCGGCCGCCGCGGTCGACCAGGCACATGCCGATCGGCGCGGCGTCGAACGCCTGCTCGAACTGCTGGACGGCCTGGATCCGTGCCTTCTCGGCGTTCCGCTCGGCGGTCACGTTGCGCGAGACGTTGATGACGCCGACGATCTCGCCCTCCGCGTTGCGGTACGGGGCGATCTCGACCGTCCACGTCCGTCCGGTCGGGCCGGTGATCGACTCGACGCGGCCTTCCTCGCCCTCGAGCGCGGCGCGCATCGGCGCGACGAGCAGCTCGAGCTCGGACGGCGCCACCAGATCCTGGATCGGGCGGCCGACGAGCTTGCCCGGCTCGACGTACTCGGCGTCGCCGCCCTCCACCGCGGTGCAGACGAGGTCGGTGTCGTACACGGCGACGAGCGAGCCGGCCAGGTTGCGCAGGACGGTGCGGTGGTGCTCCTCGCTCTCGCGCACCCGGCGCTCGGCCTGCACGCGCGCGGTGATGTCGGCGATCGTGCCGAGGTAGCCGGTGAGGATGCCCTCGTCGTCCACCGCCCCGGTGACGTTGAGCTCGACGTGGATCGAGGTGCCGTCGGGCCGGACGATCCGGAGCTCGGTGATGTACGGCACGCGGCTCGCGGTCGCCCGGTCCAGCCCGTCGAGCACCCGGGAGGTGTCGGCGCGGTGGAACATCGGCGTCATGATCGCGCCGACGACGTCCTCGCCCTCGAAGCCGTGGAGGCGCTTCCACACGTCGTTGGCGTAGAGCAGGCGGAAGTCGATGTCGCAGCGGAAGATGCCGACCGGGATCGTCGCGGCGAGCGAGCGGAAGCGCTCCTCGCTGTCGGCGATGCGGATCTCGGCGGCGAGCTGCTCGGTGACGTCCTCGAAGGAGCACAGGACCGACGACGGGCGCCGCTCGCCCGGGCGCGTCAGCGGTCGCAGGTTGACCGAGAAGGTGCGGACGACGCCGGTGTCGTACCGCATCCGGACCAGCACGCCGTCCTCGGCCTTGCCGGTGAGGAGCGCGCGCGCCGCCGGGAACTCGAACTTCTCCATCTCGCGGCCGTGCTCGTCGACCATCACCGGGTTGCCCGCGAGCAGCATGCGCTCGGCGGCCGCGTTGGTGTCGACGACCTCGCAGTCGGTGTCCACCAGCGCCACGCCCTCGGCGAGCGAAGAGAGCATGGTGCGCGACTTGCGCTCGGACTCGGCAAGGCGCTCCTCGGCCGCGCGGCGGTCGGTGATGTCGAGGACGTGGCCGGTGAAGAACGCCGGCGAGCCGTCGGCGTCGCGGACGATCGAGGTGGAGAGCGTGACCCACACGACCTCGCCGTCGCCGCCGATGTACCGCTTCTCCATCGTGTAGCCCTCGCGCTCGCCGGCGAGGACCTCCATCATGCGCACGCGCGACTCGTCGACGTCGTCGGGGTGCGTGATGAGGGAGGCCTGGATGCCGACGAGCTCCTCGCGCGGGCGGCGCATGATGCGGCACAGCGCGTCGTTGACCTCGACGAGCCGGCCCTCCTTGGAGGTGATCGCCATGCCGACGAGCGACTGCTCGAAGCTCGACCGGGCGCGGCCGGCGTTGCGCTCGATCTCCGCGGCGGAGGCGCGGACGCTCGCGACGAGGCGCTGGATCGTGACGCCGAGCGCGGCGGAGAAGCCGACGATCAGCGTCGCCTGCATCAGCGTGTGCAGCGGTGCGCCGCTCCACACGACCGGGCCGGCGAGGACGAGCGCGACGCCCGCGACCGCGATCCACAGGTGCCTGCGGTTGCCGTGCAGGGCGAACCAGAACGGCGTCAGGAGGACGAGCGGGGCGACGAGCGCGGGAGCGTCGCCGCTCGTCTCGCGCAGGACGACGACGAACGCCAGCCACAGCATCGGCGGAACCGCCTGGACCCACGCGGGCAGGCGGTCGAACGGCACGAGGCGGCCGAGGCCGAGCAGGACGGCCAGGATCAGCCAGTGGTGCCACAGGTCCGTGAGCGACGCGCCCGCGGCGAGCGGGACGAGCGTCGCGCCGAGCGTGGCGGCGAAGACGAACGGGACGCCGCGGCGGACGGCGGCGGCGCCCTCGAGCGGGCGCGGGCCGTCGTCGGAGCGGCGGCTGTGCCGTGCGGGGGCGGCGGGCTCGGCGACGCCGGCGCCGAGCATCGCGGCGGCCGCGGGGTTCCGC
>DATMVO010000283.1:0-14122 GCA_035563115.1 Solirubrobacteraceae bacterium
CCTCCCGGCCAACCCGGCGCCGTCCGCGGCGCTCGGCGCGGGGCTCGCGGTGGCGGCGGCGGCGTGGCGCCGTACGGCGACCACGTAGCATGGACCCCCGCCCTGAGTCAGGGCGGATCGTCGCATGTCCGTCCTCAAGAACCTCGAGAGCAAGCTCGCCGGCCTCGTCGAAGGCACGTTCGGCCGCGTCTTCCGGAGCGAGGTCCGCCCGGTCGAGCTCGCGCGCGCGCTCGTGAAGGAGATGGACCAGCACAAGACCGTCTCGGTCTCGCGGACGTACGTGCCGAACGAGTACGTGGTCTGGCTCTCGCCCGAGGACCGGCAGCGGTTCGACGGCGTCGAGCACGAGATCGGCGACGAGCTGGGCGCCTACCTGCTCGAGCACGCGCGGCGCGAGAAGCTCGCGCTCGTGAGCCGGCCGGAGGTGACGTTCCAGACCGACGAGGCGCTCAACCTCGGCGAGTTCGGCATCCAGGCGCGGCTCGTGCGCACGCCCGACGAGGCGTCCCAGGGCCGCGCGGGCGCCCGGGAGCCGCGGGCCGAGCAGGGCGACCACGGCCACACGATGGTCTACAGCACCTCGCAGCGGATCCAGGAGGAGCTCGACGGCGCGCGCCCGGCGGGTCGCGAGCCGGCCGGCCGCCCGATGATCCTCGCCGAGGGCAAGCGGATGCTCGTCGGCCGCGCGGGCGCGGTGCTCGGCCGCAGCCGCGAGTGCGACATCACGCTCAACGACCCCAACGTCTCGCGCAAGCACGCGGAGATCCGCTCGGACGGGCGCGGCGGCTGGCTGGTCGAGGACCTGGGCTCGACCAACGGCGTGAAGGTCAACGGGCGCCGCATCAACGGCCCGACCGAGCTGGAGTCCGGCGATCGTCTCGCGCTCGGCACCGCCGACGTCCGGTTCGTGGTGGAGTAGGGAGGACCGGCCCGTGCTCGATCCCGTCTCCGTCGCGCTCAAGTTCGGCTTCCTCGCCGTCCTCTACCTCTTCCTGCTCTGGCTCGCCCGCAGCGCGCTCAAGGACCTGCGCCGCGGCGCGGCCGTGGCGGCGGTCGGCGGGGCGGCGCCCGGCACGAACCGCGCGGAGGCGATCCCCCCGGACGCGACGGGCATCCACCGCGTCTCGGAGCAGTCGTTCCTCGTCGTCGAGAGCGCGCCCGGCCACCAGCCCGGCTCGCGGTACGACGTGAGCGGCGGCGCCACGATCGGCCGCGGCGACGTCGAGATCGTGCTCGAGGACCCGTTCTCGTCCTCCCGGCACGCCAGACTGGACCGCCAGGGCGGGATCATGGTCCTCGAGGATCTCGGCTCGACCAACGGCACGTACCTCAACGAGGAGCTCGTCACGGGACCCCAGCCGCTCCATCCTGGCGACCGAGTGCGCATCGGCGACTCCATCTTCTCGTTCCAGAGCTGATGCTGCGCGTCGCAGAGGAGTTCCACGGGACCCATACGGGTCAGCAGCGCCGGGCGAACGAGGACTCGCTCTACGCGCGCAACCCGCTGTTCGCGGTCGCCGACGGCATGGGCGGCGCCCAGGCGGGCGAGATCGCGTCGTCGATGGCCGTCGAGGTGCTGGCCGGCGGGCTGCCCGAGTCGGCGTCGGGCGCCGACGTCCCGCTGGAGGACCGGCTCGCCGACCGGATCCACGAGGCCAACGAGCGGATCCACGCCCGCGCGCGCACGGACGAGCGCTGCGCCGGGATGGGCACGACGATGACCGTCCTGCTCGTCGGCGAGGGCGAGGTGACGATCGCGCACGTGGGCGACTCGCGCGCCTACCTGCTCCGCGATTCAGAGCTCAGCCGCCTCACGCGCGACCACTCGCTGGTGGAGGAGCTGGTCGAGCAGGGCCGCCTCTCGCCCGAGGAGGCCAGCCGCCACCCGCAGCGCTCGGTCATCACCCGCTCCGTCGGCCCCGAGCCGCGCGTCCAGGTCGACACGCTCACCACCGGCGCGCGCGCCGGCGACGTCTTCCTCATCTGCTCGGACGGCCTGACGACGATGATCGACGAGCCCGACGTCCGCCGGATCCTGCTGGAGAGCGGGTCGCTGGAGGAGGCCGGGCACGGGCTGATCGACGCGGCGAACGCCGCGGGCGGGCGCGACAACATCACGGTGGTGCTCGTCCGCCTCGAGGACGTCCGCGCGGGCGGGGGCGACGACGGACCGGCGACCGCCGTCCACGACACGGCCGACACGCAGGTCACGAGCCACGGCGACGAGTCGCTCCGCACGAGCGACGTCCAGGCCGCGCTGGAGGCGCAGGAGCGCGCCGGCGCGCGCAGCTCGTCGGCGACCGCGACGGCGGAGCGGCCGAGCCGGCAGACCCGCCGGATCGAGCCGATCGTCCCGGGCGGCGGCGGTACCGAGCCGCCGAAGAAGCCGCGCAAGTGGGTGCGCCGGCTGGCGATCGTCTCCGGCATCATCGGCTTCGTCGCGTTCCCCGTCTGGTTCGGCGGCTACGTCGCGCTGCGCGCCGTCTACTTCGTCGGCGCCGACGACCGGGGCTTCGTGACCGTCTACCGCGGCCTGCCCTACGAGCTGCCGCTGGGCATCGAGCTTTACGGCGAGAACTACACCTCGCCGGTCCCGGTCTCGCAGGTGCCGGCCGGGCGACGAGCGACGGTGGTCGACCAGTCGCTGCGCTCCCAGAAGGACGCGTACGACCTCGTCCGTCAGCTCGAGCTGGGCCAGGTGCAGGGGAACCGGTGAGCGCACGCAACCGCGAGCTGCTGGCGCTCGTGCCCGCGGCGCTGCTCGTCGCGGGCGGGTTCGCCGCCGTGTTCCTCCAGCAGGACGAGCTGCACGCCGAGGTCTCCAACCTCTCGCTGACGATCGCCGCCTGGTTCCTCGGCCTCTGCCTCGGCGCGCACATCATCATCCGCTTCACCCTCCCGCACGCGGACCCGTACCTCTTCCCGCTGGTGGCGATCCTGGCGAGCGTCGGGCTCGTCGAGATCTACCGGATCGACGAGACGCTCGCGCGCGACCAGGCGACGTGGTTCGTCGGGGGCCTGGTGGTCTTCGCCGCGACGATCGTGCTGCTGCGCGACTACCGGCCGCTGGAGCGGTACCGGTACACGATCGCGCTGGCCGGCATCGTCCTGCTGCTGCTGCCGCGCGTGCCGTTCCTGGACGCGCAGGTCAACGGCGCGTACCTCGGCGTGGCGATCGGCCCGATCACCTTCCAGCCCGCCGAGCTGGCGAAGATCTGCATGATCATCTTCCTCGCCAGCTACCTGCGTGACACGCGGCAGGTGATGGCGCAGAAGCTCCGGCTGAAGGACCTCGGGCCGCTGCTCGTCATCTGGGGCACCTCGATGGTGCTGCTGGTCTTCATCCGCGACCTCGGCTCGTCGCTGATGTTCTTCGGCGGCTTCCTCGCGCTCGTCTACGTGGCGACCAGCCGGCTCTCGCTCGTCGCCGTCGGGCTGGGCATGTTCGCCGCGGGCGCCGCGTTCTTCGCGACGACGGTCCCCCACGTGAAGGACCGGATCGCCGCGTGGCAGGACCCGTTCGACCCCGAGCTCTTCAACGCGCAGGTCGGCGGCAGCTACCAGATCGCGCAGTCGCTCTTCGCGCAGGCCGACGGCGGCCTGTTCGGGACCGGGTTCGGCCAGGCCGTGCTCGAACCGCGCTCGATCCTGCCCGCGGCGGAGACCGACCTGATCTACGCGCTGATCACCAACGAGCTCGGCCTCTTCGGCGCCGCGGCGCTGATCGGCGTCTACCTCTTCATCGTCGAGCGCGGGTTCAAGACGGCGATGCTCGCCGAGGACTCGTTCTCCAAGCTGCTGGCGACCGGCCTGACCGCCGTCTTCGCGCTTCAGGTCTTCGTGATCGTCGGCGGTGTGACGAAGCTCATCCCGCTCACGGGCGTGACGTTGCCCTTCGTCTCGTACGGTGGCTCGTCGGTGATCGCGAACTTCATCCTGCTCGCGCTGCTGCTCACCGTCTCCAACCGTGCGAGGGCGCCGCGGTGAACGCCCCGATCGTCCGCCTCTTCGCGGTGATGCTGCTCCTCTTCGCCCTCCTCGTGGCGTGGACGTCGCGCTGGACGGTTCTCCAGCAGGAGGAGCTGCAGGACAACGCGAACAACCGGCGCGGGCTGCTGGAGGAGCTGCGCGTCCCGCGCGGGCCGATCCGCGACCGCGACGGCGCGGCGATCGCCCGCTCGGTCGAGCGCCCCGACGGCACCTACCAGCGCCGCTACCCGCTGGGCAACCTCTTCGGCCACCCGGTCGGCTACTCGTTCGCGACGCTCGGCCGCACCGGCCTCGAGCAGGAGTACAACGACGAGCTGCTCGGCAAGGAGGACGCGGTCTCGACCGTCCTCGACCAGATCGTCGGCAAGGACCAGATCGGCAACGAGCTGCGCACGACGCTCGACGCCAAGGCCCAGCGCGTCGCGATCCAGGCGCTCGGCGGCCGCCGCGGCGCGGTGGTGGCGCTCGAGCCGCAGACCGGCAAGGTCCGCGTGATGGCGTCCGAGCCCGAGTTCGACGCCAACGAGCTGCGCGAGGAGTCGTCGCTGGACGCGATCCCGGAGGGCGGCGCGGTCAACCGCGCGACCCAGGGCCAGTATCCGCCCGGCTCGACCTTCAAGGTGGTCACCACCGTGGCGGCGATCGACACCGGCAGGTACACGAAGGACTCGATGATCTCCGGCAAGTCGCCGAAGGTGATCTCGGGCACCCCGCTGTCGAACTCCCACGGCGCGCAGTTCGGGAACATCACGCTGACCGAGGCGCTGACGAAGTCGGTCAACACCGTCTTCGGCACCGTCGGCGAGGAGCTCGGCGGCGACACGATGCAGGAGTACATGGAGCGGTTCGGCTTCTCCTCGCGCGTCGAGATCGACCTCCCGGCCGGCGAGCGGGCCTCCAGCGGCGTGCGGATCCCCGGGCGCGAGCGGTTCGTGAAGGTCGACGACCGGCGCGTCGACGTCGGCCGCGTCGCGATCGGCCAGGGCGGCCTGCTCGCCACGCCGCTCCAGATGGCGCAGGTCGCGTCGGCGGTGGCCAACGGCGGCGAGCTGATGAAGCCGCAGCTCGGCGACCGGATCGTCGACCGCGAGGGGCGCACCGTCGAGGACATCGAGCCCGAGTCGCTCGGACGCGTCATGAAGGCCTCGACGGCGCAGGAGGTCGGCGACATGATGGCGGGCGTCGTGCGCGAGGGCACCGGGACCGCGGCGGCCCTCCAGGGCGTGTCGGTCGCGGGCAAGACGGGCACGGCCGAGCGGAACGTGCAGACGGACCTCAACCAGCCCTGGTTCATCGCCTTCGCCCCGCGCGAGAACCCGAAGATCGCCATCGCGGCGACGATCGAGGAGTCGCAGGGCGGCCAGGGTGGCACGGTCGCGGCGCCGATCGCCAAGGCGGTCCTCGAGGAGCTGCTGCGGTGAGCGGGCTGACGCAGGACACCGTCGTCGACGGGCGCTACAAGCTCGTCAGCCGGATCGGCTCGGGCGGGATGGCCGACGTGTGGTGCGCGGAGGATCTCCAGCTCGGCCGCCAGGTCGCGCTCAAGCTCCTGCACCGCCGCTTCGCCGAGGACCCCGACTTCGTCGAGCGCTTCCGCCGTGAGGCGTCGAGCGCCGCCGGCCTCCAGCACCCGCACGTGGTCAGCGTCTACGACCGCGGCGAGTGGGAGGGCACGTACTACATCGCGATGGAGCTCCTCCAGGGCGAGACCCTGAAGGAGCTGATCGTCCGCGAGGCGCCGCTCGACGCGGACCGCGCGATCGGCCTGACGACCCAGATCCTCCGCGCGGCGCGGTTCGCGCACAAGCGCGGGATCGTCCACCGCGACCTCAAGCCACACAACGTCATCGTCGATCCCGAGGGGCGCGCGAAGGTCACCGACTTCGGCATCGCGCGCGCCGGCGCCTCGGACATGACCGAGACCGGCTCGATCATGGGGACGGCGCAGTACCTGTCGCCCGAGCAGGCCCAAGGGCTCGCGGTCAGCGGCCAGTCGGACCTGTACGCGATCGGGATCATCCTCTACGAGATGCTCACGGGCTCGGTGCCGTTCGACGGCGACACCGCCGTGACGATCGCGCTCAAGCAGGTCTCCGAGCCGCCCGTCCCGCCGAGCCACCTCAACCCCGCCGTCCCGCCCGCGCTGGAGGCCGTCGTCGGCCGCGCGCTGGAGAAGGAGCCGGCCGCGCGGTTCGCCGACGCGGACGAGTTCATCGCCGCGCTGGAGGCCGTGCGCGACGGGAGCGCCGTCGTCGACGGGTCGCCGACCTCGGCGTTCGCGCCGGTGGCGGTGGAGGGCGAGCTCGCCCCGCTCACCGAGCCCGAGCCCGAACGGCGCTGGTGGCTGTGGGCGACGCTCGGCGCGGTGCTGCTCGCCGGCGTCGTGCTCGCGGCGATCCTCCTGACCCGCGCGGAGACCCGCGCGGTCGCGGACGTGACCGGCGCGGACGTCGCGTCGGCCGCCCGGCGGCTGCGCAACGACGGCTTCAAGCCGGTGGTCGAGCGCGTGCGCAACGAGAGCCCGCGCGACGAGGTCATCGGGCAGGACCCGCAGCCCGGCGCGAAGCTCGAGGTGGGCGCGGACGTGACGCTGACCGTCTCGGACGGGCCGGGGACGAAGGCCATCCCGGACGTGGAGGGACGGACGCGCGCGCAGGCGCGCAAGACGCTGCGGGCCGCGGGCTTCCGCGTGCTCGAACGGCGCGCGCCGAGCGACGACGTGCCCGAGGGGCGCGTCATCCGCACGGTGCCCGTCGTCGGCCAGGAGGTCGCGGTCGGCGCGCCGGTGACGCTGGTGATCTCCAGCGGGCCCGAGCAGGTGCAGGTCCCCGACCTCACCGGCCAGGAGGTCGCCGACGCGCGCGAGACGCTCGAGGCCGCGGGGCTGACCGCCGAGGTCACCCGCGAGGAGAGCGAGGACGAGGAGCCCGGGACCGTGCTGCGCCAGACGCCGCGGGCCGGGAGCACGGTGGACGCCGGAAGCGCGGTCGCGCTCGTCGTCGCCGAGGAGCCCGAGCAGGTGGAGGTGCCGGACGTCACCGGTCGCGACGCGACCGAGGCCTCGTCCGCGCTGGCCGCCGCCGGGCTGGAAGCCAACGTGGAGGAGGTCGACGTGGACCGCCCGAGCCAGGACGGCGTCGTGCAGCGCCAGAACCCCCGCCCGGGCACGCGGCTGGACCGCGGCCGGCGCGTGACGATCACGGTCGGCTCGTTCGAGCCCGACCTGGACCCGGACCCGGGCACGGAGACCGCGCCCGACGAGACCGAGACCGTGCCGGAGGAGACGGAGACGACGCCGGGCACGAGCACCGGCGCGTCGGACCCGTCGTCCGGCGGCGAGCCCGACACCGCGGGGGCGCGCCGATGAGGGTCGCGGTGCTCTCCGGCGGGCGCTCGTCCGAGCACGAGGTCTCCCGCGCCTCCGGCAGCTCGGTGCGCCACGGGCTCGCCCAGGCCGGCCACGACGTCCTCGACGTCGAGCTGCGGCGCGACGGCACGTGGTGGTGCGAGGGCGAGGAGGTCGAGCTGCGGCCCGGCCGCGGGCTCCTCGACGCCGACGTCGCGTTCCCCATCCTCCACGGGCCGTTCGGCGAGGACGGCACGGTGCAGGGCCTGCTGGAGCTGCTCGACGTCCCGTACGTCGGCGCCGGCGTCACGGCCAGCGCGCTGTGCATGGACAAGCTGCTGCTCAAGGACCTGTGCGCCCAGGGCGGCATCCCGCAGGTCGACTACGCGCGGCCGGAGGACGGGCTGGACCGGATCGCCGAGCTGGGCTTCCCGTGCTGGGTCAAGCCCGCGCGGCTGGGCTCGTCCGTGGGGATCGTCCGGGTCGAACGGCTGGAGGACGTCGAGGAGGCGGTGCGCGTCGCGCGCGAGCACGACCCGCGCGTGATCGTCGAGGCGCACTCGTCCGGGCTGGAGATCGAGATCTCCGTCCTCGGCTCCGACCCGCCCGAGGTCGCCGAGGCCGGGGAGATCGTCCTCACCGGCGAGGGCTGGTACGACTACGAGGCCAAGTACACGCCGGGCGGGATGGAGCTCCAGGTCCCCGCGCGGATCAGCGAGGCCGCGCGCGACCGGGTCCGCGAGGTGGCCGTGCGCGCGTACGAGCTGGCCGGCTGCGAGGGGCTCGCCCGCGTGGACTTCTTCGTCGACGGCGACACGGTGCTGCTCAACGAGCTCAACGTCATGCCCGGCATGACCGAGACGAGCGTGTGGGGCAAGCTGTGGGAGGCCGCCGGGCTGCCGTACCCGGACGCGCTGGACCGTCTCTGCCGGCTGGCCGTCGCGCGCTTCGAGCGCGACCGCGCCTACCGGTTCTGACGCCGGTAGAGGCGCAGCTCGGCGACCTCGGCCGCCGACTCGCCCTCCGGCAGCTCCGTGATCCAGAGCAGGTAGTGGCGGTACCGGTTGCCGGCGGTCTCGAGGTCGATCCGCTCGCCGTCGGCGACCTCGCGCGCGTTGGCGAGGCGGACCCACCCATCGTCGGGCAGCTCCTCCGGCGCCGTCGCGCTCGTGGTGCCGTAGACCTCGGCGGTGAAGCCGTCGGTCGGCGTGCGGACGGTCATCACCGTCGCGGCGACGCCGGGTGACGCGTCGACCATGACGCCGACGCCGTCCTTGGTCAGGCCGTCCGGGTACGTCTCCGTCGACCAGGTGGAGTTGTTGTCGCGGTCGACCACCGCGCTGGCCTCGTCGGCGTGCTCGCCGTCGCCGCCGAGCGGGTCGTAGTCGGCGGCGCCGTCCTGCTGGAGCGAGACCGGGCGCAGCTCGGTCGAGGGCGCGCGCTCGGCGTTGCGGCCGCCGCCGCTGCCGGTGCCCTTCTCGGTCTGGTCGGCCGCGAAGACGCCGATCGCGACGAGCACGCCGACGATCGCCACGGCGAGCGCGACGACGGCGAGCATCGAGGTGCGCAGTCGCAGCGGGATCCGGCGGCGCGCGGACGGGGGGAGCGTGCGCAGGACGGTCGTCGCCTCGCCGGTGGCGTGGCCCGAGCGCGCCGTCTCGATCGCCAGCACCTCCTCGAGGTCGCGGATCAGCTCCGCGTCCGTCGCGTACCGCTGCCCCAGGTCCTTGGCCGTCGCGCGGTCGAGCACCGCCGCCAGCGCCGAGGAGACCTCGGGGCGGTGGTACTGGACGTCGGGCAGCTCCTCGCGGACGTGCTTCATCGCGACGGCGATCTGGTTCTCGCCTTTGAACGGGACGTCGCCGACGAGCATCTCGTAGAGCACGACGCCGAGCGAGTAGAGGTCTGACTGGCCGGTGACGACGTGGCCCAGCGCCTGCTCGGGCGAGACGTAGTCGGTGGTGCCGAGGACGCGGCCGTCGGCCGTGAGGCCGTCCTGCTCGAGCGTGCGCGCGATGCCGAAGTCGGTGACCTTCGCCGACCCCTCGTCGTCGATCATCACGTTCTGCGGCTTGACGTCGCGGTGGACGATCCCGCGGTCGTGCGCGGCGCCGAGCGCCCGCGCGATCTCGATGGCGTAGGCGATCGCCTCGGGGACGTGGAGGCGGCCGAAGCGGCGGATCCGCTCCTTCAGCGTCTCGCCCTGGATGAACTCCAGGACGATGTACGGCATCCCGTCGTCCTCGCCGGCGTCGATGACGCCGACGACGTGCGGGTGGTTGAGCTGCGCGACCGCGCGCGCCTCGCGCCGGAACCGCTCGAGCTGGTCCGGGTTGTGGGCGATGTCGCGGTGCATGAGCTTCACCGCGACCTGGCGCTCGAGTACGGTGTCGAACGCCCGGTAGACCGTCGACATGCCGCCGGACCCCACCTGGGCGTCCAGGCGGTACCGCCCGCTCAGGCTGGTGCCGACGTACGTGCTCACGACTCCCATTGTGCTGCCCTCATGCCGTTACGTGCCACCTACGTGGCCGATCGGGCGTGTCCTGCCGCGTTCGGCGGATGGGCGAGACCGTGCGCCGGCAGCGTCAGCGACGTGACTGCCGGGCGGCGCGGCGCTGCTCCGCGCGCCGCAGGTCCAGCCCCGCGCGGGACTGGCGGACGATCGCCGCGGCCCCCGGCGCCTGGCCGTAGCGGGCGGCGCGGCGGGCGAGCTTGATCGCGGCCACGTAGGCCTTGCGGCCCTGCGCGGCGCGCGCTTCGGCCGTCAGCTTGCGCGCGATCGCGGCACGGACGGCGGGGAGCTGCTCGGGGTCGGCGGTGCGGACCAGGCGCACCGCCGTGCGGTACTCGCCGGCGCGGACGGCGACCTGCGCCTGCTCGGCCGGGGAGGACGTCGGCTTGGTCGTCACCTGCGCGGCGCGCTCGGCGCCGATCGACGGGATGACGAAGAAGCTCGCGAGCAGGACGGGGAGGACGAACGCGACGGCGGCCGCCAGCGACGGCGGGACCTGGCGCGGCGGCATCAGGTCGCGGACCGGCGCGGCCGGGTTGCGCGGCTGCGCGACCGAGAGCGTCACCCAGTCGTCGGGCTCGGCGGTCCACAGGTCGGGCGTGACGTCGAGGCCGGCCTTCTCCAGCACCTGCTGGATGCCCTTGCGGGCGCGCACGGTGAGCTTCCCGCGCCCGAAGGCGTCGCCCAGGGCGTTGAGGGAGATCCTCATCGTGCCGCCTGCCTGCTCCACCGAGCGGCGCAGGCCCTTGGCTGCCGTCAGCCCGTTCACGACGGCTAACGATACGCCGCTCGCGTCGCGAACCCTCCCCGCACGCGCGAAAGGCCCGCATCGCGCGGGCCCTTCGTCACGACGGTGATGGTCAGCCGGCGCTTACGCGGGAAGCGCGAGCACGATCCAGAACGGCGACGCGGCGTCGCGGCCCGGGACGATGAACGGCAGGCCGTTCGGCTGGTTGAAGTGGTGGAGCTCGACCGGGCCGCGGACGGCGCCGGCGGCGGCGACGAGCTCGCGCTCGAACTGCTCCAGCGTCCAGTCGTTGACGTGGTGGTGGTTGAGGTGCGAGCCGTGGAACGCCGGGTTCGGGAACGAGGCGAGCAGGGCGGGCGCGGCGGCGAAGACGTTGCGCAGCGCGGCCGGGCAGTCGCCCAGGTGCTCGGCGATCTCGAACATGATCGCCGCCTCGGCCTTCGGCAGCGGCTGGGCGCAGACGTCGAAGCCGTAGGTCAGCTCGGCGCCGCCGGGCCACGACGGGTGCTCGCCCGGGCCGGGCTGCCACAGGTCGAAGCCGCGGACGCGCCGCGCGGTCCAGGTGAGCATCTCCGAGCCGTACGCGGTGCCGCAGCCGACGTCGAGGACGTCGCGGCCGGCGAACAGGCCCATCGCCATCGAGTAGCGCATGGCGTGCTCGGACATCGTGCTCGTGCTCGGCATGCCCGGGAAGGCGCGCTCGGGCATGTTCGGGTCGTCGCCGCCGAGCGTGCCGGACTCGCGCCAGGCACCGGAGGCCACGGGCTCGACCGTCGCCGGCCGCCCGAGCGTCGCGAGGTTCTCGCGGGCGTCGGCGTTCGCCGGGTCCAAGGTCAGCGTGGCCTGAAGGAGCGTGCGGGCGTCGTCGTGCTCGCCGAGCTGGGCGAGGACGACGGCGAGGTCGTTGATCGCCTCGGAGCCGACCGCGTCGACCGCGGCGCGGCGCAGGAGGTCGCGGGCCGTGGCGTGGTCGCCGGCCTCGAAGGCGGCGATGCCGTCGGCGTGCAGCTGCTCGGACGTGGACGGGGCGGAGTCGATGCGGAGGGACACGGGGTCGGGGCTCCTCGGAGGGGGACGGGGAGAAGGGAGCGGGCTAGGCCGCGACGCGCTGCAGGAAGCCGGTGGGGTGGCAGCTGACGCCGTAGATCTCGAGGTCGCGGCGGACCTGGAAGTTCCGGCCGGCCGGGCTGGTGAGCCAGACGTGGAGGGCGGGGAGCACGCCGCGCACCCAGTGCGGGCTGATGCGCAGGTCCTCGACGTCGACGACGCCGTCCTCGATGACGAAGAAGCCGCCGACCGGGACGAGGTCCTGGTACAGCTCGAGCGCCGCGTGGGTCGTCGAGTAGATGTGCGCGGAGTCCTCGATGACGAAGACGTTGGCGCCCGGCGCGATGAGGCTGCCGACCTGCGCGCGGATCGCGGGATCGCAGACGTCGCCCTCGATGACGGTGATCGAGGAGGCGTGGTCCGGGTCGACCTTCGCGAGGTTCGCGCGGGTGTGCGAGGTGTCGATGTCGACGCAGATGACCTGCGGATCCGGGCCGACGAGGCCGTACTGCGAGAGCGTGCGCAGGCGGTCGCGGAACCAGAGGGTCGAGGCGCCGAACTGCGAGCCGAGCTCGACGATGACGTCGGGCTTCTGCACGCCGAGCAGGTGCTCGTAGACGCGCAGGTCCTCGGGGAACTTGGAGAGCTGGACGCCCATGTAGGTGTCCTGCGTGTGCTGCACGAGGCGGTCGCGCCAGTAGTCCTGGACCGAGCCGGCGAGGTTCGCCGTGACGGCGGGCGGCAGCTCCTCGCGCCAGCGCTCGTCATCCGTCCCCGCCCGCCCGGCGGGCAGCGCGGCGGCGGTGGCGCTCGTGGCGCCCAGCTGCTCGAGGTTGCGGCGCACGGAGGCGCTCTCGCCCCCGATGACCAGGGCGGCGCGCAGGAGCGCCTCGGCGGCGGCGTCGTCGCCCGTGGAGGCGCACAGCACCGCGAAGTCGTTGAGGTCCTCGAGATCGACGTGCTCGGCGAGCATCACGCGCAGCAGCTCGCGCGCGTCGTCGACGCGGCCGTCGGACAGGGCCTCGGCGGCCTGCTGGGTGAGGGTGACTGACGCGTCGGCGGTCAGCTCGGTCATGGGTCGTCCTTCCGGCGCGCGGGTCTCGATCATCTGGCCAGGTCATCGGTCCGTCGCTCGTGTCCTTGAGAGCCGTACGATCTGCCGATGCCCGAGACCCCGCGCGCGTCGATCGTCATGGTGGCCTGGGGCAAGCGCCCCGTGACCGAGTCGACCCTGGAGACGCTCGAGCGGGCGCTCGGCCCGAAGCTCCACACCGAGTTCGAGCTCGTCCTCGTCGACAACGCCTCGCCCGACGACACGCTCGAGCTCTTCGCGGTGTGGGAGCGCAAGGGCGCGACCGTGCTGCGGCTGCCGGAGAACCGGAACTTCGCGGGCGGCTGCAACGCCGGCGCCGAGGCGGCGCGCGGCGAGGTGCTCCTCTTCCTCAACAACGACATGGTCTTCTTCCCCGGCGTCCTGGAGGCGCTGGTGGAGAACGCGCTGGAGCCGGACGTCGGGATGGTCGGCGCGCGGCTGCTCTTCCCGGACGGCGGGATGCAGCACGGCGGCGTGGTGTGGCGCAAGTTCGGCGACACGCCGACCGCCGTCCACCTCTTCCACTTCGACGCGGGCGACCTGCCGCACGGGCGGGCGATCCTCGACCTCGACGCGGTGACCGGCGCGTGCGCGGTGATGCGCCGCACCGTCTTCTTCGACTGCGGCGGCTTCGACACCCTCTTCGTCAACGGCCTCGAGGACGTCGACCTCTGCGTGAAGGTGCGGCTGAAGGGGCTGCGGATCGTCTACCGCGGCGACCTGTCGCTCGTCCACCTGGAGAGCGCGACGCGCAAGGGCCAGAACGACGTCGCCCGCCAGAACATCGAGAAGTTCAACACGCGGTACGCGGGGGCGTTCGACGACGACAGCGAGCTGATCCGCGACACGTTCGACGGGGAGCTGTCGGTCGGCGACTACATCGACTCGACGATGCTCCACGCCGAGGGCGCGGCGGTGACGGTGGAGGGCACGCTGAGCGGGATCGCGGGCGAGTCGGCCGAGGGCCGCGCGCTGCTGGCCGCGCTGGAGCAGGCGCGGCTGGGCCCGGCGGCGATCGACCGCCAGCCGGTCTGGGTCACCCCGCGGCTGACCGACTACGAGCACCGGCTGCTGCAGGGCACGCGCGGGCGGGTCTCCTCGCCGCTCGGCCTCACCGTCCACGTGCCGGTCGGCCGGTTCGGCGTGCTGCCGGCGGGCGAGAACGTCGTCACGCGGCTGGCGCAGATGCCCGGGCGCCGGCGCGCGCTGGGCACGCAGGGCGCGTGGGCGGCGACGCCGTGGCTGGCGGAGGCGCTCGTCGCGCACGGCCTGTCCGAGCACCGGGTCGCCTACCTGCCGCCGTCGATCCCGATCGTGACCGCGGGCCGCGGCGGCGCGGGCGTGCTCGTCCTGCTCGGGGGCCACGACCTGCCCGCGGCCGCG
>DATMVO010000284.1:0-7262 GCA_035563115.1 Solirubrobacteraceae bacterium
CGGAGGTCGACCGCGCCGGCCGCCCGCTCGTCCAGGCCGTCGCGGCGGTGCGGGTGGTCAAGCCCGAGCCGGGGCTCGCGTTCGGCGTCCGCCGCCCCTCCCCCCCGCGCGCGTGAACGGGATCGGCTATCCGGTCGGGAAGGTCGTCTACGCGCACCTGCGGTTCCGCGGGCACACCGAGCTCCGCGACCACCTTCACCGCAGAGCCAAGCTCCTCACCACCCGCCTCACCGACTTCCGCCGCACCATGCAGTCCCCAGCCGCCGCGTGACCCGCGCGCGGTCACGCTGGACGGGCACCCACGTCGACGCGCTCGATCCGGCCGAGCAACTCGAGCATGGCGTCGCTGTCTGGTGCGCGCGTTCGATCAAGCGCCGCCCAGTGGTACAGCAGGACGGCAAGCTGCCCGTGCGTCGGAACC
Organism: Solirubrobacteraceae bacterium; assembly: GCA_035563115.1. GTDB lineage: Bacteria > Actinomycetota > Thermoleophilia > Solirubrobacterales > Solirubrobacteraceae > CADCVT01. The sequence continues at coordinate 422 of DATMVO010000284.1, forward strand.
GGGCGGTATTGGTCGGCGGCCGTGTAGAGAAACGCTGCGGTCGTCTCCGATAAATGGAGGTAGCGGCGGGTGGTGCGGTGCTTGTAGGCGTGGATTCGACATCCGTCGGAAAGCTCGAGCTCATCCATCCACATGAACGCGTTGGCCAGCTCTTCGCCAACGAGATCAATCAGCGGCTGCCAGTTCGGATACCGGCACTGCACGTGCCGTCCATTGAGGTCTTCGCACATGGCGGCGACTCTCGCCCCGAAGGTGTTGCGCCACCACCGCGCGGTTGTGACTTAGGCGCTACGCCATGCCCACAAGCGTGCCATTGACTGTGTCGACGAAGCCCTGCTTCTCCGGCCAGATCGCGTGAATGTCCTCGGCCTTCAGGAGAGCCAGGAGATCCTGTCGAGGCTGAGAGGGAAGGAGGACCGCACAGTGGTTCGCGCCGTCGACGAAGCGCCGATAATCCGCGAGCTGCCCGATCGCCATCCGAATCGCGCCGCGCTCTACGGTCCCCTTCGCTTCGATCAGCGTTCCGATCGCCTCGTCGTAGAGATCCGTGAAGAGCGGTTTGGCCTCGCCCGGCGGGACGATGCGAAGTCGACAGACGCTGCGTTCGAGGGATTCGAGGTGCCGTTTCAGGTCGAGCACGAGCTTTTGCTCGCGACGCTCAGCCTCGTACGGCTCGCGGGTTGGCTCGACGAACGCCTTCTCGGTGTGCTGCTTCTCGACCGGCACTGGCGTGGTTCCAGGCGACGCAAGGATCGTCGGCGGAAATGTCTCTCGGTCGTCCGGCGGGTCATCGAGCGGCCGCAGGCGGAACACGATGACGGTGCGGACCGGTCCGCCGCCGGTCTCCGGTGCGTCGGTCGTGTACCACGGCTCGCTTGTGTCCAGAACGAACTCGCCCATATAGGTGACGGTCCCTGACGCGCCATCGAAGATGCGGATAGCTCGGCCGTCTTCAACGTGGGTGAGGATTGCCTTGTTGCCTTGAGTCAGCGATTGGTCGCCGACCTGGCCTTCGCCTGTGTAATGAAATACGTCGTCGCGGTCCCAGACGTCTTGGTATCCGTGCCGACGGCCCGCCTCGGGGTTGGTGAAGAGAAAGACGTTGGGACTCTGGCGGGACGGACCGATGCCGCCTTGGCGCCGGCCGCCGAACTGGTCGTGCAGCGCCTTCCGCTGGATCGTGTCGAAGGGCTTCAGTGCCCACTCTGCCATCTCTTCGCGTCCTGTCGTGTCGCACCGCTCGAAGGGTGCGGAACGCTAGAGCAGGATGCAGACGTCCGCGGGCGTACGACGGAGGAGCGCAGTCGGGAAGCGGTCAGCCCTGAGGGCTGGCGGGAACGGCTGGGGCGTCCGCGAAGAAGCGCGCGCAGCGCTGCTCGACGGCGCGGATCTGCGCCTCGTCCTGCGAGGTGACCGCGTTGAGGACGCGGATGTTGCAGGCGGCGCGCTTGCCGCGCTCGTACTGGGAGGCGCGGACGTCGCGGATCTCGTTCTGGAGAGCCTGGCCGGGCGGGGTGAAGGACCCGACGGCGAGGGTGGTGAGGACGAGGACGCCGAGGCGCATGAGGAGCGAGACAGTACCGCGTCGCTCGGACATCCGTCGAGGTTCCTTGTGCCGGGCTCAAGCCCGGGGGCAACCCTTGCCTAGCGGAGCACAGGCCGGGACGCGCGGATCCTGGCGGGGAGGAGTTTGGCTCCGAGCACGCGCCCGCGCGCGAGGCGCACGCGCAGGATGCCGGTGGTCGAGGTGCCGGGGCTGTTGGCGGAGAAGACGAAGTTGCCGAGGCTGTAGGCGACGAGCCGTCCTGGCGGGCGGCGGATCGGCTGGAGGACGTGCGGGTGCGCGCCGATCACCGCGGTCGCGCCGGCGCGGAGGGCGAGCTGGGCGAGCGCGCGCTGCGAGGCGTCCTCGGTCGTCGCGCGCTCGGTGCCCCAGTGGAAGGTGGCGACGACGACGTCCGCCTCACGCCGCGCCCGCCGGACCGCCCGCTCGACCTGCGCCGGGAAGGCCCAGGCGGTGCCCGGGTCGCGCGCGCCGGCGCGGAACTCGAAGGGCAGGATCGTCGAGAAGCCGACGAACGCGACGCGCAGCCCGAGCCGCTCCACCACCGTCGGCCGGTACGCCGACGCGGACGACGCGCCAGCGCCCACGGTTGCGATCCCGTTCGTGCGCGAGTACCTCAGCGTGTCGAGCAGCGCGCGGTCGCCGTAGTCGCCCGCGTGGTTGTTGGCGAGGTTCACCACGTCGATCCCCGCGCTGCGGCGCATCGCCCGCAGCGACGCCGGATGGCCGCGGAACACGTACTGCTTCTCCTGCGGCGTGCCGCGGAGGCTGACCGCGCACTCGAGGTTGGCGAACGCCAGGTCGGCCGCGCGGAGGGGCGGGCCGACGCTCGTCCACGGGTAGGCGGCGCCGAAGCGGCTGATCATCGCGCCCGGGCCGTCGCCGAGGTTGACGTCGCCGACCGCGGCGAGGGTGAGCGCGCGGACGCGCACACGCGCGACCGCGCTGGTCGCGCCGTCGGCGCCGCGGACGCGGAGCCGGATGACGCGCTCGTCGAGCGGCGCGCGGGTGGAGAGGCGGCGCCCGAGCGTGCGAACGGAGCGGCCGGTGCCGCGCCACACGCCGCCGCGGCGGATCTGCAGGCGGACGGGGCGGGCGAGCCCGGTCACGCGCGCGGAGATCCGGCCGCCGGGTGCGACGTCGCCCTCGGTCTGCAGGCGCGGCTTCGGCGCCGGAGGCGCAGGAGCCGGCGGCCGCTGTTGCGCGAGCGCGGCGCCCGGCACGGCGAGCACACCGCAGACGACGGCAAAGGTGAGGGGACGACCGGGGAGACGCACGAAGGCCGGAGACGCTAGCCCGCCACGCCCCAGAACGACGAAAGGCCCGCGCAACGCGGACCTTCGCAGCCTCAGTGCCGAGGGGGAGACTCGAACTCCCGACCTCACGATTATGAGTCGTGCGCTCTAGCCAGCTGAGCTACCCCGGCGAGGGATGGCTGGAGGATAGCGGCGCGCGCGGCGCCGCGGGCCGGGGGTCGGCGATCAGTCCCCTGGACGCCTGATCGGTCAAGTGCAGTGCGGCCAATGCCGACGCATCCGACATGGCCGTGCCCGCCGCACCCGTCTCGCCCCGCCTCGCGGGCCTCCGTCCGAGGGTCCGGCGGGACATCCGCACGTTCACGGGCTCGCTGTTCTTCATCGGCGGCGGGATCGTGGCGCTGCTCGGCCTCGCGGTGCCGCACCCGCAGCAGCTGGACGAGGTCGGGTACGCGGGGCTGGCGGTCGCGATGATCGTCTTCGGCCTGTTCCTGCTCCTCCTGCTGCCCCCGCGGCTCATCCCGCACGTGCCGCCGGTCGGCGTGGCGGTCGGGATCGTCGCTGCGACGCTCGCGGTCTACTTCAACGGCGAGGCACACGGCGGGCCGCCGCAGCTCAACGAGATCTTCTACCTGTGGCCGACCCTGTACGTCGGCTACTTCCTGTCCAGGCAGTTCATCGTCGCCGCGCTGCTCCTCACCGCGTCGGTCTACGCGACGGCACTCCACTACATGCACCTGCCGCTCGAGGACGCCTCCTCGCGGTGGGTCGTCGTCGTCCTCGCGCTTTCCGCCGGCGCGGCGGCCGCGCACGCGCTGCGCACCCACGTCGACGCGCTCGTCCAGCGGCTCCACCAGCTCGCGCGCACCGACGCGCTCACGGGTCTGCTCAACCGCCGCGCGTTCGACGAGCGGCTCCAGGGCGAGATCCAGCGGACGATCCGGACGAACACGCCCCTCGCGCTCCTCCTCGGGGACGTCGACCACTTCAAGGCGATCAACGACCGGCTCGGCCACGCGGCCGGCGACGAGGCGCTCGCGCACGTCGCGCAGACCCTCACGGGCACGGCGCGCACCGTCGACACGGTCGCGCGGGTGGGAGGGGAGGAGTTCGCGCTCCTGCTGCCCGGGACGGACCTCGCCGGGGCGATGGAGGCGGCGGAGCGGCTGCGGGCGGCGCTCGCGACGAGCCCGGACGGGCTCACGATGTCCTTCGGCGTGGTGGAGGCCCCGCAGCACGGCCACACGCCCGACGACCTGCTCCGGGCCGCCGACCGCGCGCTCTACACCGCCAAGCAGCGCGGACGCGACCGCGCCGTCGCCCCCGAGGGAGCGACGGCGCAGGAGCACGGCTAGAGCACGCGGCTCAGGCTCAGCAGATCACCTGGACGCTGACCGAGGTGCGCGCGGCCGGGTCGGCGCCGGCAGCGCCGAACGTGACGTCCACGGCGCGGGCGTTGCCCTCGACCGGCGCGGCGGCGACCGGGACCACCGCGCCGATCGGCGTGGCGGTCACCGAGCACGTCGCGACGTCGGCCGGGAAGGTGACGCGCGTGGTGGCGGCACCGACCGCGGTGGCCGAGGTGCCGGACGGGCGGGCGCCCGAGAGGACGTCCGTGCCGTTCGACGAGATGCGCGCCTGGAGGAAGTTCGCCGTCCGGGCGAGGTCGGCGGAGTCGACGCCGTCGAGCTTGTCGGCGTCGGCGGCCTTCTCGGTCTTGCCGAGGAGGTCCGAGCCCTGGCGGCCGTCGACGCGGTCGGCGTTGAGGCCGTCCGCGACGCCCGTCGCGTTCGTGGTGAACGGCTTGGCGGTGTCGCCGCCGCGGCCGACGGTGATCGTGCCGCCGAGCAGGCCGGCGTTCACGTTGAACTCGAACGCGAAGCCGTCCGCGAGGTTCGTCGAGCGGATGCACGGCTCGTTGCCCTTGGCCGAGCCGCCCGCCTTGGAGCGGCAGCCGTAGACGGCACCGCCGCCGTTGTCGGACTTGTTCGACTGACGGGTGCCGTACGTGTTGACGTTCGAGATGATCTCCGTCTCACGCGTGTACGACTGACGCGTGTCCTGCGACGGGTTGCGGGCCCCGCCATCGACGGGCTGGCCCTCGCCGGCCGCGTTGGCGAGCGGGGCCGCGAGGATGGCGACGGCGCCGCCACCGAGGAGGATCTTCCGGGTCCTGGAGCCGATCTTCGGCATGGGGAGCTTCTCCTTCGTTCGTTTCAAGGTTCCGAGGTGCCAACTCCGGCGGGCGGTCGGCGGAGCGCACCCGTCCCTCAGACTTGTCAGGTGAACGACAACGAAGGCGCAAGATCCAATGCAGGCTGCCGATGAGACTCCGGCGGAGCGGCGTAGCATCGGGCCCGTGTCCGATCTCTCCATCGCCGCCCGCACCGTCGTCGAGCGCTGCCTCGCCGTGCAGCCCGGCGAGAACGTCCTCGTCGTGTGCGACCCGACGCGCCTGGACATCGCGGAGGCGCTGCACGACGCCGCGCTGACAGCCGGGGGCGACTCCGTCATCCAGATCCTCCCGCCCAAGCCCGAGCGCGGGACCGAGCCGCCGCCCACGGTCGCCGCCGCGTTCGCCGCGTGCGACGTCTACCTCGCGCCGTCCGAGCCGTCGCTCTCACACACGCGCGCGCGCAAGGCCGCGTCCGAGAAGGGCGCGCGCGGGGCGACGCTGCCGGGGGTGGAGCGGGACATGCTCGCGCGGCTGATGAGCGCGGACTTCGCCGAGATGGCGTCGCGCTCGCAGCGGGTCGCGGACCTGCTGACGGCCTCCGACACCGCGCGCTTCACGTGCGCGAACGGCAGCGACTTCGCGTTCGACCTGAGCGGCCGCACGGCGATTCCGGACGCGGGCGCGCTGACCGAGCGCGGGGCGTTCGGCAACCTCCCGTGCGGCGAGGGGTTCATCGCGCCGACCGGCGGCAGCGGGACGCTGGTGGCGAAGACGATCGGCCACTTCGGTCTCTCAGAGGAGCTCGTCACCGTGACCGCCGAGGACGGCCGGCTGACCGGCGCGACCGGTGCGCTGGGCGAGCAGCTCGTCGCGCACCTGGACCGCTACGGGCCGGACGGCCGCCACCTCGCCGAGCTGGGCGTGGGGACGAACGAGCGCGCGCAGCTCACCGGCAACCTGCTCGAGGACGAGAAGATCCTCGGCACCGTGCACGTCGCGTTCGGCGCGTCCGCGGGGATCGGCGGGACGGTCAACGTGCCGGTCCACGAGGACTGCGTGGTGCTGGAGCCGACGCTGCACATCGGCGACACGCTCGTCGTCGACGCGGGGCGGTTCGTGCTCTAGCGGGATACTGCGGCGGATGCAGGTGCCGTTGGAGAGCTGGCAGGTCGGGCCGCACAACCGGTGGGCGTACGTCCACGTCGACGAGGTCGTCCCGACCGTGCCCGTGCCGCGCGGCGACGGCTCGCCGCATCCGCTCCCACCCGCGCCCCGGCCCGCGCTGGCGGAGCTCGACGCCGTCCGGGCGGTGCTCGACGGGATCGAGACAGACGGCCTGGCGATCCTCCACGACGGCGCGCTCGTCCTCGAGGCCTACCGCGGCGAGGCGACCGTGACCTCGCTCCACCTCTCCCAGTCGGTCGGCAAGTCGGTCCTCGGCCTGCTCGTCGGCGTGCTGGAGGGGAGCGGCGCGCTCCGGCCCGACCAGCCCGTCACCGACTTCGTGCCCGAGGTGGCGGCGTCCGGCTACGCGGGCGCCACGCTCCAGCACCTGCTCGACATGACCGCCGCGATCGGCTTCACCGAGGACTACGCGGTCGACTTCTGGCGCTACGACATCGCGTGCGCGTGGCACCCGCCCCGGCCGGGCGCGGACGCGGACGCGGCGACGATCCTCGAGTTCCTCCCGACCATCGGCCCGGCGGATGGGTGGGCGCACGGCGAGCGCTTCCACTACGCCACGCCGAACACCGATCTGCTGGGCGTCGCGGCCGAGCGGGCGGGCGGCGCGCCGCTGGCGGAGCTGATCGCGCGCGAGCTGTGGGCGCCGCTGGGCGCCGAGCA
>DATMVO010000285.1:0-2490 GCA_035563115.1 Solirubrobacteraceae bacterium
GGCCGCCGCCGCGGCAGCGCCCACCGCCGCTCCCTCCGCGAAGCCGTCCGGCGGCTGGGCGATCCCCGAGGCGATCGTGATGTGCGAGTCCGGCGGGCAGAACATGCCGCCCAACTCGGCCGGCGCCTCCGGCTACTACCAGTTCATGCCCGCCACCTGGAAGGGCCTGGGCGGCAAGGGTCCGCACGCGTACCTGCGCCCGAAGGCCGAGCAGGACGCGCTCGCCGCGAAGCTCTGGGCCGGCGGCGCGGGCGCGAGCAACTGGGATTGCGCGGCGATCGTCGGCGTGATCTAGCACCCGGCCGTACCATCCCCCGGTGCGATGGCGCGGTGGCTCGTGGACGGCAACAACGTGATGGGCTCCAAGCCGGACGGCTGGTGGCGCGACCGGCACGGCGCGATGCAGCGGCTGGTCAACGCGCTCGACGACCGGGCGGCCGCGACCGGGGACGAGATCGAGGTGATCTTCGACGGCCGCGCGCGCGAGCTGCAGGCGGTGCACGTGCAGGTCGGCTTCGCGCCGCACGCCGACGACGCGATCGCCGACAAGGCCGCGCCCGGCCTCACCGTCGTCACCTCCGACCGCGAGCTGCGCGGCCGCGTGGCCGCCCGAGGCGCCGAGGTCGCGGGCGCCAGGACGCTCACGCCGTGAACAAGTCCGCCACCGCTTCCGCCGGACGCGGTTGTAAGGGCATGTCCCGCGTCCGCCGCCCCCTCGCGATGGCCCTCGCCGGCCTCGCCGTCCTCCTCACGGGGGCCGCGGGCGAGGCGCGCGCGGCGGAGGGGTTCGTCGCGATCCTCGAGGACGGGCGGCTCGTGCGGCTGCAGAGCGACGCGCTCCCGGGCGTCAGCACGCCGGTCCGCATCCGCGGGCTCGCCCCGCGCGAGCAGCTCGTCGCGCTCGGGCACGGCGGCGGCCGGCTGCTCGGGATCGGCTCGTCCGCCCGGCTCTACGACCTCGACGCGTCCACGGGCCGCGCCCGGCGCGTCGGCGCGCCGTTCCTCCAGGGCCTGCGCGGGCAGCGTTTCTCGCTCGCCGTGGCGCCGGACGGGCGCAGCGCCCGGCTGCTCAGCGACGTCGGGCAGGACCTGACGATCGACGCCATCACCGCCGCGACCTTCGTCGGCAGCGGCGTGCGCCGCGCGGACGGGACGATGGCCTTCCCGGCGGCCGACCGTGCCCCGGACGGGACGCTGATCGGCGTCGACGTCCCGCGCCGCGAGCTGCTCCGCGAGGCGCCGCAGCCGCCGCCCCCACCGCCTCCCGCCACCCCGACCGCCCCCGGCACCGCCGCCCCCTCCGCAGCGGTCGCGGCAAGGCCCGTCCCCACGCTGATGAGCGTGAAGATGCTCGACATCGACAAGGCGCCCGCGATGACCGAGCCGGTCGCCTTCACGATCGACAGCGCGAACAACGGCTGGATCGCCGCCGCCGCGGACTTCGTCGGCTCCCGCCGCCGCCAGACCGCCCTCCAGCGCGTGAGCCTCGAGACCGGCACCGCGACGAACTACCCCGTCGTCCTCGCCCGCCGCCTGCGCGCGTTCGCCGCGGTCGGCACCGTCGCCGACGACCGGCGCAAGCCGCAGGTCACCGTCCGCGTGCCCGCCCGGATCTCGATCCGCCGCCTCCTCGCCAGCCAGCTCCCGGTCCGGCTCGGCGCGTCCGAGGGTGTCGTGGTCGACACACGGCTCACCGTCGGCGGACAGGCCGTCGGCACCGGCTACGACTCCACCGACACACCCGGCCGCGTCGTGTTCAAGAACTTCGCGGTCGGCGGCGCGGCCGGCGCGCGGGAGCGGCTGAAGGCGAGCGCGGGGCGGACGGCGCAGCTGCGCTTCCAGGTCCGCGACCACGCGAACAACCGCACGATCGTCCTCCGGAAGGTCCGCCTGGAAAGGTGACGCGCAGCGCGTCCCTCGCCCTCCTCTGCGTCCTCGCCATGTCGCTCGCGATCCCCCTCGCCGATCCCGCACCCACCCTCGCCGCCAAGGGCGAGCGGCGCCTGTGCGCCGACCGCGCCAACCTCTACGACACGCCCGGCGGCTTCGTCGTCGGCCGCCTCTACCGGCCGGTGAAGGTCCGCGTCCTGCGCCGCAGCGCCAACCGGCGCTGGGTCCACGTGCGGACGCGGACCGGGCTCGCCGGCTGGCTCACCTCGGGAGCGCTCTGCCGTGCCTGACCTGCGCGAGGCCGACGACGCGCGGCTCGTCGCCGCCTACCGCGCCGGCGACGACGCGGCGTTCGGCCGCATCTTCGCCCGCCACCACACGGCGCTGCTGCGGTACGCGCAGCGGATGATCGCCAACGAGACGGTCGCCGAGGACGTCGTGCAGGAGGCGATGCTCCGCGCCAGCCGCGCGCTGCGCCGCGACGACCGCCACATGGAGCTCAAGCCGTGGCTCTACCGGCTCGTGCGCAACTGCGCGCTGGACGAGCTGAGCCGCGTGCGCACCGACAGCGTCGAGCTCGAGCTGGCCGACGCCGCGGGC
>DATMVO010000286.1:0-6599 GCA_035563115.1 Solirubrobacteraceae bacterium
CGCGCGCTCGGCGCCGAGGTCGAGGTCGCCGCGGTCGACGTCACCGACCGCGACGCCACGACCGCGCTGGTCGACCGGCTGGCGAGCGACGACGGCCTGCCGCTGCGCGGCGTGGTGCATGCGGCCGGCGTCTCGGACCCGCAGTTCGCCCGCGACGTCGAGCCCGACCGCTTCCGCGCCGTCTGGGCGCCGAAGGTCACGGGCGCGTGGATCCTCCACGAGGCGACCAAGGAGAAGGACCTCGACCTCTTCGTCTGCCTGTCGTCGGTCGCCGCGACGTGGGGCTCGCAGCACCTGGCGAGCTACTCCGCCGCCAACGCGTTCCTCGACACGCTCGCCCACACCCGCCGCGCGCAGGGCCTCCCGGCGCTGACCGTCGCGTGGGGCCCGTGGGCGCTGCCGTCCGGCCTGTTCGACGGCGAGGTGCTCGCGTTCATGGAGTCGATCGGCCTGCGCCAGCTCGCGCCCGCGCAGTGCCTGGACCTCCTGGGCCGCCTCCAGGCCGCCGGCGACACGGAGACGTTCGTCTGCGCCGCCGACTGGTCGACGTACGGCCCGGTCATGGAGGCCCGCCGCCCCCGGCCGCGGCTGCGGGACCTCGTGGCGCAGCACGAGCAGCAGTCCAGCGGCGACGCCGCGCTGCTCGCGAAGCTCGAAGGCGCCGACGGGGACGAGCGCGAGCGGATCCTCCTCCGCGTCGCCACCGAGGCCGTCGCCGACGTCCTCCAGCTCAAGCCGGACGCCGTCGACCCCGACGGTGAGGTCTTCCAGCTCGGCCTCGACTCGCTGATGGTGATGGAGATCGTCGGCCGCCTGCGCGCGCTGCTCGGCATCGAGCTCCGCCCGAGCGAGCTGTTCGACCGCGCGAGCGCCCGCGCCTGGGCCGCCCACCTCGCCACCCGCGTCGCGGGCGACGAGAACGCCGCAAGCACGAACGGGGACTGGACCACCCCCGACAAGATCGCCGAGGACGCCCACCTCGCCGACGACGTGGTGCCGGTCGCGCCTGCCCCCAGCGAGCCGCCCGCCGCCCTGCGCGACGTGCTGCTCACCGGCGCGACCGGCTTCGTCGGCGTCTTCGTCCTCGCCGAGCTGCTGACCGCCGGCGCCGAGCGCGTCCGCTGCCTCGTCCGCGCCGACGACGAAGCCGCGGGCCTGGAGCGCATCGAAGCCAACGCGGCCCAGTACCTCGAGCTCCCCCACGACTGGCGGGAGCGCACCCACGTGGTCCTCGGCGACCTGGGAGCTCCGGGCCTGGGCGTCGAGGACCTCGACCACCTCATCAGCGAGGCCGACGCCGTCCTCCACGTCGGCGCGGGCGTCAACTTCGCCCACCCGTACGAGCGCCTCCGCGCGCCCAACGTCCAAGGCACCGAGGAGCTGCTCCGGGCGTGCGGGAAGCACGGCACGCCGCTCCACCACGTCTCGACCTACGGGATCTGGGGCCTGCCGACCGACGGCCGCGACGTCATCCGCGAGGGCGACGACATCGCCACCGCCGGCAAGCTCATCACCGGCTACGTCCAGACCAAGTGGGCGGCGGAACGCCTCGCGCTGGACGCGGCGGCCAGAGGCGTCCCCGTCGCCTGCCACCGCCTCGGCCGCGTCCTCGGCGACGCCCGCACCGGCGCCGCGCTGACGACCCACTTCACGCTCCGCGTCATCAAGGGCTGCATCCAGCTCGGCGCGGCGCCCGACATGGACGACCTCGACATCGAGATGACGCCCGTCGACTACGTCGCCAAGGCGCTCGTCCACCTCGCGAAGACGACCGCGCCCAAGGAGGGCGACGTCTTCCACCTCGTCAACCAGCGCCACATGCCGTTCGCGACGCTGGTCGACCACCTGCGCGCGCGCGGCTGGGCGCTGGAGACGCTCGACCCGCACACGTGGTACGAGCGCCTGGAGTCGGCGCTCGGCAACGAGCCGAACGAGCTGCACCCGGTGATGGACACCGTGCGCGAGCTCGTCGTCGGCGGCGAGCGGGCGATCGTCTACGACGACACGCGCGCCCGCCAGGCCCTGAGCGGCAGCGGGATCACCTGCCCGCCGCTCGACCGGCAGCTGCTCGACACCTACCTCGACCGCCTGGTCCTCACCGAGTACCTGCCCCCCGTCCCGGCCGCGTCCGTCTAGGGCGATCCGGCACCCCGTTCCCCAAGGAGGAGAACCGCATGGCCACGACAAGGACCCCGCAGCACGACGTCATCGTGATCGGCTCCGGCCTCGCCGGATCGTCGCTCGCGTCCGTGCTCGCCGAGGGCGGCGCCAAGGTGCTGATCCTGGACGCCGGCACCCACCCGCGCTTCGCCATCGGCGAGTCGACGATCCCGTACACGTCGATGCTGATGCGGCTCGTCTCCGAGCGCTACGACGTGCCGGAGATCAAGAAGCTCACGACGTTCGAGAACGTCCAGGCGAGCATCGCGCCGAGCTGCGGCATCAAGAAGAACTTCGGCTTCCTGTACCACCGCGAGGGCGAGCGCCAGCGGTTCGACGAGTGCCACGAGTTCCCGATCCCGCGGATCACCCACGTCGAGAACCACTTCTTCCGCCAGGACGTCGACGCGTGGATGCTCCAGGTCGCCGTCAAGCACGGCGCCGAGGTGCAGCAGTTCGCGCGCGTCAGCGGCGTGGACACGGACGACGACGGGATCACCGTCCGCGGCGAGGGCGACGCCTCGTGGCGCGCGCGGTTCGTGGTGGACGCGAGCGGCTTCCGCTCGCCGCTCGCCGACACGTTCGGCCTGCGCCAGCAGCCGACCCGGCTGCGCCACCACTCGCGCTCGATCTTCACCCACATGATCGGCGTGACGCCGTACGAGGAGACGGTCCCGAAGGGCGCGCACGGCAACCCGACGAAGTGGAGCCAGGGGACGCTCCACCACCTCTTCGAGGGCGGCTGGATGTGGGTGATCCCGTTCAACAACCACCCGCTCGCGACCAACCCGCTCGTCTCGGTCGGGCTCAACCTCGACCCGCGGATCCACCCGCCGTTCGACGGCACGCCGGAGGAGGAGTTCGACGCCTTCCTCGACCGGTTCCCCGACATCAAGCGCCAGTTCGCCGAGGCGCGGCCGGTCCGCCCGTGGGTCCGCACCGGCCGCCTGCAGTACTCGTCGAGCCAGACGATGGGCTACCGCTGGTGCCTGACCTCGCACGCCGCGGGGTTCGTCGACGCGCTCTTCTCGCGCGGGCTGAGCAACTCGTTCGAGATCGTCAACGCGCTCGGCTACCGCCTGCTCGACGCGCTGCGCGACGACGACTTCGACGTCGCGCGGTTCGAGCCGGTGCAGCACCTCGAGCAGTCGCTGATCGACTTCAACGACGACCTCGTCGCCAACGCCTACACGTCGTTCCAGGACTTCCGCCTGTGGGACACGTGGTTCCGCGTCTGGTCGCTGGGCCAGGTGCTGGCGACCTTCGAGATCAACCGCGCGTACGCGAAGTACCTCGACAGCCACGACGCGGCGGTGCTCGAGCCGCTGGCGAAGATCGCGCCCGCCGGGTCGATCCCCGACTACGAGCCGGCGCGCGTCCTGCTGCGCTCCGTGAGCGAGCGGATGCAGGCGGTGCAGAACGGCGACACGGACCCGGGCCGCGCCGCCGCGGGGCTGATGGCCGACCTGCAGCGCGCGGACTTCGTGCCGCCCGCGTTCGGCCTCACCGACCCGTCGAACCGCTGGTTCAACGCGACGCCGCCGAAGGTGATGAAGACGCTGCGCTGGGCGAAGACCGACGCGCCGCAGCCGATCGGCGAGCTGGTCGACGAGGGGCTCTCGCTCTTCATCAAGAAGCGCCTGTCGCCCGACGAGTTCAACCTGCGCGAGGAGCTGCGGCACATCGCCGCCGAGTGGCCGGTCGTCGGCCGCCGCCTCCGCGCTCCCGCCGTCCCGGCCTGACCCGAGACCACCGAGGAGGAGCCGAACCATGAGCACCACCCCTGCCGAGCAGCAGCCGGCCGAGCACTTCGACGTCGCGATCCTGGGCTCGGGCATCAGCGGCTCGATGCTGGCCGCGATCCTCGCCCGCAACGGCGTCAAGACGCTGCTGGTGGACGCCGCGACGCACCCGCGCTTCGCCGTGGGCGAGTCGACGATCCCGTACACGCTCGTCGCGCTGCGGACGCTCGCCGCGCGGTACGACGTGCCGGAGATCAACGCGATCACGACGCTGGAGAACTGCACGAAGCACATCGCGCCGACGTTCGGCCACAAGGCCCACTTCGGCTTCCTCAAGCACGAGGAGGGCGAGCCGCAGAACCCCAAGCACGTCAACCAGTTCAACACCCCGAAGCTGCTGCACGAGGCGCACCACCTGTTCCGGCAGGACAGCGACGCGTACCTCTTCCACGCGGCCGTCCAGCACGGCGCGGTGCCGCGGCAGGGGCTGCGGATCACCGACGTCGACCTGCGCGACGACGGCGTCGGGCTGACCGGCCACGACGGCAGCCGGTACGAGGTCGGCTACCTCGTCGACGCGAGCGGCGTGCGGTCGCCGCTGGCCGACAAGCTGAAGCTGCGCGACGAGCCGTGCCGGCTCAAGCACCACTCGCGCTCGCTGTGGACGCACATGCAGGGCGTCACGCCGACCGACGACCTGTGGGACCACGCGCCGGCCGACACGCCGCCCAAGCCCTGGTACACGGGCACCGTCCACCACCTGTTCTCGCGCGGGTGGTTCTGGGTGATCGCGTTCGACAACACGCCGCTCTCGCGGTCGCCGCTGTGCTCCGTGGGGCTGACGCTCGACGAGCGCCGCTACCCGAAGGACCCGGACCTGTCGCCGGCCGAGGACTTCGCCCGCCACGCGGCGCGGTTCCCCGACGTCGAGCGCCAGTACCGCGGCGCCGTGGCGATGCGCGAGTGGACGTCCACGCCCCGGCTGCAGTGGTCGTCCAAGCAGACCGTCGGCGACCGCTGGTGCCTGCTCGGCCACGCCGCCGGGTTCGTCGACCCGCTCTTCTCGTTCGGCCTGGCCAACACGTGCGACGCGGTCAACGCGCTGGCGTGGCGGCTGCTCGCGGCGGCGAAGGACGGCGACTTCTCGGTCGCGCGCTTCAACTACGTCGACCGGCTCCAGCAGGCGCTGATCACCGCGAACGACGAGCTGGTGAACGCGGCGTACATCTCGTGGGACCACCACGACCTCTGGCGCGCGGTCTTCGGCATCTGGGCGTGGGGGTCGAACGCGGGCACGTACCGCGCGCGGGAGGCGCTGACGAAGTTCCAGCAGGACGGCGACGACCGCCACTTCCTCGCGCTGGAGAACGCCCCGCACATGGGGCTGCCGTGGCCCGACCACGACGGCTACGCGGCGCTCTTCCGCGACATGGTCGACCGCCTGGATCGCGTGGAGGCTGGGACGGAGGAGGCGCCCGCCGCGGCGGACGCGCTGTTCGACCGGTTCACGTCGGCGAACTTCGTGCCGCACCCGTTCGGCTTCTCGGACCGCAGCCAGCGGTTCATGAACCCGACGCCCAAGACCCTGGCCCGCACCGCCAAGTGGGCGGCGACCGAGGCCGACCCGTACGTCCGCCGGCTGATGGCCGGCAACGGCCGCGAGGCCGTCAAGCACGTCCTGCGAGGGGAGCGGATCTTCTGATGAGCGCTGTCGATCTGATGCAGGCCCTGGAGGGCAAGCGCCTGGCCGAAGCCGACGCCGTCGCGCACGGCGAGGCCGCACTGGACGTCGACGTCGCGATCGTGGGCGAGGGCGCGGTCGTGTCGCTGCTCGCCGCCGCGGTCGCGCGCGGCGGGCGGAGCGTGGCGGTGGTGCCGCCGGTGGTGCCGGCGGGCGGCGCCGCGCCCGGGGCGGACCTGTCCACGGTGCCGTACTCGTCCGAGCTCGCGCTGCTGATCGGCGAGCGGTTCGGGCTGCCGGAGGTCTCGTCGCTCGCGCTGCTCGAGCACGCGCCGGCCGAGCTGCGGGCCGCGAGCGGCGGCAAGACGTCGCTCGGGTTCGTCCACCACCGGCCGCGCCGCACGCAGGACCCGGCCGAGACCGTGCAGTTCCAGGTGCCGGGCGAGCACGCCGAGTGGCAGCCCGACCGGGCCGCGCTCGACGCGTGGGCGCGGTCGTTGGCGGTGGCGAAGGGCGCGCGGGTGCTGACCGGCGCGGCGGCCGCGCGGACGACCACCGCCGAGGGGGCCGAGATCCGGCTCGCCGAGGGCGGGAGCGTCACCGCGCGGCTGCTCGTCGACGCGTCCCCGGCGGGCGCACCAGCCGGGCGGCGGACGATCTCCGCCGACTTCGAGTCCGTCACGCCGTACGAGCACGTCGTCGCGATGCGCCGCTACGGCCTGCCGCTGCGGCCGTGGTCGCGCGGGACGGTGACCCACACGTTCCCGGGCGGCTGGCTCCAGGTGACCCACCGCGGCAACCACGACCTCGCGCGGGGGACGGGGACCGGCATCGCGCTGACCGTCGGGCCCGAGCACGTGGTCGAGGGCGAGGCGCCGGACGCGCTGCTGGAGCGGGTGCTGGCCGAGCTGCCCGAGCTGCGGGCGCAGCTCGCGAAGGCACGGCGGGCGACCGACTGGCACGACACGGCGGCGGCGGTCTCCGACCCCGAGGCGGGCACCGCCGACGACGATCCC
>DATMVO010000287.1:0-3358 GCA_035563115.1 Solirubrobacteraceae bacterium
CGGACGGCCTCGCCGGAGAGCGCGGGCGGGCGGACCGTCTCGGCCAGGCGGTGGACGACGAGCTCGTCGGCGGGCCGGTCCTCGGCCGCGGCGCCGTCGGTGCGCAGCGTGGCGACGAGCAGCACCGGCAGCCCCTCGATCCGGCGCGCCAGGAAGGCGATCCAGCGCAGCGAGGCGGCGTCCGCCCACTGCAGGTCGTCGACGGCGAGGACGAGCGGCCGCCGGTCGGCGAGGTTGACGCAGAGCCAGTAGAGGCCGTGGAGCGTCGCGAACGCCGTGTCGGCGCCCGCCGCCTCCGAGCCATCCCCGAGCGCGTCGCCCGCCAGACCCGCGGCGCCGCTGAGCAGGGCGGCGCGCTCGGCCTCCGGGGTCTCGGCGACGAGCGGCTCGAAGAGCTGGCGGACGACCCCGAAGCCGAACCCGCGCTCGAACTCCGACCCGCGCGCCAGCACCGTCCGCGCGCCGCGCGCGCCCGCGATGGCCAGCGCGGCGCGCAGGAGCTCGGTCTTGCCGATCCCGGCGGGCCCTTCGAGGAGGAGGCTGCGTCCGCGGCCGTCGAGCGCCCCTGCGATCGCGGCCTCCAGCTCGTGCAGCTCGCGCTCGCGCTCGAGCAGCCCAGGCGTCTCGGCAGCGCTCATCGAGCCGGGCAGCCTACCTGCCCGGCCGGCTCAGGCGGCGACGGCGACGGGCGGCGCGTCCGGGGTCTGACCGGCCGGGGCGGCGGGGCGGGGGAGGAGCCGCGCGAGCACGGCGATCACGAGCGCCAGCCCGGCCAGGCACCAGAGCGCGTCGGCGAACGCGCCCGCGTGGTCGGCGGGGCTTCCGGAGTCGAGCGCGCCGAGGAAGACGATCGCCAGGAGCGTGACGCCGACCGCGTTCCCCACCTGCTGGATCGTGCTCACGACGCCGGACGCGCCGCCGGCCTGCGCGGGCTCCACCGTCGCGAGCGTGAACGCCATCAGCGGCGCGAACAGCAGCCCCATCCCGACGCCGGTGACGATCAGGCCGGGGAGGAGGGGGAGCACGCTGCCGGCGGGGTCGATCGACGCGGCGGTCAGCGCCGTCCCGGCGAACCCGGCGCCGAGCGTGAGCGCCCCGGCGACCAGCGCGCCCGTGCCGAAGCGGGCGCTCAGGGCGGGCGACGCGACCGAGGAGGCGAAGTAGCCGAGCGCGAGCGGGGTGAACGCGAGGCCGGACTCCAGCGCGGTGAGGCCCAGGCCCCCCTGCAGCTCGAGCGCGAGGACGAAGAACGTCGAGGCGAGGCCGAGCTGGAAGGCGAGCGTCGCGATCGCCCCCGCGGTGAAGCCGGGGCGGCGCCAGAGTGCGGGGTCGATCAGCGCCTCGCGGCCGGTGCGGCTGAGCTTCCGCTGGCGAAGCGCGAACGCCGCGAGGAGGACGAGCGCGGCGTCGAGGAGCAGGACCGTCCACAGCGGCCAGCCGCGTTCCTGCCCCATGGCGAGGCCGAAGACGAGCGCGCCGATGCCGCCGGTGACGAGCTCGACGGACAGGAGGTCGAGCTTCGCCGCCCCGGGCGCGCGGGACTCGGGGACGGTCCGGAACGCGAGCGCGATGGCCGCGACGCCGATCGGGACGTTGACGAGGAAGCACGCGCGCCAGCCGAGGCCCGCGACGTCGGTCTCGATCAGGACGCCGCCGACGAGCTGGCCGCTGACCGCCGCGAGCCCGGCGGTGAGGCCGTAGGCGGCGATCGCCTTGCCGCGCGCGCCGGGCTCGGTGAAGACGGCGGCGATGATCGCGAGGATCTGCGGCATCAGCAGCGCCGCGGTCGCGCCCTGGGCCAGCCGGGCGAGGACGAGCGTCGTGGCGTCGGGCGCGAGGCCGCAGCCGGCGGAGGCGGCGGTGAACCCGGCGAGGCCGAGGACGAAGACGCGCCGCCGGCCGTGGAGGTCGCCGAGCCGGCTGCCGAGGATCAGCAGCGCGCCGAGCGCCGCGCCGTACCCGGCGACCCACAGCTGGACCGCGGCGCTGCCGGCGTCCAGGTCGGCCTGCATCGACGGCAGCGCGACGTTGACGATGAAGAAGTCCAGCCCGACGACGAACGCCGCCGCCAGCAGGACGGGGAGGGGAGAGCGGGTGCGTGGCATGACCGCCACGCTCCCACCGCCCGGGCGCCGCGTCGATGACCTCTGACGTCATGGCCCGCGCGCGATTACGGCGACTCTGACGCTCAGGTCGAGCGTGAGACAGACGCGCTACGGCGTGCGGGAGAGGGCCTGATCGAACGCGGCGTACGTGTCGTCGCCGAAGAGCCAGAACCGGGCCTCGACCACCCGCGGCTCGTTCTGCAGCGCCGCCGCCACCGTCGTGACCGCCACCTCGGCCGCCGCCTCGAGCGGGTAGTCGTAGATCCCAGCCGAGATCGCCGGGAACGCGACCTTCGCGTCGCCGTGCTCGGCCGCCAGCTCCACGGCCCGCCGGTAGCAGGAGGCCAGCTGCTCCGGCTCGCCGTGCGTCCCGCCCCGCCACACCGGCCCGACGCAGTGGATCACGTGCCGCACCGGCAGCCGCCCGGCGCCGGTGATCTTCGCGTCCCCGGTCTCGCAGCCGCCCAGCAGCCGGCACTCCTCCAGCAGCTCCGGCCCGGCGGCCCGGTGGATCGCCCCGTCGACCCCGCCGCCGCCCAGCAACGACGAGTTCGCCGCGTTCACGATCGCGTCCGCCTCGTCGTCCGTCGTGATGTCGCCCCGGTGGAGCGTGATGCGCGCCATGCCCTCAGTCCTTCACCAGGGGGACGGCTCGTAGTCCTTGAGGAAGACGCCGTGGAGGTCGTCGCCCGCCTCGCCGCGGACGATGGGGTCGTAGACGCGGGCGGCGCCGTCGACGAGATCGAGGGGGGCGTGGAAGCCCTCCTCGTGGAGGCGCATCTTCTGCGGGTGCGGGCGCTCGTCGGTGATCCAGCCGGTGTCGACGGCGGTCATGAGGATGCCGTCCTGCTCGAGCATCTCCTGCGCGCTCGTGCGCGTGAGCATGTTCAGCGCGGCCTTGGCCATGTTCGTGTGCGGGTGGCCCGGGCCCTTGTAGCCGCGCGAGAACTGGCCCTCCATCGCCGACACGTTCACGACGTACTTGCGGCGCGCCGAAGCGGCAGCCATGGCGGCGCGCAGGCGCGAGACGAGGATGAACGGCGCGGTCATGTTGCAGAGCTGGACCTCGAGCAGCTCGACCGGGTCGACCTCCTCGACCTTCTGGCTCCACGAGTTGTGCTCGTGCAGGTCGGGCCGCAGCCCGCCCGCGTCGATCGCCGTGCCCGTCGCGATCCGCTCCGCCGACGCGCTGCCCGCGGTCAGCGCCAGCGCGGTGAGCGAGGCGGGGGTGGGGGACCAGTGCTCGCCCGCGT
>DATMVO010000288.1:0-2836 GCA_035563115.1 Solirubrobacteraceae bacterium
CGCTCCGTGGCGAAGACGACCACGCCGTCACGCCCGGCCGGGCCGGCGGGACCTGCCGGGCCGGCCGGACCGGCGGGACCCGCGGGACCGGTTGGACCAGTCGGGCCGACTGGTCCAACCAGTCCGATCGGCCCCATCGGACCCATCGCGCCGGCCGGGCCGGTGTCGCCCTTCGCGCCCGTGTCGCCCTTCGGCCCCGCGTCGCCGGTGTCGCCCTTCGGCCCTGCGTCGCCGGTGTCGCCCTTCGGCCCGGCGGGCAGGCCCGTGCTCGTCCCGGTCAGCCGCACGAGCGTCGGGTTCTGCAGGTTCGACGTCACGACGAGGTCGGCCGTCGAGGTCGCGTTCGCCCGTCCCGGCGCGAACCGGATCTGGATCAGGCACGTCTGGTTCGCCGTCAGGGTCCGGCCGGTGCACCGGTCCGCGCCGATGACGAAGTCGCCGGCCGAGGCGTCGTCCACCTCGCGGATCGCCGCGCCGCCGATCGTCACCGAGGAGCCGCCCGTGTTGCGGACCGTGACCCACTGCCCCTGGCCGATCGTGTTCGCGGCCTGCGCCGGGAACACGGGCGGGGCGGCGGTCAGGTCGGCCGGGGCGAGGTTCCCGTCGTAGTACGCCTCGAGCTCGGCGATCGAGGAGAAGAACCCGTCGCCGCCGTTCGCCGGCCGCCCGATGATGCGCACGCCGTCACCGGTGATCTCGTCGAACTCGAACGTGTACGGCTTGTTCGTGCCCGCGGTGCCGTTGTTCGGGTACGCGGGGGAGACCTTCGTGCCGGTCACGTCGACCCACTTGTGGTCCTGTCGCACCTGCACGCGCAGATCCGCCTCGAACCAGCCGCCGTTGCCGAACATGTTGCCGGTCGTGTAGCGGACGCGGTCGAGCTTGTACTGCCGCGGCCACTCGAAGCCCCAGAAGTCGACGGTCTTGTTCTCGAAGTCGAACGAGTCCTCGCTCTGGTTGTAGACCCCGTCGTTGTAGAAGTGCCCGTTGCCGTAGTGGGCGGACTTCTCGATCGGCGTCGTCCCCGCCTCCTGCGCGAGGTTGCGCGTCGTGCTCTCGGCGTTGGCCGGCGGCGTCTTCACGTACGGCTCGACGTCGATCGGCCGCAGCGAGAAGTTGTAGTTGCCGCCGCCGCAGGCGCCGCCCTCGAACCAGTTGGCCTGCACCCACATGCGCTTGCCGTTCGCGCTGATGAACTTCGACGGGATCTGCAGCGAGTAGCCGCCGTTCTTCGGCGGGACGTTGCAGCCCGGCGCGTTGTTGAACCACGGGTAGCCGCCGAAGTCCTTGCGCGAGAAGAGCTTCCACGGGCCCCACGGCGACTCGGCCTCGTAGAGCTCGAACGTGAACTCGGTCCAGGAGGTGTAGATGTACCGGTCGAGCGGCGCGTTGTAGACGACGCTGCCCTGCGAGAGCACCGACACGTCCTTCGGGCCGACGCCGCGGTTGGTCTGGTAGACGCGCCGCGTGTCGGTGAGCACCGGCTTCTTGCCCGCGATGTCCGCCGTCCAGGTCGGCTTGTCGTCGGTGTCCCGGCCGGCGTACCACTCCCACGCGGAGCGGTTCTGGACCTCGTCCTTCGGCACGCGGCCCAGGTACAGATCCTGCGGGTCGGGCTTCGTGTCGGTGAACGAGTCGCGCCAGTTCCCGTCGAGGCCGTAGGCGTAGACGTAGTCGGCGCCGTCGGGGCCGAGCTCGGTCAGCGCGTGCTCGTTGCTCTGGCCGTAGTCGAGGAACCAGACCGTCGTGAAGACGTGGTTGTCGAACATCGGCGTGGACGTCTTCTGCCACGTCTTGCCGTAGTCATCCGAGCGGGAGATGCTCGCCGCCGGCGCGTCGTTGAAGCCGGGATCCTCCGCGAACGGCTTGCCCTCCGGGATCCGCAGATCCTGGATCGCCATGTAGAGCTCGTCCTTGCCGTCACCGTCGCTGTCGACGCAGACCATGCCGGTCGGCTTGCGGTTGTAGCGCTGGCCGGGCTGATCGGGCGTCCAGGTCGTCCCGATCTCGTCGTTCGTCGACAGCAGCTCGCCGGTGATCCCGGTCTCGGGCGTGCCCGAGATCTTGTTCATGCCGATGTCGGGCCGCTGCTCGAGCCCGGGGGGCAGGTGCAGCCCGAAGCCGCGCCCGTCGCCGTTCGCGGCGTACAGCTCGCCGTCGTCGGCCCAGCACGACGGCCACAGGTCGCCCTCGCTCGGGGTGTCGACCGTGTCGTGGTACTCGATGAACGACGTGCCGAAGAACGAGCTCTGCGCGCCCGTCGGCTGTTGCGCGCCCGCCGTGGCGGGAAGCGCCGCGAGCAGCGCCGCCGCGGCGGCCACCGCCCCTGACTTGACCTTCATGTGCTCCTGCTCCTCTCCCTCGGCCGCCCTCCGCGACCGATGACCCGGGAAATCGATTTCTCATCGGTGGCGCCTGATTGGCACGGGCTCGCTCCCCGGTGGTGAGGAGCGAGACGGCGCCAGGCAGGGAAATCGCTTTCCCGACGAGGCGCCGGACGCTAGTGGGCGGGCGGGCGTTCTGTCAACCGGAAGCGTCAGGTCGCGCCGCGTCAGCGCGGGGCGCGGAGCGTCACCGTCTGCGTGACCGTCCGGGCGTTGTGGGAGACGTCCTGCGCCGAGACGCGCACGCGGAGCCCGAGCGGGCCGCGGCGCCACGTCGCGCCGAGGCTCGGTTCGGGCTCGCTGAGCGTCGCCCGCCGGCCCGCGAGCGCGTCGCCGGTGGCGTAGACGAGCCCGTCGCCCTGCCCGCGGGTGAGACCGAGCCGGCGGCGCGTCGCCGCGTCGAGCGACGCGGTCATGATCGTCGCGCACGGCTCCGAGCACGTGAACGGCAC
>DATMVO010000289.1:0-20530 GCA_035563115.1 Solirubrobacteraceae bacterium
CGGCTCGCGCTGCTCGACCTGCGGCAGAGCGGCGCCGGCCGCACGGCGACGCGGACCCGGCCGGTGAGGGACGAGCCCCGCCTCGCGGACGGCGGCGTCGAACGAGCCGTCGAACAGGCGCTTGGCGGCGTTGAGCGACGGCCACGGCTCGCCGGTCTCCGGATCGCCCTGGCGGTAGCGCTCGATGCGCCACTCCTGCGCGCGCCAGCGCGCAAGCGACGGGTTCCAGTCGGCCGTGGACGGCGGCTCTCCGAAGAGGCCGTTCCACCGCTGGATCTTCGTGATGACGTGTTCGCGGGTGAGGAGCGTCTTGCGACTCCCGCCCGCGGTACTCGCGGACGGGGGCATGAGAGCTCCGTTCCGCTAGTAGCGCGTGCGCTTGTCGGCCGTCAGCCGCTCCGCCCACGGGGTCGCCGACGTGCCCGCGAACGGGACGTGCGTGCTGGCGACGGACGTGAGGAGCTGGAGCGAGAACATCTCGCGGAGCATCCTGAAGAACGGACCCGTGTTTGTCCAGCGAACTTCCCTGCTCATTCACGGCCGGCGGGTTCGAACCCACGGCGGGTGGTGGCAGAATGGCAGCCATGCCCCTCGAGTTCGCCGAGCGGATCCGCCGCATCCCCGCCTATCCCGCCGCCGGGGGCTACGCCCTGCCCGACGACGTCGCGCTGCTCGCCTCGAACGAGTCGCCGGACCCGCCGATCCCGCCCGTGCAGGAGGCGATCTCGCGCGCGATCGGGCGGCTGAACCGCTACCCGGACCCGGCCAACGGCCCGCTTCGCGCCGCCCTGAGCAACCGGTACGGCGTGCCCGCAAACCGGATCGCGATCGGCAACGGCTCGTGCGACATCCTCCTCGCCGCCGGCGAGGCGCTGCTGGAGCCCGGCGCGGAGCTCGTCTACGCCTGGCCGTCGTTCAGCGTCTACCCGCACCTCGCCGCCGCCTCGGGCGCTCGCGCGATCACGGTGCCGCTCAACGGCAAGGACGAGCACGACCTCGACGCGATGGCGGCCGAGATCACCGCCGCGACGCGGCTGGTCATCGTCTGCAACCCGAACAACCCGACGTCCACCGCGCTGCCGCTGGACGCGATCGCCGCGTTCGCCGAGCGCGTCCCGCGCCACGTCGCGTTCATCCTCGACGAGGCCTACTGCGAGTTCAACCTGCTCGAGGACCCGGACGCGTCGCTCGAGCTGCTCAACCGCTTCCCGAACCTCGTCCTGCTGCGCACGTTCTCCAAGGCGTACGGCCTCGCGGGCCTGCGCTGCGGCTACGCGCTCGCGGGCTCGGAGTCGTTCGTGCAGGCGGTGAATCAAGTTCGCCAGCCGTTCTTCTGCAACGCGCTCGCGCAGGCCGCGGCGACCGAGGCGTTGAAGCACGGCGACGCCGTGGCCGAGCGGGTCG
The DNA here is from genome assembly GCA_035563115.1 of Solirubrobacteraceae bacterium. Lineage (GTDB taxonomy): Bacteria > Actinomycetota > Thermoleophilia > Solirubrobacterales > Solirubrobacteraceae > CADCVT01. Next base: position 1,405 of record DATMVO010000289.1, read on the forward strand.
AGCGCGCGGTCGTCGCGCGGCTGACGATCGCCGAGGGCGCGGAGCGGCTGGGCGTCCACGTCGCGGACTCGCAGGCGAACTTCGCGTGGCTCACGCTCCCCGACCCGGAGCTGGAGGCGGGCGTGCTCGCCGGCCTCACCGAGCGCGGGATCCTCGTCCGCGCCGGCGGCGCGCTGGGCAAGCCGGGCGCGATGCGCGTCACGTACGGCACGCCCGCGGAGAACGACCGCTTCCTCACCGCGCTCGCCGAGCTGCTCCCCCGGTAGACCGCTCGCGGGCGATCTCTGGGTCGGCGTGCTGCTGGCCCCGTGATCGTCCGCCTCAACGGCGTCACGAACATTCTCTTACGTTCAGCGCGACCCCGAGTGTGAGCCGAGCAGCTCGTCGACCGCGCAAGGGCCTCCGTCTTCACGAACGTCAGCGAGGACCCGACTAAAGACCCGCCCATAGCGGCGGTGCTCCTTGCAATCTTGAGAGCACGGCGCGCGCACGAGCGAGCACGACTCTGGAGCGGCTTCAGAAGAGCTGCAAGCGCGGAGAGCGGACGGTCCGAGGACTCACACACCGCCGGGACACCACCGCTTCGCATGTTGGGCGACGATGCCTGCATGACATATGGTCACTGCGGCTATGGCAGTGGGGCCTGCGAGGTCCATAGGCGACACGTCCGGCTCGGACCCACACGTAGCGGGAGTCGGCGCCCAGACTAAATAGCTTGCAACCGAATGGCCGTGTTCCTTCGCACGAGAGTGCCCGGCAGCTCTTCTGACGAGGCGCAAACTTCGGTATTCGCGTCGGCTGATAGTGGTCGCGGCGGCACAATTTTCCGTCCCGCCTCGACCATCCACCACTCGGCTAACGAACTCCGATGCTGAACCGGGACCGACTGATGGACCGCGCACGCTGTCGGGCGTACGCGCGTGTCGCTCGCATGACCCTATTGGGACCGTCGGGTCTCTGGAGCATCTCGGCCGGGGTGCTCCCTTCGAGATCCTGGAGCGGGTTGTTCAAGAAGGCCCACTGGGCGAGACCTCCTCCATCGATCAGGTAAACGGTGTCAAGGCACCGCTGCAGCCGGCGCCAGTCAACGTCGGCGTTGACGCGCTCAGTCGCTTCGATCACGGGCTGCGACAACATATGAGCGAGGGCTCGCCGTGCCGACGCCTGACGCACGAGGTGCTGGTCAGCTACGAGAACCATGGGATGTTGATCGGGAACTGGAATCTGGAGCGGAATTGGAGTCTTGCCGACCACCGAACTTAGCGCCTAACGCGACTGACGCGTCGTCAGCCGCGTCAAGGCGTCCAGGGATGGCAAGGTCAGCGTGGTACACAGCCGAGTCATCGACCGCACCAGTGATGAGTCGCAGTCCGCATACGGTGCCATTTGCGCGGCGGATGATGGGTTCGCGGCGTTCGCCAGCGCTCACGCGGATGAACTGAGCGCCTGGATAGTGGAGGCTGCACACAAGCGCGGCGCAAGCCGCGAAGATCTTGGGACCGAGGGGCACGACGGCAACGCGATGTTCGCTACGAAGCCGTCGAACCAGCGTGTCGATCGACTGGAAAGTCTGGTAGGCCTCCGTCACGTCGTAGTCCGCGACTTGCTGAATGTCGCGACTTGCGGCTAGCAGGCCTTGGTTCGCCCGTTGGACTTCGGCAGCGTAGCCTGCTTCGTCTCCGTGTGGCACGAAGACGTAGGTGTCCTCCGGCTCAAGGCGATCTATCGCACTCGACGCATGTTCGAGTTCGTAGCCGACCCCGATAACCGCCGCGAGTGGCTGATCAAGGTCGTCCCACCACCCGGCGAGCCACGGGCTCACCGGCTCCACGCTGAGGATCGGCGTGTCTGCACTTGCTGGAGCATCGAACGTAGCTGGCGCGTACAAAAGGTCAGCTACCAGCGGCGTACCGCGCTCGTCGGACGTCAAGCCCTCGACGATCGCAGCAATGCGCCCGCGGCTCATCGAGGAGATGTCGATCGCAATGCGCGGCAACCTATCAGCGGCAAGGTCACGACAGCCGCCGATGAAGGCTTCAACAAGCCCGAGAAAATCATCGTCCTCGACGGGTGCAATCTCGTACCCAGCCTCTTGCAACGTCTGGCGGTTCTCGGTGTAGGAACCAACATGCTGGTCGGGGAATGCCGGGGCGTGCTTGAGACGGGCCCCTGATAGCTGAATCGGCACCTCGCGGCTTCGGAGTTCATACCCGAGGGTCGCAAGCACACCGTCGTAAGCACTGGACGGCAAGTCGACTATGCGACGCTTGTCGAAGGGCAGGACCCGTAGGTTGAACCTCAAGTCCGCTCACCCTCCTCTGTTCCTGGAAGCGAGGGCTGGTGCTCCATACGACGCGGCGTTGGGCGAATCCCTAGAGCAGTGCGTAGAGACACTCCCCGACCTCGCCTCAGAGGGAGGCGGTACTTCGGCGCGAACATGTGTGAGAGTCCAAACCGCTGTTCCTCCGGCGTGCCCAGCGGTACGAGAGCACCGTAGTTCAGGAGTGCATTCAAAATATGGTCCAAAGCCGGATGCAACCGTTCGAGTTCCTCGGCGGACACCGTAACTGAAAGCGCCGGCTCGGAGGTGAAGGACTCGCCGAGGACGTTACCCTCAAAAAATTGGCCCAACGTGTGCACGAGCGCGCGAGGCAGGAACTCATCGGGAAGGCCGCTGTCCGCGATTTCTATCGCGCGCAGATGGCGATAATAGGTGTTACACGCGTCCGCGACCGTCTCGGCTTGGGCACCAACTCCGAGCTTTCCTGTCTCATCGTCCCGCCGATCGACCAGCCGTTGCATCAATGCCTTGAGAAGTCGCGGGTTATTCTCACAAATCGCAAACACGCTCGCCGATCCGGTGTAAACGGGGGGGTGCTTGCGTGATCGGCGGCGACCACCTGCCGCGAGAAACTCATCGCGTAGAAGAATGATCGGCATCGCCTTCCGCAGAGTTGCGGCCCGCTCCGTAGGTCCTAGTTGATCGATCCTGTCGACCGCGATGCCATGTTTGTCGAGCCAAGCCCGAAAGCTCACGTCCTTCTTTGCAAGCTCGGCAATTGCTGTGCGGTTCCGGCTGCCCTCGACATATGCGTCAGACCCCGGTGGCTGTTCAAAGTATCCAGGTCCGGCCAGGAAGTCGTCGACGTCGGGCGTTAGATTGCGATCAACGAGTTCCTGCTCAAGCAGTTCACGGCTGAAGTCGTAGCCGTCCTCCTTGTCCGAAAACGTCAGTTCGATGTACTCGAAGTCATGCCCCGACCAGCCGCCGAGGGCGTAGTCGGATGCTGTCTCTATCTCCGTATACGGTGCTAGCGAGACCTTTTGCATGATGCGAGGATCGCGACCGCGCATGCCCTCTAGCAGTGGTTCGCGGGCGCTCCTTGGTAAGAACTCGATCTCGTCGATAAGCAGCATCCAGACATGACCCTCATCGTCGTCCATGTCGTTGATGCGATCGATGAGGAGACCCGCCGCGTCGATGACATCGATATCGAGAGCCGGGTGGGCGAGGAGTTCATCTGCGGCGTTCGCGCGTCGGCTCGCGCGCCGTGCGAGCCGGCCCAGGTGGGCGAGTTCTTCGCTCAGCGCCCAGCGCAGCGACTCGAAGCTTCCTACCGCGCCAGGAAGACCCCAAGGGCGAGAAACGTCACGCGCCATGGCTTCCTGGGCCTCGCGGGTAAGAGAGCGAAGCTTCTGATGGCCTCGCGGATTCTCCGCATCTACTGAGCGGTAGAGCGCTGCGCCGGCAAGAGCGCGCAAGACGTGTAGAGCAAAGGCTCCTCGACCGAGTTCAGCGCGAAGATCTTCATCAAGGGGACGGGAGGTCCGCTCCAACTGCCCTGCCCACGAGCGGTCAGCCGGCACGAAAACACCCGTGTAGCCAACCGCCTGACGAGCTTCTTCGGCGCGGCCGTGCTCCCAATGCTCGAGAGCAGCCGTAGTAAGCATCTTGAGGAGCGTCGTCTTGCCGCTCCCCCGCGGTCCGGTGATGATCGCGTTTGACTGGGGGACGATCCGCCAGAACTGTTCGGGTGGCACGAAGGTCTGGGCAACCTTCTGAGGTAGAACGCTTCGAGCGTTGTACGAACCGTAAACGGCCGCCGTCGACTTGTCGGTCATCTCAGCGTCAGTTCCTCGATCTGACCAGTTTCTCGATTCGTTCGCACCGAACCGGCTGAGACGCCGCTCCCTGTGGTTCGCTGTTCCTTTACGGCAGCGATCAGTGCCGCGAGGTCTCGAGGGACGAGGTAGCGAACTCGCGGGTCGAGGGCGGCGACGGTGTCCCAATCAACCGTCGCTGAGCCGTAGTGGCTCTCGAGCCACCACGCAAGTTCGGCGCCGTCTCTGCGAAAGCCAAAGCCGGCTCGCTCCACTAGCGCGGAGGCGACGGTTGGTGCTTCCCACCCGTAACCCTGATGCCAGTCGATCGACCAAACCTCCCCGGCTAAAGGCATACCCAGCTTCGCGGAATCAAGGTGAAAGTCGAGCACGTGAATCTGATTCGTGATGTTCGGCTCGGCGGCGACGTTCGCGCCGACGCTCGCGGCGGCGAACCTGACCGATCCGCCCGTTCCGTGCCCGAAATAATCGAGGACAGGTTCATGTTTATGTCCGTGAAGCAGCATCCACCGTTCGGGCTGCTTGTCGAGCAGGCCCAACAGCAAGTCTCCACGTTGGAGGTGACTGGTGGTCGTGTCGTTGGGGTGCGTCCACTCCTGCGGCTGGTGATGGCACATCAAGAGGTTGACACGCGCTGGTTCGTCATCTCCCAGGAACTCTTCGAGCAGTTCAAGCGTGTCCTCGCGCAGAACTCCCCACTGCTCGTTCTCAGGGTGATATCCGACGAGTTGGCACGTGTCGACGGTGATGACCCTCCATCGTCCGTCGGTCGACCGGCAACTTGTGAAGCCGTCGCCCCAATACTTCGTGGGGTCGAGGGGTCCTGGGCCGGGAAACCGTGGTCGGAGCGCTCGCAACGAGGTCTGTGGCCCTGTGCTCGGTGCCGGCCTCCGGTCGAGGTCGTGGTTCCCGACGCTCGCCACGAGGCTGGCGCCCAGCTCAGTGGCCATTCGCTGTAGTTCGTCCCAGACCCATGGCAAGGGCTTTGCCACGCCAATGTCGATGAGGTCTCCTGGGCATGCCAATACGTCTGCCTTGATCCGCTTCGACACGAGGAGGTCTGTAGCGGCGGTCAACGCGTTCTGTCGCACGTTGCCCGCTGTGTCCTCGGCTATGACCGAGCCGGCGCCCGTGGGGACGGCATGGAGATCGCTAACCACGACGACGCGAACGATGCCGTCCGAAAGCGGAGGGAGATCCTCGAGGGGGGGCCTCACGTCGCTAGCTCACAGACACTGTCAGCATTGCTCACGAGGACTTCTGGGCGCCGCCGTCGGGAGCGGGTGTGGGCCGCCACTTGGTAATAGCCATGAACGGTCTCGATCGTCCATCGATCATCGAGTGCCGCCCGGAGCTCCGGGGTGTCTGCGTAAGAAAGCAGCACGGCGACTCCCCGCTCGTCGAGTCGGCGCATGTGTTGAGCGAGCCGCTCGACGTCCGCTCCCTGGAAGGCTCCATATCCGTAGACGCCGTACGCCGACGCAGGGTCCTGCGTGTATGGCGGATCCAAGTAGGCGACGTCGCCGGCAACGGCATCCGCCGTAGTGACCTCGAAGTCGCCGCCTCGTAGGTCGACTCCGCGGAGAGCGAAAGCGAATGCCCGAAAGTCGGCCGGGCGCGGGAGGGAACCAGTGTTGCGCCCGAACGGCACGTTGAATTGGCCTGCACGGTTAGTCCGATAGACACCGTTGAAGCAGAGCCTGTTGAGGAAGATAAACCGCGCGGCTCGTCCGACAGCGTCTAGATCGTCCGGCGATAACCTGCGGACGCTGTAGTACGAAGCTTCGTCGGTGGGCCACGCGGTCATTCGTCGCGCAACGGCCTCGGGCCGATGTCGGACCGTCCGGTAGGTAGCAAGCAAGTCGCGATTCAGATCACCGAGGACGGCGTGCGAAGGACGCACCCGGAGAAACAGGCACGCCGAGCCAGCGAAAGGTTCGAAGTACCGTCCCGTCACGGGCGGCAGCCGACTCTCAAGAACTGGCAGCATGCGTCGCTTGCTGCCCGCCCATCGGAGCAGCCCAGGAGTCACGGAGCTCACCGGGCGTTATCGGGTGCGTCGCCCGCGCCCTGGGAACCGCGAGGGTGTCGACTGGATCTGGGGTGGGTCGAGGCGCCGGGTGCAGGCACCTCGAAGATTCATTCGAAGGACAGTCAATGCACTGCCCCGTCTGGCCAGGGTCTTCGACACAGCCGCGCACCGTACCTGGTCATGTGTTCGAATGTCAACGATCGACCTCGCGAATCATTCATGAAGGTGCCAGCCGTTCGGCCCGCGTATCCGTCAGCTCCTGGCGCCAGGTATGGCAGCGTTCTACGGGGCAGTCTGCGTCCACCTTCGGGCGGATGCACTTCGAAACGCAGGCAGGTAGTCACCGAAGCAGCGACCGGTGCAGCCGGGAGACTCCTACGACGCGACCTCGTCGCCGACACGTGCGGATGTCGGAGGCGCGCCCGAGCTCGTCGTCAGGCGCCAGCACGTAGAGGCAGATGAAGCTGCCGTAGCCGATCAGCTACTCGGCGCAAGTGAGGGTGCGGTCAGCGGAGCATTGAACCGGTATCTCCGGTTCGGACGGAAACTGACTCCTTCGTGCGGCGCTCTTTGCGGTGCGTGGCGTGTGTGTCATGCTGGCCCGGTAGCCATGAGCGCTTCGCCCGCGAACACCTCGCAGCACCTCGCCTTCGCGGGCACGTATCTCTGGCGATTTCTCTAGGCGTTCGGCCTTTACCTGACGTCGCGTTCCCGCGTGGGAGCACCGTCGGCCGGGCGCCGTAGGACCTCTGTCACATGGGCCGCCACCCGCGGCCCGTCCGTACCCAGGTTCAAGAGAGAGCGCAGGTCAGAGAGATGATGATCGTGATGAAGCCCGAGGCGACGCAGGACGAGATCGGCCGGGTGGTCGAGCGGGTCGAGAGCGCCGGTGCGCGCGCCCACGTCAGCGCCGGTGATGAGGTCACCGTGATCGGTGCCGTGGGGGACCGCGAGCACGTGCAGCGACTCGGGCTGGAGGCCAGTCCCGGCGTCGACAAGGTCGTGCCGATCCTCAAGCCGTACAAGCTCGCCTCCACGCAGCTGCGCGGCGGGGCGCCGTCGGTGCTGGAGATCGGGGGCCGGCGCGTGGGTGGCGACCACTTCGCCCTGATCGCCGGGCCGTGCACCGTGGAGTCGCGCGAGCAGACGCTCGACACCGCCCGGATCGTCGCCGCGGCCGGCGCGACGATGTTCCGCGGCGGCGCGTACAAGCCGCGCACGTCGCCGTACGCCTTCCACGGGCTGGGCGTCGAGGGGCTGCGGCTGCTCGCCGAGGCCAAGGCGGAGACCGGGCTCCCGATCGTCACCGAGCTGATGGACGCGCGCGACATCGAGCCGCTCGCCGAGGTCGCCGACGTCGTCCAGATCGGCGCGCGCAACATGCAGAACTACACGCTGCTCACCGAGGTCGGCCGGTCCGGGCTGCCGGTGATGATCAAGCGCGGCCTCTCGTCCACGCTCGAGGAGCTGCTGATGGCCGCGGAGTACGTGCTCAAGGAGGGGAACGAGAACGTGCTCCTGTGCGAGCGCGGGATCCGCACCTTCGAGACCGCGTACCGCTTCACGCTCGACCTCACCGCGATCCCGGTGCTGAAGGAGCTGACGCACCTGCCGGTGATCGTCGACCCGTCCCACGCCGCCGGCCGCCGCGCGCTCGTCGAGCCGCTGTCGCTCGCCGCCGCCGCGGTGGGTGCGGACGGGATCATCGTCGAGACGCACCCGAACCCGGACGAGGCGATCTGCGACGGCCCGCAGCAGCTCGTCGCGGACGACTTCGCGCGGTACGCCGCGAAGGTCGAGCAGGCGGCGGCCCTCGCGGGCAAGCTGATCTCGGTGCCGGCCTGATCGTGGCGTTCGCCACGCCGCGCGGCCGCGGGGTTTCCTAGGCTGCGCGGCGTGCGGATCGCGGTCATCGGGGTGGGGCTCATCGGCGGCTCCGTGGGGCTCGCCGCGCGCGAGCGGCTCGACGCCGACGTCGTGGGGTGGGATCCGTCCGCGGACGCGCGCGCTGCGGGCTGCCGGCTCGGCGCGCTCTCGTCCGCCGCACCGACCCTCGCCGAAGCGCTCCACGACGCGCAGATCGCGGTCGTCGCCGCACCCGTCGGCGTGCTGCCGAAGCTCGTCGCCGACGTCCTCGCCGCCGCGCCGGAGGACTGCGCCGTGACCGACGTCGGCTCGACCAAGCGCGCGCTCGTCACGAGCGACGAGCGGTTCTGCGGCGGCCACCCGCTCGCGGGCGCGGAGACCGCGGGGGTCGAGCACGCTCGCGTCGACCTCTTCGACGGCGCGCCCTGGTACCTGACGCCCGGCCCGCGCACGTCGGGCGTCCTCTTCGAGCGCCTCCACCGGTTCGTCACCGGCCTCGGCGCGCGCCCCGCCGCGATCGACCCCGAGACCCACGACCGGATGATGGCCTCGATCTCCCACCTCCCGCACGTCGTCGCCAACGTGATGGTCGCCCAGGCGGCCGGCGCGCTGGGCGGCGAGCGCGTCCCGCCGACCGGCCCCTCGTTCCGCGACGCCACCCGCGTGGCCGGCGCGAACAGCGCGATCTGGACCGACATCTACCTCGGCAACGCGGAGGCGCTCGTGGAGCGGATCGACGACATGGTCGAGCGGCTCGGCCAGGTCCGCGCGGCGCTCGTGGCGGGCGACGCGCGCGGGATCACGGACTGGAACGACGCCGCCGCGCGCGACCGCCGCACGCTCCTCGAGTCGGGCCTGGAGGGCGGCGACGTGCACGAGCTGCGAGCATCCGTGCCCAACCGGCCGGGCGTCGTCGCGGAGATCGCGCTCGCCCTCGGCAGGGCCGGCGTCAACATCGTGGACATGGCACTCAGCCCCTCGGGGGACTTCAGGCAGGGACGCGTGTCGCTCTGGGTGAGCGGCGCCGAGCAGGCTGCGCGCGCCGAGACGCTCATCGCCGAGCTCGACATCCCCGTCGCGCGCGCATGAACGTCCGCTTCGATCCCGTCGACCGGCTGCGGGGCACCGTCGCCGCGGCGCCCGACAAGTCGCTCTCGCACCGCGCCGCGATGTTCGGCGCGATGGCCCAGGACCCGGTCCGCGTGACCGGCTACCTGATGGCCGAGGACACGATCTCCACCCTCAACGCCATGCGTGCGCTGGGGGCGCTGGTGGAGGAGCGCGGGGACGAGCTGGTGATCCGCGGCGTCGGCCTGCGCGAGCCGCGCGAGGTCGACGGGCTGATCGACGTCGGCAACGCGGGCACGCTGATGCGGCTCCTGCCCGGCTGGCTGGCGGCGCAGGAGGGGCGGTCGTGGACGTTCGACGGCGACGCCTCCATCCGCAAGCGCCCCGTCGACCGCGTCGCCGCGCCGCTGCGCGAGATGGGCGGCGTGATCGAGGCGCGCGACGACCGCTTCCCGCCGTTCACCGTGCGCGGCGCGCGTCTGCGCGGGATCGAGTACGCGCTCCCGGTCGCGTCCGCGCAGGTCAAGTCGTGCGTGCTGATGGCGGGGATGCTCGCCGACGGCACGACGACGGTGGTGGAGCCGGTGCCGTCGCGCGACCACACCGAGCGGATGCTCGCGGCGGCGGGCGTCAGCATCGTGCGCTCCGGCTCGCGGATCACCGTGCCGCAGGCCGACGAGCTGGAGCTCGACGCGCTCGTCGTCCCCGGCGATCCCTCCTCCGCCGCCTTCATGCTCGCGGCGGGCGTGCTCGTCCCCGGCTCGCGGCTCGTGGTGACCAACTGCGGCGCGAACTGGACGCGGACGGGCTTCATGCGGATCGCGCAGCGGATGGGTGCGGTCGTGGTCGGCGACTTCGAGCCGGTGCCCGCCGGCGACGTCGCGATCCCGACGAGCGAGCCGCTCACCGACATCGACGTCACCGCCGGCCCGCTGGTCGGCACGACGGTGGAGGCCGACGAGGTGCCGCTCGCGATCGACGAGCTGCCGCTGGTCGCGCTCCTCGCGTGCTTCGCGGAGGGCGAGACCGTCGTGCGGGGGGCGGAGGAGCTGCGCTTCAAGGAGTCCGACCGGATCGAGGCCGTCGTCACCGGCCTGCGCGGCCTCGGCGCCGACATCGAGGGCACGCCCGACGGCTTCGTCGTCCAGGGCACCGGCGGCCTGCGCGGCGGCGTCATCGAGTCCCACGGCGACCACCGCCTCGCGATGCTCGGCGCCATCGCCGGCATGGCGTCTTTGGAGGGTGTCGAGGTCGTCGGGATGGAGACCGCCGCGGTCTCCTACCCGGGCTTCCAGGACGACATCGCCGGGCTGCTCACCTCCTAGCCGCACGAGCGCGCGCCAGGGCGCCGCGACGTCCGGCACTACCCTGCACGGAGCATGCTTGTCGCCATCGACGGTCCCGCTGGCGCGGGCAAGTCCACGGTCGCGCGCGCGGTCGCCGCTGCGCTCGGCTTCACCTACCTCGACACCGGTGCGATGTACCGCGCCGTCGCCCTCGCCTCGATCCGGGGCCACGGCCTGCCGCACCTGGCCGAGGTCGGGTTCGCCGACGACGGCCACATCCTCCTCGAGGGCGAGGACGTCGAGTCGCTCATCCGCACCACCGAGGTGTCCGAGGCGGCGTCGAAGGTCGCCGCCGACCCGCAGGTCCGCCGCGCGCTCGTCGAGCAGCAGCGGCGCCTGATCGGCCAGAGCGACTGGGTCGCCGAGGGCCGCGACATCGGCACCGTCGTCGCGCCGGACGCCGAGGTGAAGGTCTTCCTCACCGCGTCGGCCGAGGAGCGCGCGCAGCGCCGCGCCGCCCAGCTCGGCGCCGACCCGGCGCAGATCCTCGCCGAGCAGCAGATCCGCGACCAGCGCGACTCGACCCGCGAGGACTCGCCGCTGCGCGCGGCCGAGGACGCGGTCGAGGTGGACACGACGGGGCTCACCATCGACGAGGTCGTCGCGCGGATCGTCGCGCTGGCGGAAGGAGCGCGGACCCGATGAGGAAGGTCGCGATCGTCGGCTACCCGAACGTGGGCAAGTCGTCGCTGGTCAACCGCTTGACGAACACGCGCGAGGCCGTGGTGCACGAGCGCCCCGGCGTGACGCGCGACCGCAACGAGCTCGCGTGCGAGTGGAACGGGCGCCGGTTCATCCTGATCGACACGGGCGGCGTCGACTTCTCCGACGAGGACCCGATGGCCGGCTCGATCCGCGAGCAGGCGCAGGCCGCGCTCAACGACGCCGACGTCGCGGTGCTGATCGTCGACGCCAAGGGCGGCGTGCGGCCCGGCGACGAGGAGGTCGCCGACCTGCTGCGCCGCTGGGACCGGCCCGTCATCGTCGGCGCGAACAAGATCGACTCGCCCAAGGACCTGCTGCTCGCGCACGAGTTCCACGCGCTCGGGCTGGGGGAGCCGGTGGCGGTCTCCGCCGCGCAGGGGCTCGGCACCGGCGACCTGCTCGACGCGATCACCGAGGTGCTCCCCGAGGGCGACCTGCCCGAGGACGAGGACGTCGTCCGGCTCGCCGTCATCGGCCGGCCGAACGTCGGCAAGTCGTCGCTGGTCAACAAGATCCTCGGCCAGGACCGGGTGATCGTCTCCGACGTCGCCGGCACCACGCGCGACGCGATCGACCTCCCGTTCGAGTACGAGGGCCGGCCGATCATCCTGGTCGACACCGCGGGCATGCGGCGCCAGGCGAAGGTGACCGAGTCGGTCGAGTACTACACGACGCTCCGCTCCCAGCGGGCCGCCGAGCGCGCCGACGTCGCGCTCGTGGTCTGCGACGCGCAGGACGGCGTCACGTCGCAGGACATGCGGATCGCCGAGCTGGCGATGAAGGCAGGCTGCGCGACCGCGCTGATCCTCAACAAGTGGGATCTGCAAGACGAGGAGCAGGGCCTGGGCTCGGACATCGAGCACGAGCGCGCCCACGTCAAGAACAAGCTGCGGCTGCGGCCGAAGGTGCTGACGGTGAGCGCGCAGACGGGCCGCCAGGTCCAGCGCGTGATGCAGGAGGCGATCGTGCTCGCCGACCGGATGCGCACGCGCATCCCGACGTCGGACCTCAACCGGTTCCTCAGCGAGACCGTCCAGGTGCGTCAGCCGCCGGCCAAGCAGAACCACCGCCTGAAGCTGCTCTACATGGCGCAGATCGAGACGCGGCCGCCGCGGTTCGCGATCCAGGTCAACTCGCGCAACCGCGTGACGCGCGACTACGCGTACTTCATCGAGAACCGGCTGCGGGAGCGGTACGGCTTCGCGGGCGTGCCGCTGATCATCGACTTCAACGAGCGCAAGCAGCGACGCAGCGAGCGCGCCGCGTGACGCAGGCGGCGCGCCGGCGGACGGTCGTCGTCGCTGCCGCCGCCGTCGTCCTCGCTCTTGCGACCGCGGCGTTCGTGCTGGCGGTCGGGCGGGGCGGGTCGGATGCTGCTCCTGCGGGCGATGCGGCGCGGTTCGCGCCGCGCGGGACGCTCGTGTGGCTGCACGTGTCGACGGACGGGGATCGTGAGGCGGTCTCGCGCGCTGACGCGCTGCTCGGGCGGTTCGACTCGTGGGCGGCGCTGCGCGACGGGCTCCTGCAGCGGCTGTCGGGGCGTGAGGAGCCGGTCTCGGAGGACGACGTGTCGCCGTGGCTGGGGGACGAGGCCGCGTTGGCGTTGGTCGACACCGGCGGGCAGACGGCGGGGTCGCTCGTCGTGGTCGGTGTGGAAGACGACACGAAGGCGCGTGAGTTCCTTGACGAAGGCTCCGCGAAGAAGTCGCAGAGCACGTACAACGGGACACGGATCGACACGTACGGTGCGGTGTCCGTGGCGATCTCCGACAAGCACCTCCTCATCGGGCAGAACGCGACCGTCCGCGCGGCGCTCGACCGGGCGCGCGGGCAGGGTTCCGGGCTGACCGACGACCCCGTGTATCGCCGTGTCACGCGGGATCTGCCGGACGACCGGGTCGCCGACGCGTACGTCTCCCGTGACGGGCTGCGGCGTGTGCTGATGCCGCAGGGCGGCGTGGTCGGGACGCTCGCCGCGCTGCTCGACCAGCCGGGCCTCCAGGGCGCCTCCGCGGCGCTCGTGCCGGAGGAGGGGCGCGTTCGCCTCCGTGTTCGATCGGCGCTCGCGCCGGGGACCAAGGCGGCGCCGTCGTTCACGCCCAAGCTGCTCGACGCGGTGCCGGAGGACGCGGTCGCGTACCTCGGCTCGCGGGGGATCGGCGACACGCTCGGCAACCTGCTGCTGTCGGCGGCGGGCGGGACGCAGTCCGGCGGGGTGGCGGCGGTGCTCGGGCGGCTGCGAACCGAGCTGAGCAAGGAGACCGGCGGGGCGCTCCAGCGCGACCTGCTGTCGCTGCTCGACGGCGAGGTCGCGGTCACAGCGTTGAAGGCGGGCTCGGGCGGCGGCGCGGCGACGCAGCTCGCGCTGATCGCGGAGGTCCGCGACGCGACCCGCACCGGCGGCGTGCTGCGCCGGCTGCAGGAGCCGCTGGCCAAGCTGCTGACCGTCGAGGGGGAGGGCGCGCCGACGTGGTCGACCCAGGACCTCGGCGACCGGATCACCGCCTCCACGCTGACGATCCCCAACGGCGCGCGGCTCAGCTACGCGATCGTCGGCGGGCGCCTCGTCGTCGCCACCGGGACCGACGCGATCCGCGCGGTGGCGTCGGCGGACGGCGGGCTGGCGGAGAGCGATCGGCTCGACGAAATGGGCGAAAGTCGACCGGGAGAGGTGACATCGCTAGGCTTGCTCGACTTCAGCCAGCTCCTCGAGCTCGGCGAGCAGACCGGCCTCAGCGAGAGCCGCGCCTACCTGGCCGCCCGTGATGACCTGCGCAAGATCCGCGCGGTCGGGGTCCGCTCGCACGGGGACGAGGGGGAGACGACAGCGGAGATCCTCCTCTCGATTCCATGACCCAGCCCCTTTCTGACAACGAGTACCTGTTCACCTCCGAGTCCGTGACCGAGGGTCACCCGGACAAGATCGCTGACCAGATTTCTGACGGCGTCCTCGACGCCGTGCTCAAGGAGGATCCGTACGGCCGCGTGGCGTGCGAGACCCTGGTGAACACCGGCCTCGTCGTCGTCTCGGGCGAGATCTCCACGTCGACGTACGTCGACATCCAGGAGATCGCCCGCGAGACGATCCGCAAGATCGGCTACGTCGACGCGGACCTGGGCTTCAGCGCGGACTCGTGCGCCGTCATCAACGCGCTCGACAAGCAGTCCCCGGACATCGCGCAGGGCGTCGACCAGGCGTTCGAGACGCGGACCGACCCGTCGGACGACGACAGCCTCGACATCGCCGGCGCCGGCGACCAGGGGATGATGTTCGGCTACGCGTCGAACGAGACCGACGAGCTCATGCCGCTCCCGATCTCGCTCGCCCACAAGCTGGCCAAGCGGCTGGCGGACGTGCGCAAGGCCGAGGTCGTCAACTACCTGCGCCCGGACGGCAAGACCCAGGTGTCGGTGCGCTACCGCGACGGCAAGCCGGTGGAGATCGAGAAGCTCCTCATCTCCACGCAGCACAAGGAGGGCGCCGAGAACCTGATCCCGGACGACCTCTGGGAGCACGTGGTCGAGCCGATCCTCCCGAAGGATCTCTACGACGAGAAGAAGCTCCGCAAGAACTTCCTCGTCAACCCGACCGGCCGGTTCGTCATCGGCGGCCCGGTGGGCGACGCGGGCCTGACCGGCCGCAAGATCATCGTCGACACGTACGGCGGCATGGCCCGCCACGGCGGCGGTGCCTTCTCCGGCAAGGACCCGTCGAAGGTCGACCGCTCGGCCGCGTACGCCGCGCGCTACGTCGCCAAGAACCTCGTCGCCGCCGGCCTCGCCGAGCGTGCCGAGGTCCAGGTCGCGTACGCCATCGGCGTCGCGCACCCGGTGTCGGTGATGGTCGAGACGTTCGGCACGGAGAAGATCTCGCGCGGCAAGATCGCGCAGCTCGTCTCCGAGCACTTCGACCTGCGCCCGGGCGCGTTCCGCGAGGAGCTCAAGCTCCACCGCGCGATCTACCAGAAGACCGCCGCCTACGGCCACTTCGGCCGCGAGGACGCGGACTTCACGTGGGAGCGGACCGACAAGGCCGCCGCCCTCCGCGAGGCCGCCGGCCTCGCCGGCGCCGCCGCGTAGGCTCGCCACCTGCGCCGCGTTTCCCGCGGCGCACCCCGCTTCACCCGACGGCCCGCTCTCGCAGCGGGCCGTCGGCCGTTCGGGCGCCTTCCGCGAGGAGGTCGAGCAAGGCCGCCTCGGTGCGGCACGCGCCGGTCGTGAGGTCGTCGTGGGTCAGGCGGACGGTGACGATGCCGTGGCGCAGGAGCTCGACGTCGCGCCGGCGGTCGGTGCGGAACCGCTTGCGGGTCAGGTGCGTCCGCTCGCCGTCGAGCTCGACGATCAGCCGGTGCTGCGGCCAGAGCGCGTCCGCCTCGTGCCCGTGGACCATGGCGTTGAGGATCGGGCGGGGGAGCCCGGCGCGGTCGACGATCTTCAGCAGCAGCCGCTCCAGGTGCGGCTTGTCGACGTCGGGCGAGACGATGAGGGCGGCGAGGGCGGCGGTCCTGCGGCCGGGCGCCCGCGTGATCGCCTCGTGCACCGCCTGCACGTCGAGAAGGCGGCGGACCTCCGTCTCGTGCACCGCCTTCTCGAGCGCGTCCTGGGGCAGGACGGTGGCGAGGTCCACGAGCGTTCGGGCGACGGTCGTCACGCGGACGCCGTCGACGGTCGTGACGTCGGCGGGGTCGAGGTGGCGGACGCGGTGCAGCGCGATCCCCGGATGGCCCTTGCGGCCGCGGTCGGGGGTGGTCACGTCGATGACGGCGCGGCCGGTGTCGCGGAAGCCGCGCAGGGCGCCGGCGGACGTGTGGCTCAGCGCCGCGTTCGGTCCGCACGCGCCGACGGCGGCCAGCCAGCGCCCGCGCGGCGAGAGCGCCGTGTGCCCGACCGCGTAGACGCCGGGGTAGAGGCGGTGGAGCGACCCGCGCTCCACCCGCGTCGTGATCGCGGCGCGGCCGATGCCCAGCGCTTCGAGCTGCCGGCGTGAGATGACGCCGTGCTGCCGCCCCGCGAGGGCGGCGACGCGCTCGTCGGGCGTCGGTGGGCCCTTTGACTCACGACTATCAGGAGCGAAAGGGCCCACCTCACCGATCGTGCCGATCGAGGTGTGACGGCGGACCCAGCCTTCGTGACTTAAGTGCGGAGGATGTGGAGCCCGAGGTCGGAGAAGGGGGAGAGGGCGTCGGCTGGGGTGTCGGGCTCGGTGGCGAGGTGGGTGAGGGCGGTGGCGGGGCCGATGGAGAAGGGGGCGACGGTGCCGAGCTTCTCGCGGGAGCAGAGGCCGACGACGCGGTCGGCGCGGGTGAGCATCACGCGGCGGACCTCGGCCTCCTCGAAGTAGCCCTCGCTGATGCCGTGCTCGGCGTGGAGCGACCAGACGCCGAGGAAGCAGATGTCGGCGGTGATGCGGCGGAGCGCCTCGACGGTCTGGCCGCCGACGCAGACCATCGCGCGTGCGTCGAGCGTGCCGCCGAGGAGGACGACCTCGATGCCGGGGCGCGCGCCGAGCGCGGTCGCGACCGGGGGCGCATGGGTGACGAAGGTGCCGGTGAAGCCGGGCGGGATCGCGCCGACGAGGTGCAGGGCGGTCGAGCCGCCGTCGAGGAGCACGACCTGGCCGGGCTCGAGGAGCGACGCGGCGGCGCGGGCCGTCGCGATCTTCCCCGGCACGGCCTGCTCGCGCCGGTCCTCGTAGGTCGCCGGGACGTGCGAGCGGGCGAGCGCGCCGCCGTGGACGCGCTGGATCGCCCGGGCCTCCGCCAGCTCGTCGAGGTCGCGCCGCACCGTGTAGGCGGAGACGCCGAGCAGCCCCTGCAGCTCGGCGGCGACGACGCGCCCCTCGGCCGCGAGCAGCTCCAGGATGCGGCGGTGGCGCTCCTCCTTCAGCACGACGCGGCGGCGCCGGCGAGCACGCCCGCGCGGTCGGCCCACTGGAGGAGCATCACGGTCTTGCCGTCGGCGATCTCGCCGCGCTCGACCATCGCGAGCGCGTCCTCCAGCGTCGGCTCGATGAGGTCGATCCGCTCGCCCTCCGCCTCGACGCCCGCAACATCGCCCGAGCGGTCGGCGGCGGTGTACGGCGCCGCGAAGAACGTCACGCGCTCGGTCACCGACCCCGGCGACATGAAGAGCTCGAAGAGCCGCGTCACGGAGCCGACGGCCACGCCGGTCTCCTCGGCGGTCTCGCGGCGGATCGCGGCCTCGGGGTCGTCGCCGTCGAGCAGCCCCGCGGGCGCCTCGATCAGCATCCCGTCCGGGTGGCCGTTGACGTACGCCGGCATCCGGAACTGCCGCGTCAGCAGCACCGTCCCGCGCGCCGGGTCGTACAGCAGGATCGTCGCGCCGTTGCCGCGGTCGTACGTCTCGCGCGACTGGCGGGTCCACGCGCCGTCGCGGCCGCGGAAGTCGAACGAGACCTTCCGCAGCGTGTACCAGTCGTCCGCCAGCACCTCGGTCGACAGGTTGCGGACGTCCGGGTTCACGACGCCACCGCCGGCAGCTCGGAGACGGCGTGGAAGACCCGCCCGCCCGCGCCGGTCACCAGCTCCACCATCTCGTCGGCGCCCGCCGACGGCCCGCCGATCCGCAGCACGGCGTCGCAGCGCACCGCCAGCCGCCGCGCGATCGGATGGAAGATCCGGTCGAAGACGGCGTCGCCGTGCGCGCCGCCCGCCTGCTCGATCACCGGCAGCGCGAGCGCCTCGCCCGTCACCGGCAAGTGGCCGGCCTCGAAGACCTCCAGCGCCGCCGCGTACATGGCATCCACGTTGGCCTGGAGCTTGGCCGGGTCGTCGCCCGTGCCCGACCGGTACGGCCCGGCGACGAGCACCATCAGCCCCGAGCCCGATGAGGTTGCGTTCATGCACTTATGGTGCAACAACGCGCAGAAAGGCGCAAGAAGCGCGCGTCGGTCGAAGGTCGAGGCGCCGGGCCGGGTGCCACACTGGACGGCGAGCATGCCCACCGCCTCCGTCCTCTCCGTCAACGTCGGCACCCCGCAGGCCGTCAGCACGTTCAAGCGCACCGTCACGACCGCGATCTGGAAGACGCCGGTCGACGGGAGAGTCCAAGCCCGCGGCGTCAACCTGGACGGCGACGACCAGGCCGACCGGCGCAACCACGGCGGCCCGGACAAGGCCGTCTACGCCTACGCGAGCGAGGACACCGCGTGGTGGGAGGAGGAGCTCGGCCGCGAGCTCGGCCCCGGCGCGTTCGGCGAGAACCTGACGCTGCGGGGCGTCGACTGCACGAACGCGCGCGTGGGGGAGCGGTGGGCGATCGGCACCGCCGTCTTCGAGGTCGTCCAGCCGCGCATCCCGTGCTTCAAGCTCGGCCTCCGGCTCGAGGACCCGCGGATGCTCAAGCGGTTCGCGCAGGCCAGCCGCCCCGGCGCGTACCTGCGGATCCACACCGAGGGCGACGTCGGCGCGGGTGACGCGGTCGAGATCCTCGACCGGCCCGAGCACGGCGGCACGATGCGGTTGATCAGCGACGCGCTGATGCTCGACGAGGGGCTCCGGCCCCAAGCGCTCCGGACGCCGGGTCTCATCCCGTCGCTGCAGAGCTGGCTGGCCGAGCAGCCCGTCTGACGCGCCCGATGCCCGGCGCGATCGCCAAGGTGGAGCCGCTGACGACGGCGCGCTCGCTGCGCGGCCCGTTCGACTACCTGCGCCCGGACGGGGTCGAGAAGGGCGCGCTCCTCGTGGTGCCGTTCGGCCACCGCGACGTCACCGGCGTGGTCGTCGACACGGCGGAAACGAGCGAGGTGCCGGCCGAGAAGCTCGTCCACCCCCGGCGCATCCTCGACGAGCACCTGCCGGCCGACCTGATCGACCTCGCGCGGTGGATGGCCGACGAGTACGTCTCGACGTTCGCCCGCGCGCTCCAGCTCGTCCTGCCGCCCAGCGGCGCCCGCGCGAAGACCGCGCTGTGGGCGGAGCTGACGCCCGCGGGCGCGGCGGCGCTGGCGCGGGGGATCAAGCAGGGC
>DATMVO010000290.1:0-2388 GCA_035563115.1 Solirubrobacteraceae bacterium
CGCGTCGACCGCGTCCAGCGCCGCCCGCAGCGCGTAGCCGCGCCCCTCGGTGGTGAGCAGCGCCGCGGGCGCACGCGGCGGCCGGCCGGGCTCGAGCACCCGCCGCAGATCGCCGACGAACGTGCGGATCGCGCCCGCCGCGCCCGCCGGCGCCTCCTCGCCCCAGAGGTCGTCGATCAACCGGTCGAGCGTCACCTGCTCGCCCCGCGCGACGAGCAGCCGCGCGACGATCGCCCGGTGGCGTGGACCGCCGAGCGCGAGCGGCCGTCCGCCCGCGTCCGTGCCCACGATCGGTCCGAGGACGCCGAAGGAGACGGTCACGCGCCCGCGCCGCCGCCGTGCTGACCGGTTGCTGATCGGCCTCCGCCATGGTCGGCCCCATGGACCTCACCATCCCCGGCTTCGAGCAGCGCGACGTCGCGCTCTCCGGCGACCTGACCCTCCACGCCGCGATCGGCGGCACCGGCACGCCGGTCGTCCTGCTCCATGGCTTCCCGCAAACGCATCTGATGTGGCGGCACGTCGCCCCCGAGCTCGCGCGCGACCACACCGTAGTCTGCCCCGACCTGCGCGGGTACGGCGCCAGCGGCAAGCCCGCCGAGGCCGGCCCGGACACCTACTCCAAGCGCACCATGGCGGCCGACGTCGTCGCGCTCATGCGGGAGCTGGGCCACGAGCGGTTCGCCCTCGCGGGCCACGACCGCGGCGCGCTCGTCGCCTTCCGCGCGGGCCTCGACCACCCGGACGCGATCACCCACCTCGCGTGCCTCGACGTCCTCCCGACGCTCGACATGTGGGACGTCCTCCACGGCGCCGACGCCGCGGTCGCGTTCCACCTCTACCTCATGGCCCAGCCGCCCGGGCTGCCGGAGGCGATGATCGCCGGCGCCTCCGACGCGTTCTTCGGCTTCTTCCTCGACGCCTGGGGCACCTCGCCCGAAGCGATCCCCGCCGACGTCCGGCAGGCCTACCTCGACGCCAGCCGCGCCGCGGTCCCCTCCATCGTCGCCGACTACCGCGCCTCCGCCGGGATCGACCGCGCGCACGACCAGGCCGACCGCGACGCCGGCCGCACCCTCGCCATGCCGGTCGCCGTCCTCCAGCAGGACTGGGGCGCCGCGCTCGGCTACGACGCCGCCGCGACCTGGCGGCCGTGGGCGCCCGACCTCGACCACGCGACGGTCGACGCCGGGCACTTCATGGCCGAGCAGGACCCGGCGCTCGTCGCCCGCGCCCTCCGAGAGCTCCTCGCCCGGGGTTCTGCACCGAACCGCTGAACAAGCGTCGTACCGTCGGGAGCATGAGCGCGCTCCCCACCCCGCTGGTCTCCACCGCCTGGCTCGCCGACCACCTCGACGACCCGGACCTGCGCCTGCTCGAGGCGACGGTCTTCCTCGCGCCGCCCGCGACCCCGGGCGAGGACTGGTCGGTGGCGCCGGGCACCGAGGCGTACGCCGCCGAGCACCTGCCCGGCGCCCGCTTCGCCGACCTGGTCGGCGAGCTGTCGGTGCCGAACACGCGGTTCGAGCGGCCCGACGCCGCGACGTTCGCCGCCGCGGCTGAGCGGCTGGGGGTCGGCGAGGGAACGCGCGTCGTGGTCTACGACCGCGCCGGCACGATCTGGGCGGCGCGCGTGTGGTGGCTGCTGCGCTCGTTCGGCTTCGACGCGGTCGCCGTGCTCGACGGCGGCTTCGAGCGGTGGAAGGCCGAGGGGCGGCCGACGACCGCCGACGTCCCCGCCGCCGCGCCGGCCGCCCGCTTCACCGCCCGCGACCGCCCCGAGCTCGTCGCCGACCGCGACCAGGTGCTCGCGGTGGTCGGGCAGGGCGGCGCGTGCCTGATCAACGCGCTCGGCGCCGAGGACTTCACCGCCACGGAGACCGACCGCTACCCGCGCCCGGGCCGCATCCCCGGCAGCCTCAACGTCCCGGCCGGCTCGCTGCTCGGCGACGACGGCCGCGTCCTCCCCGCCGACGCGCTCCGCGACCGCTTCGCCGCCGTCCTCGCGCGCCCCGGCCGCAAGATCGCCTACTGCGGCGGCGGCATCGCGGCGACCGCCGACGCGCTGGCGCTCGCGGTGATCGGCGAGGACGACGTCGCGGTCTACGACGCGTCGCTCGCCGAGTGGACGGCCGACCCGGCGCTGCCGCTCGAGGTGGGCTGAGCGCGGACGAGCCGGTCGCCGACGGCGCGGGCCTCGGCGACGAGCTCGGGCGGATCGAGGACGGTGAGCTCGTGGTCGAGCAGCGCGGCCCACACGAGGAACTGGCGCGTCCAGCCGCCGGCCGAGGTGAGCACGCAGGCGTCCGGCCCGTCGGGGGTGACCGTCGCCTGGCGGGGCGGGACGTGCGGCGCGACCTGCGCGGCGGGGGCGTGGACGCGGATCCG
>DATMVO010000291.1:0-4213 GCA_035563115.1 Solirubrobacteraceae bacterium
CCTTCGCGCCGTCGGACGACCGCACGGTCCGCTTCCGCCGCGCGCCGGACACGAGCGCGGCGCGCCCGCCGGTCGACGAGGCCGTGAACGAGCTCACCCGCCGCTACCTGGCGATGTACGGCCCCGCCCGCCGCGACGACCTCTCGCGCTGGTGGGGCGGCGGAAGCGCGCTCTCCGCCGCGAAGGCGCAGGGGCGATTCGAAGCGCTCGGCGATGAGGCCGTCGCAGTCGACGTGGAGGGCGAGCGCTGCTGGATGCTCGCGGCCGACCTCGCCGCGGCCCTCGGCCCCGCCGGCGACCCACCGGGCGCCGCCCGCCTCCTCCCCCTCTTCGACGTGTGGACGGTCTCCCTCAACCGCAACGTCGACGCCATCCTCGCCCGCGACCACCGCCCGCTCGTCTACCGCCAGGCCGGCTGGATCTCCCCCGTCGTCCTCGTCGACGGTGCCGTCGCCGGCACCTGGAAGCACGAGACGACGAAGGGCTCGACGGTGGTGACCATCGAGCCCTTCGGGAAGCTGCCGCGCTGGGCGGCCGATCAGCTCGACGCGGAGGCCGAGCGCCTGCGGGGGTTCCTCGGCTCGCCTACGAGCCGTGGCACTTCTTGAACTTCTTGCCCGACCCGCACCAGCACGGGTCGTTGCGGCCGATCTGCTCCTCCTCGGAGAGGTGGCGCGTCTCGACGACCGGGGGGAGCCCGCCGCCGTCGGCGCCCTCCGGCAGGTCCTCGACCGTGCCGTCGGGGCCGACCGCCGCGCCGCCCGCGGCCATCGCGAGCGCGCTGGGCTGCGGCGTGCCGACGCCGCCCGAGTAGGAGACCCGGCCGCCGGTGCTCGACGACGAGCTGCCGCCGGTCCATGACGCCGACGGCGCCTGCGGGGCCGCGGGCGCGTCCGGGCCGGCCTCGCCGCCCGCGCCGTCCTGGTTCTCGACCTGGACCTCGACGTTGAAGATCATCCGCGCGAAGTCCTGCCAGATCGACCCCATGAGGTCGGTGAACAGGTCGAACGCCTCGTTCTTGTAGGCGACGATCGGCTCGATCTGCGCGAACCCGCGGAGATGGATGCCCTCGCGCAGGTAGTCCATGTCGTAGAGGTGCTCGCGCCAGCGGGAGTCGATGATCTGCAGCAGCAGGTACCGCTCCAGCGCGCGCATGAGCTCCTCGCCCAGCTCCTCCTCACGGCGCTCGTACTGCGTGACCGCGTCCTCGTGGAGGAGGTGGACGAGCTCCTCGCGCTCGACCTGGTCGGGCGTCAGCTCGTCGATCCGGATGTTCGTCGGCCAGAGGTCCTCGATCGCGGCGGCCAGCCCCTCGAGGTCCCAGTCCTCCAGGAACTCGCCGGGCGTGTACTCGTCGACGAGGCGCCGCACGACCTGCTCGAGCTCCTCGCGGGCGACCTCGCCCATGTTCTTGCCCTCGAGCACCTGGTCGCGGTACGCGTAGACGATCCGCCGCTGCTCGTTCATGACGTCGTCGTACTCGAGGACGCGCTTGCGGATGAGGAAGTTCTGCTCCTCGACCTTCTTCTGCGCCTTCTCGATCTGCTTCGAGAGCATGCCGGCCTCGATCGGCTCCTCGTGGCCTTCCTCGTCGACGGTCCCGAGGCGGTCGAGGATCTTGTAGATCCGGTCGCCGGCGAAGAGGCGGACGAGGTCGTCCTCGGCGGAGAGGAAGAAGCGCGACTCGCCGGGGTCGCCCTGGCGGCCGGCGCGGCCGCGGAGCTGGTTGTCGATGCGGCGCGACTCGTGGCGCTCGGTGCCGACGATGAAGAGGCCGCCGGCCTCCATCACCTTCTCGCGGTTCTCCTCGACGCGCTTCTCGATCGCCGGGAAGACGTCCTGGTAGCGCTCGTCGTAGTCCGGGTCGCCGGGCTTGAGGCCGAGCTTGGCCAGCTCGAGCTCCGTGAGGTGCTCCGCGTTGCCACCGAGCTTGATGTCGACGCCGCGGCCCGCCATGTTCGTCGCGATCGTGACCGCGCCGGGCTGGCCGGCCTCCGCGACGATCTCGCCCTCGCGCTCGGCGTACTCGGGCTTCGCGTTGAGGACGGTGTGCGGGATGCCGCGCTTGGCCAGGCGCTGGCCGAGCAGCTCGGAGACCTCGACCGAGATCGTGCCGACGAGGACGGGCTGGCCCGCTTCGTGGCGGCGGGCGATCTCCTCCGCCACCGCGTGCCACTTGCCCTCGCGGGTCTTGTAGACCTGATCGTTCTTGTCCTGCCGGACCATCGGCTGGTTCGTCGGGACCTGGACGACCTCGAGCTTGTAGATCTTCATGAACTCGGTCGC
This sequence comes from Solirubrobacteraceae bacterium, assembly GCA_035563115.1. Classification (GTDB taxonomy): domain Bacteria; phylum Actinomycetota; class Thermoleophilia; order Solirubrobacterales; family Solirubrobacteraceae; genus CADCVT01. The sequence goes on from DATMVO010000291.1 coordinate 2,287, forward strand.
CTCGGTGAGGGCGGTGCCGGTCATGCCCGCAAGCTTGTCGTACATGCGGAAGTAGTTCTGGAGGGTGATCTGGGCGAGCGTCTGGTTCTCCTCCTGGACGCGCACCCCCTCCTTCGCCTCGACCGCCTGGTGCAGGCCCTCGGACCAGCGCCGGCCGTCGAGGATGCGGCCGGTGAACTCGTCGATGATCTTCACCTCGCCGTCGATGACGGCGTAGTCCTTGTCGCGCTTGTAGAGCGACTGGGCCTTCAGCGCCTGCTGGAGGTGGTTGACGAGGTGGCCGTTCTCGGCGCGGTACAGGTGGTCGATGCCGAGGAAGCGCTCGGCCTTCGCCACGCCGCGCTCGGTGATCGAGACGTTCTTGTGCTTCTCGTCGAACTCGAAGTCGAACTCCGCGACGAAGTCCTTCTTCATCCGCGGGTCCATGCCCTCGGGCCGCTTGCCGGACTCCATCGTCCGCGCCAGGCGCGCGAAGGTCTGGTAGAGGTCGGCCGCCTGCTCGGGCTGGCCCGAGATGATGAGCGGCGTGCGCGCCTCGTCGATGAGGATGTTGTCGACCTCGTCGACGATCGCGAAGACGTGGCCGCGCTGGTACTTCTCCTCCAGCGACGTCGCCATGTTGTCGCGCAGGTAGTCGAAGCCGAACTCGGAGTTCGTCCCGTACGTGACGTCGGCGGCGTAGCAGGCGTGCTTCTCGTCGCCCGGCTGCTGGTTGTAGAGGACGCCGTACGTGACCCCGAGGAGGTCGAAGATCGGGCTCATCCACTCGCAGTCGCGGCGGGCCAGGTAGTCGTTGACCGTGACGACGTGGACGCCCTTGCCGTTGAGCGAGTTGAGGACGATCGGCAGCGTGCCGGTGAGCGTCTTGCCCTCGCCGGTGCGCATCTCGGCGATCTGGCCGTCGTGGAGGACCATGCCGCCGATGAGCTGCACGTCGAAGTGCCGCATGCCCATCGTGCGCTTGCCGGCCTCGCGCGTGACCGCGAAGGACTCGTAGAGCAGGTCGTCGAGCGACTCGCCGTTGCGCGCGCGCTCGCGCAGCGCGTCCATCCGAGCCCGCAGCTCCTCGTCGGACTCCAGCTCGAGCTCGGGCTCGAACGCGGCGATCCGCGAGATGCGCTTCTCGTAGGTCTTGAACTTCTTGCCCTCGCCGAGGTGGAGCGCCCGCTGAAGGATGGACATGCTTGCCAGGTTAGCGGTGGGCGCCCCACTTCGACAGGGCATTCCTGCCCGCTCGAACACGGTGTCAGCCGGACGTCGTCCGGCCGACACCGCGGAGCCGTGGACGTCGGGCGGGCGGGGACTACATCGCCGGCTGGATGCCGGCCTGCGCCGCCGCGGCGGCGCGCGCCTCACGCCGCTTCCTCCGCTTCACCCTGTGTCGCTTGACCTGGCGGGCCATCTCCTCCGAGACGAGGTTGATCGAGTGGTCCATGTCGCGCGTCGCCTCCTTGGCGCGCAGCGTCACGCCCTTCAGGTACAGGGTCACCTCGGCGACGTGGCAGTCCGGGTTCGCGGGGTTGCGCTCCTCGAACATCTCCACCTCCAGCCGGGCGAGGTCGGACACCTGCCTTCCCACCTTGTCGAACCGCCGGATGATGCGCTCGCGCATCTCGGCGGTGACCTGGCAGTTGCGGGCCTTGACCTCGATCTGCATGGAGGGACCTCCCTCTCGACAACAGGTGTGCACGGAAGGTTCCGCTCCGTTCGACGGCTTGTCAAGCGCGAGTCAACGACCTGACGTAGCTGACCGCGCCGATCTGCGGGAAACCAGCACATCGGAGCGCGGATGCCCCGGATGCGAGCGTCGCGCCGGTGGTGTGCACGTCGTCGACCAGGACGACCGGCGGCGGGCGATCGGCCGGCGCGGAGATGACCGCGGTGAGCGGCGTGCGGGCGGCGGCGGCGAGCCGCTCGCGGCGGCCGC
>DATMVO010000292.1:0-4156 GCA_035563115.1 Solirubrobacteraceae bacterium
CTGCGCCGGCCCGTGGGCGGACCGGCTCGCGATCGCCGCGGGCGCGCCCGCCGACCCGCGCATCGTGCCGTTCCGCGGCGCGTACCTGACGCTGAAGCCGTCCGCCCGCCATCTCGTGCGGTCGCTGATCTACCCGGTGCCCGATCCCGACCTGCCGTTCCTCGGCGTCCATCTCACGCGCCACATCTCCGGCGAGGTCTGGCTCGGGCCGACGGCGCTCCTCGTCGGCGCGCGCGATGCGTACGCGCTGCGGACGGTGCGCCGCGCCGACCTGCGCGACACCTTCACCTGGCCGGGCACCTACCGCGTCCTGCGGCGGTTCTGGCGGACGGGCTCGAGCGAGCTGCGGATGGCGGCGTCGCGGCGCGCGTTCGTCGCGGCCTGCGCGCGGTACGTGCCGGCGCTGACGGTGGACGACGTCGAGCCCGGCGCGGGCCCGTCCGGGGTGCGCGCGCAGGCGCTCTCGCGCGACGGCGCGCTCGTCGACGACTTCGTGCTGAGCGAGGCCGGCGGCGCCCTTCACGTGCGCAATGCACCAAGCCCCGCGGCGACCTCCTCGCTGGCCCTTGCGACGATGGTGGCAGACCGGTTGGAAAAGACCCGCTCCTAGCGGCGGTTCTCACGAAATTCCTGCTCTTTGCGGGCAATTAACAAAAAAGCGGCATTTGCGGGAAGCGCCGTTGAAGGAGTTCGCCGCGTCGTGTTGAGTGGCTTCCCGTGACACCCGCCGCAGCCCTCCGCTCGCCCTCCTCCGCCAAGCCCCGCAAGTCCCTCAAGTCGCCCTCCTGCGCCGACTGCTTCTTCCGCTGCAACCTCCTCTGCGCCCTCGAGGAGGACACCCCCTGCGCGACCTTCCGGCCCAACCACCCGGACGGCCTCCGCCCGCCCCAGCAGCTCCGCTTCACCTTCCGCAACGAACGCCGCACCCGCGCCGCCTGGGCCTTCCCCACCGCCGACGAGCAAGCCGCCCTGCACGCCTGAGCGGCCCTCGCCGCGCCTGGAACGACCGGGCGACGGTTACCGGCCTGACGGCCTATTCACCGCTCGCCCGGCCGTCCCAGCCACGACGATGCCTCGCTCAGGTCTCGTCGCTCGTCTCGCGTCAGGTTTTCCCCCTCCACGGGCCAAAACTCGACGCGCGTTGCACGGGAGGGCACCGGCGAACCGGACACCGACCCCGCAACCGCCCGCAGCGCCGCTCCGGGCCCCGACCACAAGCCGAACGAGCTCGCCAACCGCTCAACCCGCGACGGCGAACGCGCCCGGGGTCTAGGATCCCGCGCTGCATGAGGGTCACGGTGCTCGGCAAGTCGCCGGCCTACACGGACGCCGGTGGGGCGTGCAGCGGTTACCTGGTCGAGGAGGACGGCACGGTCGTCGTGCTCGACTGCGGCAACGGCGTGTTCGGCAAGCTCCGCCGGTTCGTCGACTACTGCGCCGTGGACGCGGTGGTCATCTCCCATCTGCACGCGGATCACTTCCTCGATCTCGTGCCGTTCTCGTACGGGCTGATCTACGCGCCGCGCCAGCAGCCGGTGCCCGTCGACCGCTGGCCGGGGACGAAGCACCCGTCCCGCCCGACGCTGCACGCGCCGAAGGGCGCGATCGAGGTCTTCAAGCGCGTCACCGGCGCGTGGGGCGACGAGGACCTGATCCTCAAGGCGTTCGACGTGCGCGAGTACGAGACGCGCGACGAGCTGGACATCGGCCCGCTCCACGTGCGCTTCCACCAGGTCCCGCACTTCCTGCCGAACACGAACGCGGTGGAGTTCAGCTCGACGGCGACCAGCACGCGGATGGTCTACGGCGCCGACCACGCGCCGACCGCCGAGCTCGTCGACTTCGCCCGCGACGCCGACCTGCTGCTCATCGAGGCGACGCTCCCGCGCCCCGAGCGCGACGGCGTCCGCGGCCACATCACGCCGCACGAGGCGGGCGAGCACGCCAAGCGCGCGAACGTCAAGCAGGCGGTGCTCGTCCACATCTCCGACGAGCTCGACCGCCTGTGGGCCGAGGACTGCGCCAGCAAGGCGTTCGGCGCGCCGGTCGCGGTGGCGGAGGAGGGCGACGTGTACGACCTCGCGCCCGCACCGCAAGTCGCCCACGACGGGTAACCCCACGTCGATGCCCCACAGCCGAGACCTGTTCGCCAACTTCGAGCGGATGCGCCGCGAGGTGGACGAGCTGTTCGGCGAGGTCTTCGACCCGCACCGCCGCCGCTCCGCCTTCTCGCCCGCCGTCGACGTCTTCTACGTCGGCGACCCGCCCCGCGCCGTCGTCCACGCCGAGCTGCCGGGCGTCAACCCGGACGAGGTCAAGCTCGAGGTCCGCGGGCGGGAGCTGATCCTCGTCGGCCGCCGCCTCCCGCCGCGCGCGGAGGGCCGGCTCTACCAGCAGATCGAGATCGAGCACGGCGGCTTCCGCCGGATCGTCCCGCTCGGCGCCGACGTCGACGCCGAGAACGCGCGCGCCGACTACCGCAACGGCATCCTCGAGGTCGTCCTGCCGCTCAAGCCCGAGACCGAGGCGCCCAAGAGCGTCCCGATCCGCCGCGCCGACGCGCCCGCCGACCTCCCCGAGCCCGAGGGCGAGCGGTGATCGACATCACCAGCGCCGACCCCGCCGGCGAGCACGAGGCCCCGTCCGTCCCCGAGCAGGCGCCCGTCCTGCCCATGCGCGAGGCGGTCGCGTTCCCCGACACCGTCCTCCCCCTCGCCGTCGGCCAGCCGCGCTCCGTCAAGCTCGTCAACGACGCGCTGGCCGGCGACCGGACGATCGTCCTCGTCGCGAGCAGGAACGCCGAGCTGGACGAGCCCGGCCCGAGCCAGCTCTACGACGTCGGCGTCGTCGGCACGATCGCGCGGATGCTCAAGGCGCCCGACGGCACCCTGCGCATCCTCGTCCACGCGGGCGAGCGCGTCCGCCTGGACGAGTTCGTCAGCGAGGACCCGTACCTCGTCGCGCGCGTCACCGCGATGCCCGACGAGGCGCAGCCGGAGGGCGCGGACGCCGAGCTGACCGCGCTCGTCCGCAACGTCCAGCAGACGTTCGGCCAGATCGTCGAGGCGCTCCCGTACCTGCCCGAGGAGCTGCAGGTCGCCGTCGCGAACATCGAGGACCCGGCGGAGCTGTCGCACCTGATCGCCGGCTCGCTGCGGCTCAAGACGCCCGACAAGCAGGAGCTGCTCGCCGAGACCAACGTCGCGCGTCGTCTCAGACGGATCGCTCAGATCCTCGCTGGCGAGCTCGACGTCGTCCAGATCGGCTCCCGCATCCAGTCCGAGGTGCAGGGCGAGATCGACCGCACCCAGCGCGAGTTCTTCCTCCGCCAGCAGCTCAAGGCGATCCAGGACGAGCTGGGCGAGCGCGACCCGGGCGAGGCGGAGGTCGACGAGCTGCGCGACCAGCTCGACGAGATCGAGCTGCCCGACAGCGTCCGCAAGCAGGTCGACCGCGAGCTGAGCCGCCTGGAGCGCCTCCCGCAGGCCGCGGCCGAGCACGGCGTCATCCGCGGCTGGCTGGAATGGGTCGCGTCGCTGCCGTGGGGGAACCGGACCGAGGACGACCTGGATCTCGCGCACGCCCGCGCCGTGCTCGACGAGGACCACTACGGCCTCGAGCAGGTCAAGGACCGGATCCTCGAGTTCCTCGCCGTCCGCAAGCTCATGCGCGGCGGCCCGCACGAGGCGCGCGGCTCGATCATCTGCTTCGCCGGCCCGCCCGGCGTCGGCAAGACGTCGCTGGGCCGGTCGGTCGCCAAGGCGCTCGGGCGCGAGTTCGAGCGCATCAGCGTCGGCGGCGTGCGCGACGAGTCCGAGATCCGCGGCCACCGGCGCACGTACATCGGCGCGATGCCGGGCGTGATCGTCCGCGCGATGCGCGACGCGGGCTCGATGAACCCGCTGTTCATGATCGACGAGCTGGACAAGATGGGCGCCGACTTCCGCGGCGGGGCGGGCGGGCCTGAATCCGCGTTGCTCGAGGTGCTCGACCCCGAGCAGAACACGACGTTCCGCGACCACTACCTCGACCTGCCATTCGACCTCTCCGAGGTCATGTTCATCGCGACCGCGAACACCCTCGACACGATTCCTGGGCCGCTGCGCGACCGGATGGAGGTCATCCAGCTCTCTGGGTACACGGTCGACGAGAAGCT
>DATMVO010000293.1:0-5668 GCA_035563115.1 Solirubrobacteraceae bacterium
CGCGTGGGCGCACACGGCCGGCGGCTCCTACCCGGTCGTCGCCGGGCACGGGGTGCGGACGTTCGACGCGGGCGCGCCGGGCCGCGCGTTCACCATCGCCGACGCGTCGGTCCGCGACCGCTGGGCGCCGGACGCCGACCACGTCGTCCCGTCCGGCGAGGAGCACAAGACGATCGCGACGGCCACGGAGCTGTGGACCGCGCTCCTCGGCGCCGAGGTCACGCGCGGCGACCACGTGCGCGCGGTCGGCGGCGGCGTCCTGACCGACCTCGCCGGCTTCGCCGCCGCGACCTACCAGCGCGGCGTGCCGGTCGTGCAGGTCCCGACGACGGTCGTCTCGCAGGTGGACGCGGCCATCGGCGGCAAGACCGGCGTCGACATCCCGATGGGCAAGAACTACGTTGGCGCCTACCACCAGCCGCGCGCGGTCCTCTGCGATCTCGACACGCTCGAGACGCTGCCCGAGCGCGAGCACGCGGCGGGGTACGCGGAGGTCGTCAAGACCGCGCTGATCGCCGGCGGCTCGCTGTGGGACGCGGTGAAGGACGGCGGGCCGGTCGACGCGGACGTGATCTTCGCGTGCGCGCGCACGAAGGTGCAGGTCGTCGGTGCGGACGAGCGCGATGGCGGGCGCCGGCAGGTGCTCAACCTCGGCCACACCGTCGCGCACGCGTTCGAGGCGCTGTCGGGCTTCTCGATGTCGCATGGGGAGGCGGTCGGGCTCGGGCTGCTCGCGGCGCTCCGGCTCTCCGGTCAGGACGCGCTGCGCACGCAGGTCCGCGAGCTGCTCGCGTCGCGCGGGCTCCCGACGACGATCACCGGGTTCGACGCGCGCGAGGTCGTCGCGACGACGCGCCGGGACAAGAAGCGCGTGGGGGACACCGTCCCGTTCGTGCTCGTGGCGGCGCCGGGCGACGTCTCCCACGGCCACCACGTCGACGACGCGTCGGTCGTCGCCGCCGTCGAGGAGCTCGGGAGGGCGTCGTGAGGAACCGGATCGAGGTCATGCACGGGGTCAACCTCGACCAGCTCGGGCGGCGCGACCCCGGCCACTACGGCGGCCTGGACTTCGACGAGCTCGAGCGGCGGATCGCGGAGTCGGCGCGGTCGCTCGGCCTGGAAGCGCGGTTCTTCCAGACCAACCACGAGGGCGAGTTCGTCGAGCACCTGCACCGGCTGGACGGCCTGGCGGACGGGATCGTCATGAACCCGGGCGCGTGGACGCACTACGCGTGGGCGATCCGCGACGCGCTGGAGCTGACCGGGCTGCCGTGCGTGGAGGTCCACCTGAGCGACGTCATGGCGCGCGAGGAGTTCCGCCGCGTGTCCGTGATCCGCGACATCTGCATCTCGACCGTCTCCGGGCAGGGGCCCGACGGGTACAAGGAGGCGCTTTCGCGCCTGAAGGGGGAGCTGGGGCTATGAGCGCGCGTGTCGCGAAGGTGCTGGAGTCGCTGGCCGAGCGGGAGCTCGACGCGCTGCTGGTCACGGGGCTGGTCAACGTCCGGTGGCTGACGGGGTTCACCGGGTCGTCGGGGCTGGCCGTGCTGGGGCACGACGTGTGCCGGTTCGTGACGGACTTCCGCTACCTGACGCAGGCTGACGACGAGGTGTCCGACGCGTTCACGCACGAGATCGCGACGGACCTGCTGGAGCGGGGCGCCTCCGGTCTGCCGGCGGGGCGCGTCGGGTTCGACTCGGACGACCTGTCGGTGCGGCAGTTCGAGCGGCTGCAGGAGCTCGTGGGGGAGGGCGTCGAGCTCGTGCCGGCCGGCGGGCTGCTGGAGGAGCTGCGGCTCGTGAAGGACGCTTCCGAGATCGCCGCCGTGCGCGCCGCGGCGCAGCTCGCCGACGACGCGCTGACCGAGGTGCTGTCCATCGGCATCGTGGGGCGGACGGAGAAGGACGTCGCGCTGGAGCTGGAGTTCGCGATGCGCCGGCGTGGGGCGGAGGGTGTGTCGTTCCCGCCGATCGTCGCCGCGGGCGCGCACGGCGCCCTCCCGCACGCCTCGCCGCGCGACGTCGAGATCCCGGCCGGGACGCTGGTCGTCATCGACTGGGGCTGCATGCTCGACGGCTACGCGAGCGACTGCACCCGCACCTACGCCACCGGCGACCTCGACCCCCGCGACCGCGCCGTCTACGACACGGTGCTCGAAGCCCAGCTCGCCGCCCTGGAGGCCGTTCGACCCGGGCCTTTGGGCCGCGAGGTCGACGCCGTCGCCCGCGACATCATCACCGCCGCCGGTCACGGCGAGCACTTCGGCCACGGCCTCGGCCACGGCGTCGGCCTCGAGGTCCACGAAGGCCCCCGGCTGAGCGTCAAGGGCGAGACGGCGTTGGCGGCCGGCCAGATCGTCACTGTCGAGCCCGGCATCTACCTCCCCGACCAGGTCGGCGTCCGCATCGAGGACCTCGTCGTCGTCACCGAAGACGGCTACGACGTCCTCTCCTCCCTCCCCAAGACCCTCACCACCGTCTCCTAGCCCGCGCCCGCCCTGGGGGGGCGAACTTCCGCCTCCGTCGCCCTACCGAAGGGCAATGGAACTCTGGGATCTCCTGGCGGTCACGAACGGCGCGGCGTTCGTGCTCGGCGGCTTCGGCGGGGCTCTCGCCGGGGCGCAGCTCAACGCGACGCACCGCGCGATCATCGACGACGGGGAGCGCGGCGTCTTCGTCGGGCTGTGGATGGCGACGTTCCTCACCCTGCTGCTGTGGATCTGCTACAAGGGCTCTTAGATGCAGAAGTGGGATCCGTCGGTGAAGCGAGCAGCGCGGCAGCTGCTCGGGATGCTCGCAACGAGCTGCGTCGTGCTCGCAGGTGCCACGTTCGCGGGAGCCTCCGACGGGCTGCTTCTCGCGCTCGCGCCGGCGACCGCGGGGGTGTGCACGCTGTTCGCCGTCCTGCGGGTGCTGCCGATGATGGACGCGGCCGACCGTCGTCGTGCGCAGGAGGCCGCCGATGGCGCACCGATGGGGCGGCACGGCTCGGCCGCGCCGGGTTCCGCGCCCGCCGCCACCGCGCGCCCGCTCGGTGACGGCGGAGCGTCGCGCGCGCTGCGCTGAAGGGGCACGCGCGCGGCGGCGCGTGGAGGTCACAAACGGGTGACGTGCAGGCCGATACTCTGGGATGACGCGGTTCTTCCGTGCGCTTTCGCGCGCGCGTGTCCATCCGGGCCGCTCCCTCCGCCTCCTCACGAAGACGCTCCGAATGACCCAGAACCGCTCCGACCTGCGCAACGTGGCGATCATCGCCCACGTCGACCACGGCAAGACCACCCTCGTCGACGCGATGCTCCGTCAGACCGGCGCCTTCCGCGAGGGCGCCGACGTCGACGACCGCGTCATGGACTCCATGGATCAGGAGCGCGAGCGCGGCATCACGATCCAGGCCAAGAACGCCGCGATCCGGTACGGCGACGTCAAGATCAACATCGTCGACACCCCGGGCCACGCCGACTTCGGCGGCGAGGTCGAGCGCGGGATGACGATGGTCGACGGCGTGCTGCTGCTCGTCGACGCGTCCGAGGGCCCGCTCCCGCAGACCCGCTTCGTGCTGCGCAAGGCGCTCGAGGCCAACCTGCGGATCGTGCTGGTCATCAACAAGGTCGACCGCCCCGACGCGCGGATCGACGAGGTCATCACCGAGGTGGAGGAGCTCTTCCTCGACCTCGACGCCGACGAGGACCAGATCGACTTCCCGGTCGTCTACTGCAACGCGAAGGCCGGCCGCGCGTCGACCGAGTCCGCGGACGACCTGGCCGAGGACCTCAAGCCGCTGCTCGACCTGCTCGTCGAGACGATCCCCGCGCCCGAGTTCGACCCCGAGATGCCGCTGCAGGCGCACGTCACCAACCTCGGCGCCTCGCCGTACGTCGGCCGCCTCGCGATCTGCCGCATCCACAACGGCACGATGAAGAAGGGCCAGACCGTCGCCTGGTGCAAGGCCGACGGGACGGTCGAGAACGCCAAGCTCACCGAGCTCTTCGTCACCGAGGCGCTCGGCCGCGTCCCCGCCGACGAGGCAGGTCCGGGCGAGCTCGTCCAGATCGCCGGCCTGGCCGACGTGACGATCGGCGAGACGCTCGCCGACCCCGCCGACGCGCGCCCGCTGCCGGTCATCACCGTCGACCTGCCGTCGCTGTCCGTCGTCATCGGCATCAACACCTCGCCGTTCGCCGGCCGCGACGGCACCAAGCTGACCGCGCGCCTGCTGAAGAACCGCCTGGATCAGGAGCTGATCGGCAACGTGTCGCTGCGCGTCAACGACACCGAGCGCCCGGACTCCTGGGAGGTCCAGGGCCGTGGCGAGCTGCAGCTCGGCGTGCTCGTCGAGACGCTCCGCCGCGAGGGCTTCGAGCTGACCGTCGGCCAGCCGCAGGTGCTCGTCCGCGAGATCGACGGCAAGCGCCACGAGCCGTTCGAGCACGCGACGATCGACGTCCCGGAGGAGCACGTCGGCGTCGTCACGCAGCTGCTCGCCGAGCGCAAGGGCCGCATGACCGAGATGGTCAACCACGGCACCGGCTGGGTCCGGATGGAGTACCGCCTGCCGGCCCGCGGCCTGATCGGCTTCCGTACCGAGTTCCTCTCCGAGACGCGCGGCACCGGCGTGCTGCACCACGTCTCCGACGGCTACGAGCCGTGGGCAGGCGAGCTGCGCACCCGCACGACGGGCTCGCTGATCTCCGACCGCCAGGGCGCGGTCACCGGCTACGCGTGCACCCAGCTGCAGGACCGCGGCTCGCTCTTCGTCGAGCCCGGCGACGAGGTCTACCAGGGCATGATCGTCGGCGAGCACGTCCGTCCCGAGGACCTCGACGTCAACGCCGTCCGCCCGCGCAAGCTGACCAACCACCGCTCGGCCGGCGCGGAGGAGCTCGACCGGCTCGTCCCCAAGCGGACGCTCTCGCTCGACCAGGCGCTGGAGTTCCTGCGCGAGGACGAGTGCGTCGAGGTCACGCCGGAGGCCGTCCGGCTGCGCAAGGTCCAGCTCGACCCGGTGCAGCGCCAGAAGGCGGCGCGCCAGGCCAAGCAGGCCGCGGGCGTCTGAGACGACGCCGCTAGGCGAAGCGAGGCGCCTGCCGCACCACGCGGCGGGCGCCCGAGCGCGCCAGCGCGGGCGCTAGCGCTTCATCCACACGCGCAGCCGCTCGGCCGGCTCGAAGCCGACGGTGCGGTAGAGCGGCGCGCCCTGCTCGGTCGCGATCACGCAGGCCGTCTCCAGGCCCTCGAGCGCGTAGTGGCCGAGGACCGCGCGGAGCAGCCGCTGGCCGTGCCCGCGGCGCTGGGCGGCGGGCGGCGTGGCGATCGACCACAGGCCGAGCAGGTCCGGGTCGGCGGTGGCGACGAGCGAGCTCACGGCGTGGCCCTCCTCGTCGCGCAGCAGCCAGCCATCGGCGCCCTCGGCGTCGTACAGGTCGCCGTTGAGGATCTCGCTGCCGTCGAGGCCGAACGCCGCGGCGACCAGCTCGGAGACCTCCTCGAGGCCCGCCGCGTCGACGACCCGCTCCACCCGCCCGCTCGGCGCCTCCGCGTGCGCGTAGTCCAGCGCGCACGACATCAGCGTCGCCTCGCCGGCGGGGATCAGGCCCAGCTCGGCCGCGACGGGCGCGACCTCGTCCGCGACGTCCACGGCGACCGTGATGCGCGCGGGCCGGCGGCCGAG
>DATMVO010000294.1:0-11674 GCA_035563115.1 Solirubrobacteraceae bacterium
GCGCTCGCACCGCCGGCGCTCGCGACACCCGCCGCGCCCGCGCCCGCACCGCCCGCCGTCGCCGCCGCACCACCGGCTCCAGCGCCACCCGCGCCCGCCCCTCCCGCCGCACCAGCGCCCGCGCCCGCACCGCCGGCACCCGCGGCCCCGGCGCCCCCCGCGCCCGCACCGCTCAGCACGCTGCCCTTCAGCGCCAGCGTCGGCACCACCGGCAGCACCGCGGCCAGCTGGCTGCGCTGGCGCTGCACCTCGGCCTTGAACGCGGCGCACGCGACGCACTCGTCGACGTGACGGCGGATCGTCGTGCGCCGCAGCGCCCCGCCACGCAGCACCGCGAGCTGCTCCTGGATCTCGTGGCAGTCCGCCTCACGCGCCGCGCGCGAGCCGGCGAGCGACTCGCGTGCCTGGAACACCAGGGCCTTGACCTTGCCTGTGCGCACGCCGATCGCCTCCGCGATCTCCTCGTGGCTCAGGTCCCCCAGCTCCGCCAGGACGAGCGCGGCGCGCTGGTCCTCGGGGAGCCGCTGGAGGTCGGCGAGCAGGTCGCGCAGCTCCTGACGGCGGTGGACCTCGGCGCCGAGCCCGTCGACGGACGGCTCGGGCGCGTCCTCGAGCGCGCGCTCGTCGCGGCGCACGCGCAACACGGACAGGCAGCGGTTGCGGGCGATCGTGTAGAGCCAGGGCTTGAGCTGGATCGCCTTGTCGGTCTCGACGAGGTGCTTGTGCGCGGCCGCGAAGGTGTGCTGCACGGCGTCCTCGGCCTCCTCGCGGGAGCCGAGCATGTGCCGCGTGAACGAGAGGATCCCGCGGTGGTGGCGGTCGTAGATCGCCTCGAAGGCGCCGTCGTGCCCGCTCCGCAGCAGCCGGACGAGCTCCTCGTCGCGGGCGAAGCGCAGGGTGCGTCGGGGACGCCGGACGACCGTGACGGCGCGGGAAGGGAGCGTGGCGGACATGGACTGCGGGACAGCACCATCAACCGGAACGCTCGGATGCGCCCGCGGTTGGCCGGTGACTGGATATCAGTACCTTCCCGCACGTGGGCGCGTTCACGCACGACGGTCGACGCCTGTCGTACGCCGAGTACGGCACCGGGGAGCGGCCGGTCGTCCTCCTCCATGGGCTGCTGCTGAGCAAGCGGATGCACGAGCCGCTCGCGCAGGCCCTCGCCGCGCGCGGGAACCGCGTGATCACGCTCGACCTGCTCGGCCACGGCGAGTCGGAGCGGCCGCGCGACGCCTCGTCGTACTCGATGACCGCGTTCGGCGAGCAGCTGATCGGGCTCCTCGACCACCTGGAGATCGACCGGGCGGTCGTGCTCGGGACGTCGCTGGGCGCGAACACGACGCTCGAGGCCGCCGTGCTGGCGCCCGAGCGGCTGCGCGGGATGGTGATCGAGATGTCGGTGCTGGACGGCGCTTTGGTGGCCTCGGTGCTGACGTTCCTCCCGCCGATGCTCACGCTCAAGTACCTGACGCCGCTGATGCGCGTCGTGCAGGTCGGCGCTCGCGCGGTCCCGCGGGAACCGCTCGGCGTGCTGGGGAACATCGTCGTGGACACGATCCGGCAGGACCCGGGGCCGAGCGCCGCGGTGCTGGAGGGCCTGATCTTCGGCCGGATCGCGCCGTCGCGCGCCCAGCGGCGACGGATCGAGACGCCCGCGCTGGTGATCGGCCACCCGCGCGATCCGATCCACCCGTTCTCCGACGCCGGGATGCTCGCCGACGAGCTCCCGAACGGCCGGCTGCTGGAGGCGAGCTCGATCCTGGAGCTGCGCGTGGCTCCCGATCGGCTGACCGGCGAGATCGCCGACTTCGTCGACCGGTGCTACGGGTCCTTCCAGGGGGTCACCGCCGTAGCGTAAGCTGGCCTCCGCAATGACTCGTGCTGAGGACAAGGAACGGCGCCGCCTGGAGCGGGAGGCCGCCGAGGAGGCCGCGCGCAAGAGCGCGGAGAACCGCAAGCGGCTGGGCATGGTCGGCGGAGGCGTGCTCCTCGTGGCGATCGTCGCCGTGGTCGTCGTCCTCCTGACCGGCGGCGACGACGACACGGTGTCCGGTGGCGGCGCCACCGCCGCGTTGCCCGCCATCCAGATCGAGAACCTCTCCGAGGCCGCACGTGCCGCCGGCTGCCAGGTCCGCGAGGACAAGGAGGAGAGCTCGAACCACGTCGAGACCGACGTGCAGTACAAGCAGAACCCGCCCGAGTCCGGCGACCACGATCCCACGCCGTCGCGCGAGGGCATCTACCCGGCCGACGGCCCGCCCGACCTCGAGCAGTCCGTCCACGCGCTCGAGCACGGCCGGATCAACATCCAGTACAAGCCGGGCACGCCGCAGCAGCGGATCGACCAGCTCGACGCCCTGTTCGAGGAGGAGGTCCAGGGCATCGCCGGCTACAAGACGCTCGTCTTCCAGAACCAGACGAACATGACGTACGCGGTCGCCGCCACCGCCTGGACCAAGGCCCTGACCTGCCCGTCGTGGAACGACAAGGTCTTCGACGCCATCCGCGCCTTCCGCCGCGACAACGTCGACAAGGGCCCGGAGCAGATCCCCTCCGAGTTCGAGTAGGTCGTTCGGCGCGTCGGGCCGCAGGATCGCGTTCATGCCGCAACCGATGGCGGCAGACCGTGTTCCATAGGTCCGATGCGCCGGTTCGCCCCACTCTGCGCAGCGCTCGTCTGCGCGCTCATCCCCTCGTCCGCCGCTGCGGCCCCGAAGGCGAGCGACTTCGAGCTGCGCGTGGGCACCACCGCCGCCGCGCCGACCGCTCGCGCGGCCTCCGCCGGTCACGACCACGGTTCGCTGTGGACGTCGAAGGTCCTGCGGGCCAAGCGCACCTTCCAGGTCTTCGGCCTGAAGTGGGATCGCGCGCCGGAGGATCTGCACGCCGAGGTGCGGGTCGCCGAGCCGGGCGGGCCGTGGCGGAAGTGGACGGAGGTCGGGACGGCCGACAGCGGCGCGCACGGCTCCGACCCGATCTGGGCGGGCGGCGCGAACCGCGTTCAGGTGCGGGTGAGCGGCAAGGTCACGAACCTGCGGCTCCACCTCGTCCGCGTGACCGGTGAGCCCGCCGCGGCGGCCAAGCCGCGCGTGACCGCCCGCGCCGCCGCGCGCCAGGCCGGCACGGGTCAGCCGCCGATCATCCCCCGCGCCCAGTGGGGCGGCGACCAGTGCCAGCCGCGGGACACGCCGTCGATGGGCACCGTGCAGATGGCGGCGATCCACCACACGGTCAGCGCGAACGACTACTCCGCCGCCGACTCGGCCGCGATGGTGCTCGGCATCTGCCGGTTCCACCGCAACTCGAACGGCTGGGACGACGTGGGCTACAACTTCTTCGTCGACAAGTACGGGCAGATCTTCGAGGGCCGCGCGGGCGGCATCGACCAGCCCGTCGTCGGCGCGCAGATGCAGGGCTGGAACGCCCAGTCGACCGGCATCTCGAACCTCGGCACGTACCAGGACGTCCCCCAGACCGACGCCGCCATCACGGCGATGGCGAAGCTGATCGCGTGGAAGCTCCCGCTCCACGGCGTGCCGGTGACGGGCACGGTGCCGCTGGTCTCCGCGGGCGGCGAGACGAACAAGTTCCCGAGCGGCACGACCCACGTCTTCGAGCGGATCTCCGGCCACCGCGACGGCAACGCGACCGCGTGCCCGGGCGACCAGCTCTACGCGCAGCTCCCGCGCATCCGCCAGCTCGCCGAGGCGGGCGCGCCGGACATCATCGGCGCGCCGCAGCCGGGCGTGGGCGCGACGTCGAAGCTGACGCTCAGCGCCTCGCGGCTCGCGCTCTCGTACCCCGAGCCCGCGCAGTTGACCGGTCGCCTGACCGACGCCGCCGGCACGCCGATCGCCGGCCAGCGCGTCAAGATCCAGGTGCTGACCGCGAAGGGCTTCAAGGCCGTCTCGTCGGCGGTCACGCAGCCGGACGGCGCGTTCACCGCGTCGCTGCCGACCTCCCGCAACCGCACCGTCCGCGCGCTGCTGGGGAGCATCCGCTCCGCGCCGGTGAAGGTGACCGTGGCGCCGACGCTGCTCGTCCGCAAGCCGGCGCGGCAGGTGAAGATCGGGCACCGCGCGGTGGTGAGCGGGACCGTCCGGCCGCGCGAGAAGACGCTCGTGATCGAGGCGGCGCGGCAGGTCGGGCCGGGGCGGTACGTGCTCGCCAAGCGGGTCTCGGTGCGGGCGCGCGGCGGCGCGTTCCGCGGCACGCTGCCGCTCGGCCGCGCGGGGCTGTACCGCCTGCGCGTGCGGGTCGCGGGAGATGCGAAGAACACGCCGGCGCAGGCGGACTTCTACACGCGGGTCGTGCGGAAGCTCACGTCGTCCGCGGCGGGGACGGCGGGGAGCACGCCGGCGCCCGCTCCGGCCGCGGCTCCCGGGTCCGCCGGTGGCGGCGCGGCCGCGGGCCGCTAGCGCTTCTTCGGCTTCCAGCCCGCGTCGCCGCGGTAGAGCCCGTCGCCGCCGAGGACGATCGCGACCGTCCGGACGAGGATCTTCAGGTCGAGCCGGAGGGAGCGGTGCTCGATGTACCAGAGGTCGAGCTCGATCCGCTCGTCCCACGGCAGCGCGGTGCGGCCGTTCACCTGCGCCCACCCGGTGAGGCCGGGGAGGATCGCCAGGCGCCCGCGCTGGCGCTCGGTGTACTGCTCGACCTGCACCGGCACCGTCGGGCGCGGGCCGATGATCGCCATGTCGCCGCGGAGGACGTTGATGAGCTGCGGCAGCTCGTCGATCGACGTGCGGCGGAGGAGCGCGCCGACGCGCGTGATGCGCGCGTCGCCCTCGGTCACGGCCAGGCCGGAGCCCATCGACTCGGCGCCCGCGACCATCGTGCGGAGCTTGAGGACGTCGAACGGCCGGCCGTCCTTGCCGACGCGGCGCTGGCGGTAGATCGGGTGGCCCTTGGACTCCAGGCGGATCGCGACGATCGCGGCGGCGAGGATCGGGGCGGAGAGGATCAGCGCCGCGCCCGCGACCGCCACATCGAACGCACGGCGCACGCTCAGCGAGTCCCCTCCGGCGCCGTCCAGCCCGCCGGGGTGCCGTGGCGCGCGTAGTCGTGCAAGCCCATCGCGATCGACGCCTGGGTGAGGACGTAGTAGCGGGCGATGAGGAGCGGCCTCGACTTGACGCGGTCGCCGAGGAGCGCGGCGGCGGCGAGGAGGAGCGACGCGCGGCGGCTCGGCCTCCACGCGAGCGCGGCGAGGTGGAGGAACGGGGACGCGTACCGGAGCGCGCGGTGGCTGGCGACCATGAAGGCGTAGCGGGGCGGGTAGCCGCGCGGGTCGAGCAGGCCGCCCTCGACGACGATCGGCCAGGCGTGGCTCATCATCCGCCGCTTGCGCCGCCACTCGCCCTCGACGGACGGGACCATCTTCTCCGTCGCGCGGGCGCTCGGCCGGTAGACGGCGCGCCACCCGTGCTTCACGAGCGTGAACGGGAAGCTCAGATCGTGGCCCATGCGCTCGTCCATCTCGACGTAGGCGTCGCGGCGGGTCGCGTAGATCGCGCCGTTGCCGCCGGTGACGGAGGCCAGCCGCGACTCGAGCGCGCGGATCGCCATCTCGTAGCGCCAGTACAGGCCCTCCTGATTCGTCCCCGCCTCGTTGACGAACGTGACCTGGCCGCAGACGTAACCGATCTCCGGGTCGTGCGCGAAGGGCGCGACGAGCTCGCGGAGCGCGTCGGGCTCGAGCAGCGCGTTGGCGTCGGAGAACGCGACCAGCTCCGTCTCCGCCCGCCGCACCGCCGCGTCCTGCGCCCGCACCTTCCCGCCGCGCGGGAGGTCGAGCACGAGGTCGGCGCCCGCCGCGCGCGCCCGCTCCACCGTGTCGTCCGTGCACCCGTCGCACGCGACGATCACCCGCAGCCGCTCGCGCGGGTAGTCGAGCGCGAGCGCGTTCTCGACCTTCTGCGTGATGACCGAGCCCTCGTTGTACGCCGCGATCACCAGCGTCAGCGGCGGCAGCTCCTCGGTGCCCTGCGCCCGCGGCACGTCCAGCCCCGCCGGCCCCTCGGCCTTCGCCCAGGCGGCCAGCACGGCCGGGTACCCGACCTGGGCGTACACGAGGAGGAAGGCAGGAAGGCGCCGCAACACGAGCGAGCAGCCTACGAGCCCGCCCGCGCCGCTACTTCGCCAGGCGGTCGTACAGCGCCTTCTCACGCTCGTGCCGCTCACGCAGGCGCTTCATGAACGCCTCGTCCTTCCGCCGCGCCTCGATGTGCGAGTCGATCGCCGTCCGGACGGCCTCGGTCACCGTCTGATCTTCCGCGCGCGCCACGAGCTCCAGCATCGCAGCCTGGTCGTCGGCGAGGCGCAGGGTGAGCGTCTTCGGCATGTCGGCGTCCTCCGGGGGGCGAGAAGTGCGCGGTCGAGACTTGCGTGAGGTCGATGACCACGCCCTCGCACGGGTCCCGCACGTCGTCGCGCTCGCCGAGTCCGCGCTCGGCGCGCCGTTCGCGGGCTTCGGTGAGCACGAGCTCTTCCCGGCCTTCAGCCAGAAGGCCGGCGTCCTCTGCTCACGGATCGTCCGGTACCACCCGCTGCCCGATGGCAACAAGCGGGTCGCGTACGACGTGATTGCGCGCGTCGGCTAGCGCGTGGAGAGGAGGCGGTCGTAGAGCGCGAGGTGCTTGGCGGCGATGGTCGGCCAGGCGTAGTGGTCGCGGGCCGCTGTGGCGGAGGCGGAGGCGAGGGCGGTACGGCGGGCGGGGTCGGCGAGGAGCTGCGCGAGGGTGGTGTGGAGGGCAGCGGCGTCGCCGGCGGGGACGACGGAGGCGGCGCCGTGGGCGGCGACCTCGGGGAAGCCGCCGACGTCGGAGAGGATGAGGGGCTTGCCGAAGGCGAGGGCGGTGAAGAGGACGCCGGACTGGTCGATCTCGCGGTACGGGAGGACGACGAGGTCGGCGCGGCGGAAGAGCGCGGGGATCTCGGCGTCGGCGACGAAGCGGGGCTCGGCGCGGACGCCGGGCGGAAGCGGGTCGGGGAGCGTGACGCCGCGCGGGTTGCCGACGATCCACAGCTCGGCGTCGTCGATGCCCTCCCACGCCCGCAGCAGCACGTCGAGCCCCTTGTACGGCCGGAGGAGGCCGAAGAGGAGCACGACCGGCTTCTCGGCGGGGACCGCAGCGAGCTGCGGGGCCAGCGGCGCCTCGGACGGTAGCTCCGTCAGGTGGGTGAACGCGCCGTGCGGGATGACCTCCACCCGCGCCGGATCGATGCCGAGGTCGATCAGCCGCCGCCGGCCGTGCTCGGAGTGCACGACGACCGCGTCCATCCGCTCGTACAGCCGCCGCTGGGCGTCGCGCCGCCGCGCGCCCGCCTCGCGTGGGAGGACGTCGTGCGCCGTGAGCACACGGGGCCGCCCCGGCGGGAGGAGGTGGACGTCGACCGGCTGCACCGGCAGCCACTGGAAATGCACGACATCGGCCCCCGACGCCGCCGCGCGGCGGTACCGCAGCATGTCCGGCACGTGCTGCGCCAGCCGCGCGAAGCGCCGCGCGCCGCCCGGCGGCGACCACCGGTAGAACCGCTCGTCCACCGCGTACGGGGCGGCGGCGGAGATCCGCGGCACCTCACCGTGCGCGAACGGGCCCGTGACCAACCGCACACGCGCCCCCACCCCCGCCAGCGCGGCCGCCAACGCGTGGTCGTACGGGGGCGTGTAGGCGGCGGGATCGACGAGGTCGACGCGGGGTCCGGGGCGGTCAGCCATGCGGCCCGCATGGGTATCACGGTCCGGCCCCCAGCACCCCGCAGCAACCGGATTCCCCATTCCGGTTCGCTAGGGTCGACGCTCCCCTCAGCCCTCGGAGACCGCCGCATGCCCGACCGCACCGCAGATCCCAACCACGCACGCCGCTGGGCGATCCTCGGCGTCATCGGCATCGCCCAGCTGATGGTGGTGCTCGACGCGACGATCGTGAACATCGCGCTCCCGTCGGCACAGCAGGACCTCGGGTTCTCCAACGACGACCGCCAGTGGATCATCACCGCGTACGCGCTGGCGTTCGGCTCGCTCCTCCTTCTCGGCGGCCGCATCGGCGACCTCTTCGGCCGCAAGTGGGCGTTCGTCGTCGGCCTCATCGGCTTCGCGATCGCGTCGGCGCTCGGCGGCGCCGCGCAGAGCTTCGGCGTCCTCGTCGCCGCCCGCGCGCTGCAGGGCGTCTTCGGCGCGCTGCTCGCTCCTGCCGCGCTCTCGCTGCTGAGCGTCACGTTCACCGACCCGTCCGAGCGCGGCAAGGCGTTCGGCATCTTCGGCGCGATCGCCGGCGGCGGCGCCGCGATCGGCCTGCTGCTCGGCGGCATCCTCACCGAGACGCTCTCGTGGCGCTGGTGCCTCTACGTGAACCTGCTGTTCGCGCTGCCCGCCGCGGCGGCCGCGGTCGTGATGATCAAGCAGGTCCCGCGCGAGGGAAAGCCGCAGCTCGACATCCCCGGCACGATCGCCGCGTGCGCCGGCCTCTTCCTGCTCGTCTTCGGCTTCGCGAAGGCGGAGACCGAGGGCTGGAGCGCCGGGATCACGCTCGGCTCGCTGGCCGTCGGCGTGCTCCTGATCGTGGTCTTCGTGACGCTGCAGACGCGCGTCAAGCACCCGCTCCTGCCGCTGCGCGTGGTGCTGGACCGCAACCGCGGCGGCGCGTACCTCGCCGTCGGCCTCTCCGGCGCGGGCATGTTCGGCGTCTTCCTCTTCCTGACGTTCTACCTCCAGCAGACGCTGGACATGACGCCGATCCAGACCGGCCTGGCGTTCCTCCCGATGACCGCGGCGATCATGACGACCGCGACGCTCGGCAACACGAAGCTCGTCCCGCGCTTCGGCCCCAAGCCGCTGATCGCGCTCGGCATGACGTTCGCGGCGATCGCGCTCGCGCTGCTCGCCCAGCTCGAGGTGGACTCGTCGTACGCCGGCCACGTCCTGCCGTCGCTGATCCTCATGGGCGTCGGCATGGGCCTGATCTTCGCGCCGTCGTTCGCGTCCGCCACGTCGGGCGTCGCGCGCCACGACGCGGGCGTCGCGTCGGCGATGGTCAACACCGCGCAGCAGGTCGGCGGCTCCATCGGCACCGCGTTCCTCTCCACGATGGCGAACACGGCGGCGGTCGACTTCGCGCAGTCGCAGGGCCAGCGCGCCCGCTCGCCGGAGGTCGCCGCGCAGGCGGCGGTCGAGGGCTACACCACCGCGTTCTGGTGGTCGGCAGGCATCTTCCTCGTCGGCGCGATCGTCTGCGGCCTCATCCTCCGCCCGGGCGCGGACGAGTTCAACGAGGCCGGCGACGCGGCGCCGGTCGCGGCGCACTAAGGACGAGAACGACGAAGGCCGCCTGGGGGCGGCCTTCGCAGTAGGACCTGAGTGAGTCATCCCGGATGCCTGGCGCGGCGGGACGAGCGCCGAATAGGCCGTTAGGCCGGTAGGCGTCGTACCGTCGCGTCAGGCGCCGGGAGACCCGCTCAGGCGGCCAGCTGGAACTTGCCCACGAGCTCCTCGAGCTCCTCGGCCGTGCGGGCGAGGCCCTGGGCCGACGAGGCGATCTCCTGCGCGGACGCGGAGGTCTCCTCGGTGGAGGCCGAGACCTGCTCGGACGAGGCCGAGGACTGCTCGGCGACGGCGGCGACCTCGCTCATGTCGGTCTGCACCTTCTGGGCCGACGCGGCGATCTGCTGGATCGCGGCGGCGATCTGGTCGACGCGGCCGGTCATGTCGTCGACCGACGTGCCGATGCGGCCGAACGCCTCGCGGGCCTGGTCGACCGTCTCGGCGCCCTCCTCGGTCCGCGTGTTGGTCTCCTCGACCACCGACACGGCCTGCGACGTCTCGGCCTGGATCTCCTCGACGAGCGTGGCGATCGTGGCGGCCGCGGACTGGGACTCCTCGGCCAGCTTGCGGACCTCCTCGGCGACCACGGCGAAGCCACGGCCCTGCTCACCGGCACGCGCGGCCTCGATGGCGGCGTTCAGCGCGAGCAGGTTGGTCTGGCCGGCGATGCCGGTGATCGTCTCGACGATGCCGCCGATCTGCTCGGACTTGGCGCCGAGCTGACGCATCGCGCCGGTCACGGACGCGCTGGACTCGCGCACCTCGCGCATGGCCTCGGCGGCCTTGGCGACGACCTCCTCGCCCTCCTGCGCGACGCGGCGGGCCTCGCCGGCGGCGACGGCGGTCTCCTGGGCGGACGCGGCGGACGCCTCGGTCGCCTGGGTGACCTCCTCGGTGGCCTGCTTGGCCTCCTCGACCGAGCGCACCTGACGCTCGGCGCCCTGGGCGACGTCGGACACGGCCTGGGCGATCTCGCCCACGGCGCGGCCGGCCTCCTCGGAGGTGGACGCCATCTCCTGCGAGGCGGCGGACAGCGTGCCGGCGTTGCGCTGGACGGCGCCGACGAGATCGGAGAGGTTGGCGTGCATGTCGCGGAAGGCGACGCCGAGGACGTCCTTGTCGGACTTCGGCACGACGGCGTGGGTGAGGTCGCCGGCGGCGATCCGCTCGGCCTCCTGGGCCGTCCCGCGGACGTAGGTGATCAGGTCCTGGAAGGCGACGCCGAGCTGGCCGACCTCGTCCTTGCTCTTGACGTCGATCTCCTGCTCGATGTCGCCCTCGGCGATGCCCTTGGCGGCCTTGAGGACGTTGGCGATGCCGCCGACGATCAGCTTGGAGAGGAGCAGCGCGATGGCGATGCCGAGCACGATGGCGACGGCGCCGAGGAGCAGGATGCCGGTGCGGGACGAGCTCTGCGTGTCGCTGATCTCGCTGGCCCGGGAAAGGCCGGACTTCTGGTTCACGGCGGCCCACTCGGCGAGCTGGACGGCGAGCGGCTCGAACGCCTGCTGGCTCTTGCCGGCGGAGGCGGCGATGCCCTTCTGGTCGCCGGTCTTGATCGCGGCGACGAAGTCGGCCGAGATCGCCTTGTAGTCGGTCCAGGCCTTCTTGGCCTTGGTGAAGCCGGCGCGGTCGGCGTCGGTGCCGATCAGGCCCTTCTCGTACGTCGCGAAGGCCTTGTCGACCACGCCGCCGAGGGCGGTGACGTAGCCGTCGAGCTCCTTCTGCGCCTTGGCGTTGCCGACGGCCTGCGGGTACATGAGCTCCACCACGCGGTAGATGCCCTCGTTCGTGCCGATGGTGCCGATCGTGTTGGCGGCAGGCAGATCCTTCTTGGCCATCTCGGTGGACTTGTCCGCGACGCTGCCCACGGACGAGAGGGCCAGAGCGACGATGCCCGCCATGACGACGAGCACGATGGCGAAGCCTCCGAGGAGCTTCGCGCGAAGATGTGTGGTGAACCAGGTCATTTCCGAGTGGGGAGAGGGCGGGCGATGCCTCTCAGTCATCGGTGTCCCGCTTCCAGGGTTGAGCGCTTATGGACACCCGTGGACGGCGGGTAGCCCCGTTTCGTGCTCGAAGCCCTCCTCTACGGCGTGATCGCCGCTTCCTCGCTCCTCGTCGGTGCCGTCATCGGTGCCAAGTTCCACATCCCGGACCGCGCGCTCGGCCTCCTCATGGGGCTCGGCGCGGGGGCGCTCATCGCGTCGCTGGCGTTCGAGCTGGCGGAGGAGGCGCTGAGCGAGGGCGGGTTCGTGCCGCTGGCGCTCGGCCTCGCGGTCGGCGCGCTGCTCTTCTACGGCGGCGACCGGCTGCTCGAGGCGCGCGGGAACCGGCGGCGGAGCGGGA
>DATMVO010000295.1:0-2609 GCA_035563115.1 Solirubrobacteraceae bacterium
AGGCGCTGGCGCGGACGCGAACCGGTCCCCCGGCGCCTCGGCCGGGCCGAGCACCCGCGCCGCCAGCTCGAGCGGGTAGTCGCCCGCGTCGATCCCGCGCGCGTCGAGCGTCACCGCCGCGACGTACCGCCCCGGCCGCGCCCAGAAGTCGTCGGTCCCCACCGGCGCGCCCCAATCGGCGATCGAGTCGACCTTGCGGTCGCGCGTCCCGTACAGCTCGAACCGCTCGCGCGTCGTCTCGCCGTCCGGGTTGAGGAAGCGCAGGCGGAACGGCGTCTTGGCGATGCCGCGGTTCGAGCCCGGCTCGCCCACGAGCGTCGCCGAGAACCACAGCCGCCGGCCCTCCGGCAGCTCCACCGCGTAGTGCCGCGTCTCGCCGGGCCGGATCGTGTCGAGGTACTCGCCCGGCGCGATCGTCGGGGCGGACGCCGGATCGACCCCGCCGCTCACCGGCTTGCCGGTCGGCTCGTACGAGCGGAAGGCACGCGCCAGCGCGGCGCGCAGCTCCTCCAGCAGCTCGTCGGCGTCGTCCGCGTCCACGTACGAGCCGCCGCCCGCCTCGGCGATGCACCGGAGCTGCCGCCGCGCGCTCGACGCGACCTGCAGGCCGACGACCTGGATCGACAGCTCCACGCCCTGTTGCGCGACCTGCTCGGCGACCTTGCAGGGGTCGGGCGGCGCGCAGTTGTCGCCGCCGTCGGAGAGGAGCACGACGGTGCGCTTCTCCGCGCCGGCCGGGAAGTCCTTCGGCGCGAGGCGCAGCGAGCGGCCGATCGGCGTGCGGCCCGTCGGCTCGAGCGCGTCGACCGCGTCCGCGATCCCGCCCGACGCCAAAGGCCCGACCGGCACGAGCTGCCGCGTGTCCCGGCACCCGGCGCGGCGCGTCGACTCGGACACGCGGCTGCCGTAGGCGCGGACGCCGAGCCGCGCGCTGGAGGGGAGGCCGTCGACGAGCTTGCGGACCGCCTCCTTCGTGACGTCCATGCGGGAGCGGCCGTCGCCGGCGTCCTTCGCCATGGACTTCGAGGAGTCCACGAGCAGCAGGACGGCGGGCTGATCGCCCGCCGCCGGAGTCTCCTTCTCCTCCTACTGGCCCGCCGCGGGCGCCGCGAGGGCGCCGCACGCGGCGGCAGCCGCCACGAGGGACGCGCCTGCCCGGCCGAGGGCGGCGCGTCCGGAGGGCGACAGCCTGGTGCGGCTAGTTGGCCGCCGGGGAAGCACCGCCACCGCCGCCGTTGCCGCCGCCGCCCGAGCCGCCGCCGAAGATGCCGTCGATGGCGTTCTGGACCTCGGTGCGGACGGTGTCGTCGATGTTGAACGTGAGGATGACGGCGATGATCGCGCCGACGAGGGCCAGGATGCCGACCCACTCGATCGAGACCTGACCGTCCTCCTCGCGCGCCAGCCGCTCGCGCGCCGTGGTGATGAAGGCCTGCGTGGCCGCTGCTGCCCTGATCATCGTGTGCTGCATGGCTTGAACCTGCTCCTGCCCTCGTGACTGACGGTACGGGCAGCTTGCCCTGATCCGCCGCGTCGCTCTAGAGGCCCAAGGCTCATCCTGAGCGGACCCAGGGGACCCAGGTCCGGCCTGGGCCCCTGACCCACGCGGGGGCCCAGGGACCCGTCCGCGCCGCGGTCACGCACGCCGGTCGCTCCCGAGCCACAGCGCGGTCGCGTGCGTCCGCGAGTGCGCGCCGAGCTTCCCGTAGATCCGGTTGACGTGGTTCTTGACCGTCTTCTCGCTGAGCACGAACTCGTCGGCGATCTCGCGGTTGGTCCGGCCCTGCGAGATGCGGTCCATGATCTCCGCCTCGCGCGGCGTCAGCTCGTCGCCGCCGGAGGTCGTCGTGACCGGGGCGCGGCGCAGCGCGGCGAAGACCGCGGGCGCGACGGCGGGGGAGAGCACGGCGTTGCCGGCGGCCAGCTCGCGGATCCGCGTGTGCAGCTCGTCCGGCTCGAAGCGCCCGTGGACGAGGTAGCCCGACGCGCCCGCGCGGATCGCGGCGGTGACCTGCTCGTCGGCCTCGCTGTAGGTCAGCATCATCACCTTGCCGACCTCGCTCAGCGGGCCGGCGGCGGTGAGCCCGTCCATCACGGGCATGCGGACGTCGAGGAGGATCACGTCGGGCCGGTGCTCGCGCGCGGCGGCGATCGCCTCCTTCCCGTCCGCCGCCTCCGCGACGACGTCGATGTCGTCGGCGTCGGCGAGCAGCGACGTGACGCCGCGGCGGATGATCGCGTTGTCGTCGGCGACCAGGACGCGGATCATGCGGGGGAGACCTCCTCGGAGGCGCCGAGGGGGAGCCGGGCGACGACGGCGGTGCCGCCCTCCGGCCGCGGGTGGACGACGAGCGTGCCGCCGGCGACGGCCGCGCGCTCGCGCATGCCGACGATGCCGAAGTGGCCGGGCCGCTCCTTGACGCGCGAGAACCGCCCGCCGGAGCCGGTCGCGACCGGGACGCCGCAGCCGTCGTCGGCGATCTCCAGCACGAGCGCGTCGCCCTCGCGGCGCAGCCGCACGTCGACCCGCGCGGCGCGCGCGTGTTGCTCGACGTTGCGCAGCGCCTCGCGGGCGACCATCAGCACCTCGCGGCACGCGGCGGGCGCCA
>DATMVO010000296.1:0-3184 GCA_035563115.1 Solirubrobacteraceae bacterium
ACCGCCGCGCCGTCGCGGTCGAGCAGCGCGAGCCGGTGGCCCTTCGCCGCCAGCCGCTTCGCCGTCTCCGCGCCGATCCCGCGCGCGCCGCCGGTGATGAGGACGTTCATGCTCATGCCGCCACCGCCGGCCGCCGCTCCGCCGCCACGGGCACCAGCCGGTGCTCCCCGGGCGCGAACCCGCGCGTCTTCAGCCGGTACCCGACCGTCGAGCCCGGCCACAGCGCCGAGTTGCGGCCGGTGTCGTCCAGGTACCAGCTCGAGCACCCGCCCGCCGTCCACACGGTCCCCTCCGTCATCGCGTCGACCTCCTCGACGTACCGGTCCTGCGCCTCCTGCGTCGGCTCCAGCGAGCCGATCCCGCGCTCGCCCATGTGCCGCACCGCGGCGACGATGTAGCGGAACTGGCCTTCGTACATCTCGAGCACCGACGTGTGGCCGGTGCCGATGTTCGGCCCGTGGATGAGCGCGAGGTTGGGGAAGCCGGCGACGGTGGTGCCGCGGTAGGCCTTCATCGACCCCTGCCACGCCTCCGCCAGCGTCCGCCCGCCGCGCCCGCGGACCCACCGCGCCCACGGCAGGTCGTGGATGCGGAAGCCGGTGCCGTAGACGATCGCGTCGGCGTCGTGCTGGATCCCGTCGCGGTCGACGATCGACCGCGCGCGCACCTCGGCGATCCCGCTCGTGACGACGTCCGCGTTGGGCTGGTCCAGCGCGCGCAGGTAGTCGTTGGAGAGCAGGATCCGCTTGCAGCCGATGCGGAACGACGGCGTCAGCTTCGCCCGCTTGACCGGGTCGCTCACCTGCTCGGCGAGGTGCTTGCGCGCGACCCGCTCGGGCAGCCGCATGACGCCCGGGTTGCGAAAGCCGACGATGAAGAGCTCGCGCTCGACGGCGATCTTCAGCCGCTCCAGCGTGCGCAGGCGCGGGCGGCGCCGGAAGCGCTCGATCTTCTCCGCGTCGATCGGGTGGTCGTGGCGCGGCATGACCCACGGCGGGGTGCGCTGGAAGAGCGTCAGCGCGGCGACGCGCGGCTGGATCGCGGGGACGAACTGGATCGCCGACGCGCCCGTGCCGACGACCGCGACGGCCTTGCCGGTGAGGTCGACGTCGTGGCGCCAGGTGGCGGAGTGGAAGGCCGGGCCCTCGAACGTCTCGATTCCCGGCAGCTCGGGGATCGCCGGGTCGCTCAGCACACCGGCGGCCATGACCACGACGTCGGCGGACAGGCCGCCGGCGGAGGTCTCGACGTGCCAGCGCTGCGCCGCGTCGTCCCAGTCCATCCCGGTGACCTCGGTGCCGAAGCGGATCCGGTCGAGCAGCCCGAACTCGCGGGCGCAGGCGCGCAGGTAGTCGAGGATCTCCGGCTGGGGCGAGAACTCGCGCGTCCAGTCCGGCTTCTTGGCGAAGGAGAACGAGTACAGGTGGCTCTGGACGTCGCAGGCCGCGCCGGGGTACGTGTTGTCGCGCCACACGCCGCCCACCTCGTCCGCGCGCTCGAGCAGCACGACGTCGTCGACGCCGGCCCGGCGCAGCTGGTGGGCGATGCCGAGGCCGCCGAAGCCGGTCCCGACGACCGCGACCCGGTGATGGGGCTCGCTGAGCATGGCGACCAAGGATGGAGCGGACGGCGCACGCCGTCCCTGTGCGGGCGCACCAGCACGCGCGCCGCGGTTTGTGCGGACGGCCAGCGGACGGACGCGCAGGACGGGCAGGGTGTGCGGCATGCGCGGCACATGGGACCTGGGCGGCAAGGTCGTCCTCATCACCGGCGCGGGCGGCGGCATCGGCCGCGCGACCGCGGCGGCGCTGGCGCGGCGGGGCGCGCACGTCGTGCTCGCCGACATCGACGCGGACGCGCTCGCGGAGACCGCCGCGCTGGTCGGCGGCTCACCGGTCACGCGCCGGGTGGACGTCACGTCGCTCGCCGACTGCGAGGCGGTGGTCGCGGACGCGGTCGCGCGCCACGGCCGGCTCGACGCGGTGTGGGCGAACGCCGGGATCTCCGCCTACGGGCCGCTCGACCTCGTCGACGACGCGATCTGGTCGCGCGTGATCGAGGTGAACCTGATCGGCTCGCAGCACACCGTGCGGGCCGCGCTCCCCGAGGTGCTCCGCGCCCGCGGGTACGTGCTGATCACCTGCTCGCTCGCGTCGTTCGCCCACCAGCCCGGCCACACCGCGTACGCCGCGTCGAAGGCGGGGCTGGAGGCGATGGCCAACGCGCTGCGGACCGAGCTGGCCGGCACCGGGGTGAAGGTGGGGACGCTCCACCCGGCCTGGATCGCGACCGGGATGGTGACCGAGAAGGACGAGCACCAGCTCGCGTTCCAGCGGTTCCGCCGCGCGCTGCGGCCGCCGTTCGACGGGCTCGCGCCGGTCGAGGAGCTGGTGCCGGAGATCGTCGGGCAGTTCGAGCGGCGGGCGGCGCGCGTCGTCTTCCCGCGCGCGGGGTGGCTGGCGCACGCCTTCCGCCCGCTCCTCGCCACGCGGCTGCTGACGCGCGACATGCGCAAGGCCGCGCCGGAGATCCGCGCGCTCTACGCCGAGCAGGCGGCGCGCGAGGGCGCGGGCGCGGCGATGTCGGAGCGGTACCGGGCGCAGCTGCGCTGAGCGCGCGGCGGGGCGGCGGCCGTGGTGTCACGATCCGCCGCGGATGGACGACCTGGACGCGCTCTACCGCCGCCTCGGGGACGAGCTCGCCGGGCAGCTGGACGAGCTCGTGGCCGAGCTGACCGACCTCTACCGGCGCGAGCTGCCCGGCTACGACGCGGTGCCGCGCAGCTCGATCGAGGAGAACGTCCGCGCGCTCCTCCAGGTGCTCGTGGGGCGGCTGCGCGAGGGGCGCGGGTTCGAGGCGACCGAGGCGGAGATGGGGCGGATCGCGCGCGGCTACCTCGACGCCGCGGTGCCGCTCTCGGCGATCTCGCGCTCGTTCCAGCTCGGCGTCCTGCACCTGATCGCCCGGCTCCGTGAGGGGCTCCGCGCGACGGGCGCGGACGAGTCCGCGGTCGACGCGATGCAGGACGCGGTCTGGCGGTGGACGCTGACCGCCGCCGCGGCGATCGCGGCCGCCGAGCGCGATCAGGCCGTCGCCGCCGCGCGCCGCGACGCGGGCCGGCGCGCGGAGCTGCTGCGTGACCTGGCGGCGGGTGCGGTGACGCCGCAGCGGCTGCGCGAGGAGG
>DATMVO010000297.1:0-5315 GCA_035563115.1 Solirubrobacteraceae bacterium
CCGCCGATCAGCGGGACGAACCGCACCGCGCCGTGGACGCTCGGCGGGTGCAGCTGCCCGTCCGCCCCGCGCCGGACGAGGACGAGCCGCTCGCCGACCGGGAGGACCATCCGGCCTCCCGGGGCGAGCTGGTCGAGCAGCGCGCGTGGCACCCGCTTGCTCGCCGCCGCGGCGACGTTGATCCCGTCGTAGGGCGCCGCCGCAGGGTGGCCGAGCGTCCCGTCGCCGACGAGCAGCTCGACGGCGTTCTCGTCCACGCCCGCCGCGGCGAGCGCCCGCGCCGCGCCCGCCGAGAGCGCGGGGTCGCGCTCGATCGACCAGACCCGCGCGCCGAGCGCCGCCAGCACCGCCGCGTGGTAGCCCGAGCCCGTGCCGATGTCCAGCACCCGGTCGCCGCGGCGCACCTGGAGCAGCTCGGCCATGTGCGCGACGACGCGCGGCTGGGAGATCGTCTGCCCGCCCGCGATCGGGAGCGCGACGTCCTCCCACGCGCGGCCCTGCAGCTCGGGCGGCACGAAGCGGTCCCGTGGGACGGCGGCGAGCGCCGCGAGCACGCGCTCGTCCACCACGCCGCCGCGCAGCTGCGCCAGGAGGGCCTCCATAGACTCGGCGCCCATGTCGACAGCCTCCCCGCGCACATGAAGTTCCTCACCGTGATCGGGAACCGGCCGCAGTTCGTCAAGGCCGCCGCGGTCTCGCGCCTCCTGCGCGCCGAGCACGAGGAGGTGCTCGTCCACACCGGCCAGCACCACGACGACGAGCTCTCGACGATCTTCTTCACCGAGCTCGGCGTCCCGCGGCCGGAGACGCAGCTCCAGATCCACGGCGGGTCGAACACGTCGCAGACCGCGCGGATGCTCGAGGCGCTGGAGCCGATCCTCGCCGCCGAGCGGCCGGACGCGGTGCTCGTCTACGGCGACACGAACTCGACGCTGGCCGGCGGGCTGGCGGCGGCGCAGGCGGGCGTGCCGGTGGCGCACGTCGAGGCGGGGATGCGCTCGTTCGACCGGCGGATGCCGGAGGAGCTCAACCGCGTGCTCGTCGACCACCTGAGCACGCTGCTCCTCGTGCCGGCGGAGGCCGCGGCGCGGAACCTGGCGGCCGAGTCCGTGGCGGGCGAGGTCGTGGTCGTGGGCGACGTGATGGTGGACGTGGCGCTGGCGATGCAGCCGCGCGCCCGGGAGCGGACGCCGGTCGTGGAGGTCCAGCCCGGCGGGTTCGTGCTCGCGACCGCGCACCGGGCGGGGAACGTGGACGACCCCGGCCGCCTGCGCGCGCTCGTCGAGATGCTCTGCGCCGTGCCGGAGCCGGTCGTCCTTGCGCTCCACCCGCGCACCCGCGCACGGCTGACGGAAGCCGGGCTGCTGGAGCGCGTCGAGCGCGAGCTGACCGTGACGCCGCCGCTCGGCTACGTCGACTTCACCGCGCTGCTCGTCCGCGCCCGCGCGATGCTCACCGACAGCGGCGGGGTGCAGAAGGAGGCGTACCTCGCGGGCGTCCCGTGCGTGACGATGCGCGACACGACGGAGTGGACCGAGACGGTCGACGCCGGGTGGAACGTGCTCGTCGACCTCGACACGGACGCCGCGCTGGCCGCGCTGGAGCGCACGCCCCCGGCGGAGCGGCCGCAGCTCTACGGCGACGGCCGGGCGGGCGAGCGCGTGGTCGACGCGCTCGCGAGCCGCCTCACGGCCGGCCGATCCGCCTGAGCTCGACGCCGTCGAAGAGCGACGCGTCGAGCACGTCGCGCCCGTCCACGATCCGCGTCGCGCCCGGCACGTCCTCGGCGCGCAGCGTCGCGTACTCGGGGTGGTCGGCCTGCACGATCGCCAGGTCGACGTCCGTGCCGTCCCACGGCTCCCACCCGTCGGCGCGCAGCTCGTCCGCGTCGTAGAGCGGGTCCGCGAAGACCGCGTGCGCACCGCGGCGCGCCAGCTCGTCCCGCAGCGCCAGCGCCCCGGAGAACGCCGTCTCCTTCACGCCGCCGCGGTAGGCGACGCCGAGGACGAGCACGCGCTTCCCGGCGACCTCACCGAGCAGGTCGATCGCGTACGCCGGCATCGCCTCGTTGACCTCGCGCGCCAGCTGCGGCAGCCGCGCGTCCGGCGCGCCCTCGAGGTAGAAGCGCGGGTAGACCGGGATGCAGTGCCCGCCGACCGCGACGCCAGGGCGGTGGATGTGGCTGAACGGCTGCGAGTTGGAGGCGTCGATCACCTTGTCGACGTCGAGCCCCCAGGCGTCGGCCGTCCGCGCCAGCTCGTTGGCGTAGGCGATGTTCAGGTCGCGGTAGGTCGTCTCGGCGAGCTTGGCCATCTCGGCCGCCTCCGCGCCGCCCAGCTCCCACACCTCGGCGGGCTCCGGGATGAACTGGCGGTAGAGCTCGGCCGCACGGCGCTCGCCCTCCTCGCTCAGCCCGCCGACGAGCTTGGGGTACGTCGCGAGGTCGCGGAAGACGCGCCCGCTGAACACGCGCTCGGGCGAGAAGGCGAGGTGGAAGTCGGTCCCTTCCTTCAGCCCGCTCGCGGCCTCCAGCCGCGGCGCGATCCGCGACCGCGTCGCGCCGAGCGGCACGGTCGTCTCGACCACCACGGTCGTGCCCGCTTGCAGGCCGGCGCCGATCGCGTCGGTGACCGCGTCGAGCGTGCCCCAGTCCGGCTTGGCGTCCGCGTCCACGTAGAGCGGCGGCACCGCGACGACCAGCTCCGGGCCCTCGGCCACCGCGGCGGTGGTCTCGTCGGTCGCCCGCAGCGTCCCCGCGCCCACCGTCTCCTCCAGCCCCTCGGCCAGCCCGGCCTCGCCGGGGAAGGGCTCGCGCGCGGCGTTGACCAGCTCCACCACGCGCGGGTCGATGTCGCAGCCCACGACGTCGTGGCCCGCGCGCGCGATCTGCACCGCCAGCGGCAGCCCGATCTTGCCCAGCGCGACGACGACGGCCCTCATCGCGCACCTGCCAGGCGGACGGTCTCGCCGCGCCGCGCGCTGTCCAGCACGGCCTCGGCGGTCAGCACGGTCTCCAGGCCGGCGGTGAGCGGCACCACGGGCGCGGAGTCGTCGCCGCCGACGTACGCCCAGAACGCCTCGTGCTCGACCAGCAGCGGCTCGCGCCGCGCGAGCGCGAAGCGGATCGTGTTCCCCTCCGACACCCCACGCAGCTGCTGCGCGGCGTCCCAGCCGATCGCCACGTCGGCGTTCTCGTGCAGGGTCAGGTCGCCCGTGAGCGTGTCCGCGACGAGCATCCCGCGCTCGCCGAGGATGCGCGTGCGGCGGGCCTTCGTCGGCGTCAGCCAGTCGACGTTGCAGGTGAACGGCACGTCGCTCGCGAGCCGGCCGGTCACCAGCACGAGGTCCTCGTGCTCGCGGCCCATCCGGTGCGACGTCTGCGCCGCGACCTGCTCGACCGGCGCGCCGCCGAGCCAGCGGACGAGGTCGAGGTCGTGCGTCGCCAGGTCCTTCACCACGCCGACGTCGCGGATGCGGTCGGGGAACGGGCCGTTGCGCTCGGTCCCGATCAGCATCAGCGGGCCGAGCTCGTCGAGCTTCTCGCGCGCGGCGATCAGCGCCGGGTTGTAGCGCTCGACGTGGCCGACGGCGCCGCGGACGCCCGCGCGCGTGACCGCCTCGATCACCGCGCGCGCCTCGTCGCCGGTCGCGGCCAAAGGCTTCTCGACGAGCACGCTGACGCCCTCGGCGGCGAGCCGCTCGACGCACGTGACGTGCTCCTCGGTCGGCACCGCGACGACGGCGAAGTCGATCTCGGTCGCCGCGTTGGCGGCGAGCAGCGCGTCGAGGTCGTCGAACCGCTGCGCGGGGTCGCGCAGCGCGCCGAACCGGTCGCCGGTGGGGTCCACCGCGCCAGCGAAGGCGACGCGTGGGTCGGTCTGGAGGATGCGTGCGTGGTGGCGGCCGATCATGCCCAGGCCGAGCACCGCGCCGCGCAGGGTCGGGCCGTCCATGCGGCCGTTAGGGTACCCCGCGTGCCCGCCTTCCCGGATGCTCCCGGTCTCGTCCTGAGCCCTTCGGCGCGGGTCGGCGAGGGCGTGACGTTCGGCGCGCACGTCGTCGTGCACGACGACGTCGTCATCGGCGACGGCTGCCAGATCCAGGATCACGCCGTGCTCGGCAAGCCGCCCGCGCGCGGCCACGCCGCCGGGCCGCTCGTCCTCGGCGAGGGCGTCCGCGTCTGCGCGGGGGCGATCGTGTTCGCCGCCGCCGAGATCGGGCAGGGGGTGGTCATCGGAGACCAGGCCTACGTGAGAGAGCGCGCCCGGGTCGGCGCGCGGAGCGTGGTGGGGCGCGGCGTGTGCGTCGACAACGACGTCACGATCGGCGCGCGCTGCTCGCTCCAGACCAACGTGTACGTCACCGCGTTCAGCGTGCTCGAGGACGACGTCTTCCTCGGCCCGTGCGCGATGACGACCAACGACGACACGATGAACCGCCACGACGCGGCGTACGCGCTGCGCGGGGCGACCGTGCGGCGGGCCGCGCGGATCGGCGGCGCCGCGGTGCTGACGCCGGGCGTCGAGGTGGGCGAGGAGGCGTTCGTCGCCGCCGGCGCCGTGGTGACGAAGGACGTCCCGCCGCGCACCGCCGTGATGGGCGTGCCGGCGCGGCGGTTCCGCGACGTGTCGGACGAGGAGCTCCTCGAGCGATGGCGGTGAGGCTCGTGCGGCTCCTGCGCCGCCGCCGCCGCGGCCTGCGGGTCGACCGCAAGACGTGGGCGCTCGGCGCGACCGCGGTCGGCACGACGACGGTGGTGATCGTCGGCGAGGTCGCGCGCGTGTGGGCGCGCGGGGCGGCGCCGTCGCCGCGCGGAGAGGATCCGGCCGTCGTGCTCACGGCGGCCGAGGTCGCGGCGCGCGAGACGGTCGAGGTCGCGCTGAGCGGCTACCGCGGCGGCTCGACGCGCGAGAACGCGCTGCTGAACCTGCTCGGGTCGTTCACCCTGACCTTCGGGATCGCGCGGGCGCTGACCTACGTCATCCGGCGCCGCCGCCGGCTCGGCCCGATCCGCAACTACCGCCTCGGCGGCCGGCACGTGCACCACTTCGTGCCCGGCATCGCGATCGCGTTCCTCGCGGGCGGCGCCTCGGTGGTGTCCCGCAACGAGGAGCTCGACCCGTGGCTCGCGCTGCCGTTCGGCGCGGGCGTGGCCCTGACGCTCGACGAGTCCGCGCTGCTGCTCGAGCTCGACGACGTCTACTGGACCGAGCGCGGCGTCGTCAGCCTGCAGATCACGCTGGGAACGCTCGCGCTGCTGTCGTCGGTGGCCCTCGCGCTGCGCGTGCTGCGCCGCGGCGAGGCCGACAGATCGG
>DATMVO010000298.1:0-4301 GCA_035563115.1 Solirubrobacteraceae bacterium
CGAGGCGCTTCTGCGCGCCGCGTGCGAGCTCGACCCGACCCTGCAGAGCGCCGCCGCCAACCTCGCCGAGCTCGAGCGCCGCCGCAAGCGCAAGCTGCGCGTCGACGTGCCGTCCGCCGTCGCCGCGCGCATCGGTGACGTCGAGCGCCGCGCGACCGACCTCGCCCGCCGCGCCAAGCCGGCCGCCGCACCCGAGTCCGTCGCGCTCTGCATGATCGTCAAGGACGAGGAGCGGGTGCTCGAGCGCTGCCTCGCCTCCGTCGCGGGCGTGGTGGACGAGCTCGTCGTCGTCGACACCGGCTCCACCGACCGCACCGTCGAGATCGCCCGCGCGCACGGCGCGACCGTCCTCACCTACGCGTGGAACGACGACTTCGCCGCGGCCCGCAACGTCGGCCTGGAGGCCGCGACCTCCGACTGGATCCTCTTCCTCGACGCCGACGAGGAGCTCGGGCCGAAGGACGGCGCGCGGCTGCGCGAGCTGACGCGCCGCACGTGGCGCGAGGGCTACACCGTCGAGATCCACAACAAGGTCGGCACGCCCGGCGACACGCGGATCGTCGTCAACGAGGCGCTGCGCCTGTTCCGCAACCGCCCGTCGCACCGGTTCGACGGGCGCGTGCACGAGAACGTCGGGCGCCGCATGCCCGCCGACGCGCCCGAGCGGCTCGAGGCGTCGCACCTGCGGATCGACCACGACGGCTACCTCCAGCAGACGCGCGACGAGAAGGACAAGACGCGGCGCAACCTGGAGCTGCTCGAGCGCCAGCTCGCCGAGGAGCCGCCGACCGCGTTCCTCCTCTACAACCTCGGCTCCGAGTACGCCGTCGCCGGCCGCTTCTCCACCGCGATCGAGCACTTCGCGCGCGGGTGGGACCTCCTGCTCGGCGACCCGCTCTCGCAGCAGCAGCCGTTCGGCCCGTCGCTGGCCGTCCGGTACGCGGACACGCTGCGCCACGCGGAGCGGTTCGCGGACGCCGCGCTCATCGCCGATCAGGGGCTGAAGCTCTTCCCCGCCTTCACCGACCTGGTGCGCCAGCAGGCGCTCGTCGCCCGCGGCGACGGCCGGCTGGCGGACGCCGCCGCGCTGCTCGGCCGCTGCCTGAAGCTGGGCGACGCGCCGTCGCAGTACCTGCGCGTCGTCGGCGCCGGCTCGTTCATCGCGGCGACGGAGCTGGGCGAGGTGCTCGTCGCGCTCGGCGACGCCGCGGCCGCTGCGACGCTCCTGCAGGACACGCTCGCCGACCACCCGTTCCACCTCGAGGCCGTCGCGCCGCTCGCCGCCGCGCTGCTGGCCGGCGGCGGGACGCCCGACGACGTCGTCGCGGCCGTCGCCGAGCGGGTGGGTGAGCTGAGCTCCGACGTGCGCTTCGCGCTCGCCGCCGCGTTCCAGGAGCGCGGCGCGGCCGAGGCCGCCGAGGCGCAGCTCCGCGTCCTGCTCGACGACCCGGGCGCGGCGCCCGCGCCGGTGCAGCTCAGCCTCGCCGAAGCGCTACTCGCCCAGGCGCGGTTCGCGGACGCTGACGAGGCCGCCGCGGCCGTCCCGGACACCGATCTGCTCGCGCCGCTCGCCGCGACGACGCAGGCCTTCGCCGCCATCGTCAGCGGTGACGAGGCGCGGATCGCCGCCGCGCTCGCCCGGCTCGATGTGGCCGGCGTGCACGCGGCCGAGCGGGATCTGCTCGTCGCGTGGGCCGGTGCGGGTCATCCGTCGCTGACGGGCGCGTCGCTGACGACGCTCCTCACCTACCTGGAGGCGCTGCTGCGCGTCGAGCAGTTCGACGCCTTCGGCGCCCTGCTGCCCCTCGCGGGGACGCTCGTCGGCATCGACGTGCGCGATCTGCGCGAGCAGCTCGCGCAGATGTACCTGCGCCGCGGCTTCCTCGACTCCGCCGCCGACGAGTGGGCTGCGGTCTGCCAGGAGTCCGGCCCCGACGCCCGAGCCCTCACCGGCCTCGCCCGCGTCGCCGCCGCCCACGGCAACGCCGACGACGCGCGCGACTTCGCCGAAGCCGCCACCGAGCTCGACCCCTCCGACCCCGCCCCGCACCGCATCCTCGCCGCGCTGTCGTAGCCGCGCCGCGCCGCGCCGCGCCGGAGCGAGTTTGCGCCGGCCGGGTCGTGCTCTTTCGGCTTCGTGCGGTTGTGCGTAGCCGGGGCTGGAGCGGTTGGTGGGGTTCGGTGTCCAGTTCGGGTGGTTCTGCCGCGGAACCGAGCGCACCCTCGGCGCATGGCGCGGCGCGAGGGTGCGCTGAGTTCCACCAGCCACCACGCCCGCAGGCTCGGGCGAGTCCCGGCGCGAACGGGGCGCGGACGGGCGGAGCCGACGCTCGAGCCGGATGCGGCAACGCCTGTCCAGGGCGATCCAGTTCGGCTGGGTCGGGCTGGGCAGGCGTTGACGTCAGCCGGCCCCCGCACGAGCCCGGCCCCCGGCGCACACGCTCAAGCAAGCGGACGAATGGACGACCACCGAGGACGTGGCCCTTCGCTTGACCGACACGTCCCCCGCGCCCGTCCCCAGCGTCCCCAGCTTCCCGAGCGCGCCCGCCCAGTTCACCGTCGCGACCGGCCCGCAGCTGGTCGCCGAGGCGAAGCCCGCGCTGGCCGTGGGCGATGCGCCGAAGCTGCGCGCCCTCGTCGCGTGCACGAACGAGATCGACGATCCGCACCGCCGCGCCGCCGCGCGGCAGGCGCTCGTGGAGGAGGGGCTCGCGCAGGCGAGCCAGCGCACCGGCGCGGCCGCCGCGACCGCGATGTTCGGCGCGGCGACGATCGGCCTCGAGGTGCTGACGCAGACGCCGGCCGAGCCCGCGATCGCGAACCTCACCGCCGTCGCCC
Source organism: Solirubrobacteraceae bacterium (assembly GCA_035563115.1). Classification (GTDB taxonomy): domain Bacteria; phylum Actinomycetota; class Thermoleophilia; order Solirubrobacterales; family Solirubrobacteraceae; genus CADCVT01. The sequence goes on from DATMVO010000298.1 coordinate 2,839, forward strand.
TCTACGAGGTCGGCGCGTACCGCGGGGCCGAGGCGCTCTTCCGCGCCGCCCGCGACCTGGATCCGACGCTGCCGCACGTCGACGCGAACCTCCGCGCGCTCAAGCGCGCCCGCAAGGCGGGCGTGAAGATCGCGCTGCCGCCGCACATCGCCCGTGAGGTGCCCGCCGCCGGCAAGCGCGCCGAGCAGCTCGCGCCGCGCGCGCGCCTCAGCGACCCGCAGACCGTCGCGCTCTGCATGATCGTCAAGGACGAGGAGCGCGTCCTGGACCGCTGCCTCGCCTCCGCCGCCCCCTTCGTCGACGAGATCGTCGTCGTCGACACGGGCTCCACCGACCGCACGGTCGAGATCGCCGAGCGCCACGGCGCGCGCGTCCTGCACCACGCGTGGACCGACGACTTCGCCGAGGCCCGCAACGTCGGCGTCGACGCCGCGACGTCGGACTGGATCCTCTTCCTCGACGCCGACGAGTGGTTCGAGCCGGCCGCCGCGCAGCAGCTCAAGGAGCTCACCCGCAAGCCGTGGCGCGAGGGCTTCCGCCTGCCGGTCCACAACCGCGTCGGCTCCGAGCGCAACGCGACCGTCGTCGTCCACGAGGCGCTCCGCCTCTTCCGCAACCGCCCGCTCCACCGCTTCCGCGGGCGCGTGCACGAGAACGTCTTCCACGCCATCCCGGGCGACCGCCTGGAGGCGGGCGGCGCCGTGCGCATCGAGCACGACGGCTACCTCGCCACCACGCAGGCCGAGAAGGGCAAGCAGCATCGCAACCTCGAGCTGCTCGAGCAGCAGGTGCGCGAGGAGCCCACGCACTTCGTGCACTACAACCTCGGCTCGGAGTACCTGGGCCTCGGGCGCGTCGCGGACGCGGTGCAGCAGTACGAGCGCGCGTGGAGCCTCCTGCTGGAGGACCCGACGCCGGCCGAGCAGCCGTTCGCGCCGTCGCTCGCCGCCCGCTACGCCGACGCGCTGAGCCGCAACGGCAAGCCGGCGCAGGCGGTCGCGATCGCCCAGCGCGGCCTGCAGCTCTTCCCGGGCTTCACCGACCTCGTGTACGTCCAGTCCGGCGCCGCCCGCGCGCAGGGCGACCTCGACCGCGCCAAGGCGCTCCTCGTCGAGTGCCTGGAGCTGGGCGACGCGCCGACGAAGTACGTCCGCCAGGTCGGCTCGGGCACCTACCTCGCCGCGATCGACCTCGCCGGGATCCTCGCCCAGCAGGGCGAGCTCGAGACCGCCGAGCAGCTCCTCAAGCAGACGCTCGCCGACCACCCCGAGGTGCTCGCCACCATCGACCCGCTCGCGACCGTGATGCTCGCCCGCGGCGAGAAGCCGCGGCAGGTCGAGCAGGCCGTCGCGGACGTGCTCGGCGACACGCCCTCCACCGACGTGCGCTTCGCGCTCGCCTCCGCGTTCCAGGCCGCCGGCCACCCGGCGTCCGCCGCCGCGCAGCTGCGCGCGCTGCTGGCC
>DATMVO010000299.1:0-2702 GCA_035563115.1 Solirubrobacteraceae bacterium
CGCGTGGCCCGAGCTCGCCGGAGCCGCCGCCGCGGCCGACGACGACGAGCTCCGCGCGCACGTCGAGGAGCGGTGGGAGCACGAGTCGCCGGAGGGCCGGGTCGAGCTGCTCGACGCGCTCGCGCCCACGCTCGCCCCGGCCGACGAGCCGCTCCTCGAACGCGCGCTCGCCGACCGCCGCAAGCCTGTCCGCCTCCGCGCGGCCGAGCTGCTCTCCGCGCTCCCGGACTCCGCCTACGCGCAGCGGCTGGTCACGCTCGCCGAGCCGGTCCTCACCCTCCACGGCGGGATCCGGGGCCGCCGCATCGACGTCGAGCCGCCGACCGAGCTCGATCCGAAGCTCGGCCTCGACCTCAAGCGCCCGCGCGGCCGGGGCGAGCGCGCGCACCTGCTGATCCAGCTCCTCTCCGCCGCGCCGCTCCGCGCCTGGACGGAGCGGTTCGGCCTCACCCCCGACGAGCTCGTCCGCGCGCGCCTGCCGAAGGAGTGGCGCGACGACGTCCTCACCGGCTGGATCGAGGCCACCCGCCAGCAACACGAGACCGAATGGGCCCGCGCGCTCGTCGAGCACGTCCCGCACCTCGCGGCGTCGCTCGCCAGCATGCTCCCGCCCGACGAGGCCGAGCGCGCGCTGGCCAAGCGGGTCCGCGGGGGCGACCTGCGCGACCTCCCGCTTCACACCGGCGGCTGGGGCCCACAGCTCAGCCGCGAGCTCGTCACGCGGATGGACCGCGTCACCGAGCAGGAGCTCGTCCGCCCCGTCGCGGCGGCGCTCCACCCGTCCACGCTCGACGACGCCGCGACCGCGCTGCAGCGGATCGCCGAGCGCGGGAGCTGGACCGGCCGCGGTGCCAAGCGCGGCCTGGAGCTGATCACCTTCCGGCGTGCCATGCTGGCCGCCCTGAACGAGGAGCCCGAGGGATGACCGACGCCCAGACGGCGGCCCTGCGGCCGCACGCCGAGCAGCTGCACGCCGACGAGCTGGAGGCGCTCGCCCGCGCGGACGACCGCCCGCGCCCGCCGCGCTGGCAGCTGTCGCCCTGGGCGGTGCTGACCTACGTCCTCGGCGGCGAGCTCGACGACGGCACCCCGATCACGCCCAAGTACGTCGGCCGCCGGCGCGTCGTGGAGACCGCGATCGCCACCCTCGCGACCGACCGCGCGCTCCTCCTCCTCGGCGTCCCCGGAACCGCCAAGACCTGGCTCTCCGAGCACCTCGCCGCGGCGATCTGCGGCGACTCGACGATGCTCGTCCAGGGCACGTCGGGCACCGGCGAGGAGGCGCTGCGCTACGGCTGGAACTACGCGCGGCTGATCGCCGAGGGCCCGAGCGAGGAGGCGATGGTCGCGAGCCCCGTCATGCGGGCGATGCGCGAGGGCAAGATCGCCCGGATCGAGGAGCTGACGCGCCTGCCGTCCGACGTGCAGGACGCGCTCATCACGGTCCTGTCGGAGAAGACGCTGCCGATCCCCGAGCTGGACGCGGAGGTCCAGGCCGTCGGCGGCTTCAACGTGATCGCCACCGCGAACGACCGCGACCGCGGCGTCAACGAGCTGTCGAGCGCGATGCGCCGCCGGTTCAACACCGTCGTCCTCCCGCTCCCCGAGAGCGAGGAGGAGGAGGTCGGCATCGTCCGGCTGCGGGTCGAGCAGCTCGGCCACGCGCTCGAGCTGCCGGGCACGCCGCCGGTCGAGGAGCTCCACCGGCTCGTCACGGTGTTCCGCGAGCTGCGCGACGGCGTCACGACCGACGGGCGGACGAAGGTCAAGAGCCCGACCGGCTCGCTCAGCACCGCCGAGGCGATCTCCGTGACGATCAACGGGCTCGCGCTTGCCGCGCACTTCGGCGACGGCGAGCTGTCGGCCGCCGACCTCGCCGCCGGCCTACGCGGCGCGGTGGTCAAGGACCCGGTGCAGGACCGCGTCGTCTGGCAGGAGTACCTGGAGACGGTCGTGAAGGAGCGCGACGGCTGGGGCGACCTGTACCGCGCCTGCCGCGAGCTGGAGGGCTGACCGCCCTGCCCGTCACGGTCCTCGGCATCCGGCACCACGGGCCCGGCTCGGCGCACAGCGTCGAGCGGGCGCTCGACGCGCTCGAGCCCGACGCCGTGCTCGTCGAGGGGCCGCCGGAGGGCGACACCGCCGTGCCGTACGCCGCCGCGGAGGGGCTCGAGCCGCCGGTCGCGCTGCTCGTCTACGCGCGCGATGACCCAGGCCGGGCGGTCCACTACCCGTTCGCGCGGTTCTCGCCGGAGTGGCGGGCGCTGCGGCATGCGCTGCGGCGCGAGGTGCCGTTCCGCTTCATCGACCTGCCCGCGGCGGCGACGCTCGCGGCCGCATCGGACGAGGAGGAGGACGAGCGCCGGGTGCGCGCGCCCCGCGACCCGATCGCCGCGCTCGCGGAGGCCGCCGGCTACGAGGACGCCGAGCGCTGGTGGGAGGACGCGATCGAGCGCCGCCACGACGGCCCGCCCGCGTTCGAGGCGGTCACCGAGGCGATGGCCGCGCTGCGCGAGGGCCACGAGGACCCGCCGCGCGAGCAGCGGCGCGAGGCGCACATGCGGCAGGCGATCCGCGCCGCCGAGAAGGAGGGGTTCGAGCGGATCGCGGTGGTCTGCGGCGCCTGGCACGCGCCCGCGCTCGCGCCCGGCACCTCCTCCGCCACGGCCGACGCGAAGCTCCTGCGCGGGCTCAAGAAGGCG
>DATMVO010000300.1:0-6386 GCA_035563115.1 Solirubrobacteraceae bacterium
CAAGCGGCTCGGCCTCGGCCGCAAGCCGGTCGTCGTCGCCTCCGGCATCGGCCGCGCCGGCAAGGCCGGCCAGCTCCGCGTCACGCTGAAGGCGTCCGCGCGGGCCACGGCCAAGCTCCGCCGCGCGCGGAAGGTCAAGGCGCAGCTCACGGTCGCCGTCCCCGGCCTCGCGCCGGTCACGACCAACGTCACGCTCACCCGCTGAGCTGAACGAACGCACGACGCTTTCGACCCGGATACCGGGTCGAAAGCGTCGTCAGAGGGCGTCGAGCAGCGCCCGCAGCTCCGTGACGACGTCGCCGGTGAGCTTCACGTCGGCGTCGCGGTCGTAGGGCGTCGGGCCCTGCGTGACGATCGCGAGGGCGCCGCCGGTCTGGCGGGTCAGGCCCGGGAGCCCCGCGACCGGGTGCACCTCCAGCGACGACCCGATGCAGAGCAGCACGTCGGCGGAGGCCGCCAGTTCGAACGCCCGGTTGATCGCGGCGGCCGGGAGCATCTCGCCGAAGAGGACGACGTCCGGCTTGAGCGGGTGGCCCTCGTCGCAGCGCGGGACGCCGTCGGAGGCGGCGTCGAGCCGTGCACGGACGTCGTCGAGCGGGCGGACCTGGCCGCAGACCAAGCAGGACGACGTCGAGATCGTCCCGTGCACCTCGATCACCTCGCGCGAGCCGGCCTTGCCGTGGAGCCGGTCGATGTTCTGCGTGACGACCGCGTCGAGCTTCCCGCGCGCCTCCAGCTCCGCCAGCGCCCGGTGGGCGCCGTTGGGCTCCTTGTCCTCGAGCGTGTGGAACCGCTGCCCGTAGAACGACCAGAACCGCCGCGGATCACGCCGGAAGGCGTCGATGTGGGCGACCTCCATCGGGTCGACGTCCTCCCACACGCCCGTGCCGGGCGAGCGGAAGTCGGGGATCCCGGACGGCACCGAGATCCCCGCGCCCGTCAGGGCGACGACCGTCCCCGCCCCGCGGATCAGCTCCGCGAGGCGCAGGACGGCATCCGGGTCCAAGCTGCCCGGCGTCAGCGGCCCTTCCACTGCGGCGTGCGCTTGCCGAGGAAGGCGCCGATGCCCTCCTTGGCGTCCTCGGACGAGAAGGCCGCGACGAACGCGTCCTTCTCCGCGGCGATCCCCTCGTCGAGGTCGCTCTTGCCCGACGCCTGCTTGATCTGCTGCACGGCGACCGGCGCCTTGGACGCGAGCTTGCGCGCCCACGCGACGGCGGTGTCGAGCAGCTCGTGATCCGGCACGAGGTCGTTGACCAGGCCGAACTCGTACGCCTCGGACGCCATGATCGCGTCGCCGGTGAGGTTCATCTCCAGCGCCTTCGACGCGCCGACCAGGCGCGGCAGCCGCTGCGTGCCGCCGAAGCCCGGGACGATGCCGAGGTTGATCTCCGGCTGGGAGAACAGCGCCGACTCGGCCGCGATGCGGATGTCGCACGCCATGGCGATCTCGCAGCCGCCGCCGTAGGCGATCGCGTTGACCGCGGCGATCGTCACCGTCGAGGACTGCTCGAACTTGCGCAGCAGGCCGTGCGCGCCGTCGAGCATGTCGCGGATCTGCTGCTCGTTCTCCACCTTCGTGAACGCCTTGATGTCGGCGCCGGCGCAGAACAGGAGCGGGTTGGCCGAGGCGATGATGAGCGCGCGCGTCTCCGCGTCGCCGTCGACCTCGTCCCACACCTTCGCCAGGCCCTGCAGGACCTCGGGCGAGAGCGAGTTGGCGGGCGGGTTGTTGAGCCAGGCGATGGCGTAGCCGTCGCGCTTCTCCAGCTGGACCGGGCCCTCGTTCCAGCCCTCGGAGGGCTGCGGCCACGGGAAGAAGCCCTGGCCGGCCTTCAGGCCCAGGCGGCCCGCGGCGACGAGCCGCTTGAGGATCGACGGCACCTCGAAGCGCTCGCCGAACTGCTCCTCCAGCGCCTCCAGCTTCTCCAGGACGACGTCGAGGCCCTCGATGTCCGCCCACATGAGCGGCGGCATGATCCCGCGACGCGGGTCCATGCCGGCCCCGGCCATCATGCCGAGGTCGATCGCGCGGGTCTGCGCGGAGCCCTCCTCGAGGATCAGGCACGCCTCGAGCACGGCCTTGAGCGCCATGCGGTCGGCGAGGTCGGCCGGCGGGTCGTTGTCGCCCGGGATCTGCGGCTGGCCGTCCTTGTAGAAGCCGGCGCCGCCGGTCTTCGCGCCGAGCTGCTTGTCGGCGACGAGCTTCTGCATGCCCTGGTGGACGTAGAAGCGGTCGCCCTCGTACGAGTCGGCGAGGTGCTCGCTCACGTGGAGCACCGTGTCCAGGCCGAGCAGGTCGACGAGGAAGAACGGCCCCATCGGCGCGCGCTTGGCCTCCTGGATGACCTGGTCGATCTTCTGGATCGAGACCTGGCCCTCCTCCTGCGCCCGGTGGACCTCCGACAGCGACGAGGTGAGGATGCGGTTGACGACGAAGCCCGGATCCTCCTCGCAGGTGATCGGCTGCTTGCGGATCGCCTGCGCGAAGTTGACGGCCGCGGAGACGGTCTCGGGCGAGCTGTCGGCGCCGCGGACGATCTCCAGCAGCGGCATCATCGACGCCGGGTAGAAGAAGTGGAACCCGACGACCTTGTCGGGGCGCAGGGTGACCGACGCGATCTCGCTGATGGAGAGCGACGAGGTGTTCGAGGCGAGGATCGCGTGGCCGGGCGTGGCGTCGTCGAGCTCGGCGAAGACCGCGTGCTTGATCTCCAGGCGCTCCGGGACCGCCTCGATGACGAAGTCGACGTCGCCGAAGCCGTCGTAGGAGGTGGTGCCGGTGATCCGGCCCAGGACGGCGTCGACCTGCGCCTTGCCCTGCTCCTCGGTGATCTTCTCCTTCTTGACCAGGCGCGCGACCTGCGCCTCGGTCACCTCGCGGGCCTTCGCGAGGCCGACGTCGACGAACTCCTGCTTGACGTCCTTGAGGACGACGGGGATGTCGGCGGCGGCGATGGCCTGGGCGATCTCGCCGCCCATGGTGCCTGCGCCGACGACGGCAGCCTTGAACACGAACATGGGCCGGGACCCTACCGTCGAGGTCCGGCCACCGGTGTGTCCATCTCGGCGCGCAGCTCGTGGCGGAAGCGCGAGAGCGTCCGCTGCAGCGCATCGGTGAACTGCCGGCGCACGAAGAAGGTGTCGAGGAGCGGGGTGAGGACGTTCGCGTCCTTGATCCGGTACTCCAGCTCGAGCGTCAGGCGGCACTCGCTGGCCGAGCGCGGCGTGAAGGTCACGCTCTGGCGGCCGGTGATGCGCGCGTCCTCGACCTCGACGGCCTGGCCGGCGCGGACCTCGTAGTGCAGGACGCGCTCGATCACGCGCCCGCGCCCGTCAGGGACCGAGTCCCACACGAGCCGCGCGCCCGGGCGCGGCCAGTCGCCCTCCAGCTTCTCGACGTGGTGGAAGCCGTCGACGAACGAGGCCCAGCGCGACGTGTCGTACCAGAGCGCCTCGGCAGCGCTGACCTGCGCCGGCAGGTCGATGTGGGCCCGCGCGCGTCCCACGGCTACAGGACCTCGGAGCGGATCATCTCGACCGAGCGCGCCACCGCGTCCAGGTACGGCTCGATCTCCCCGCGCAGGCGGTCGCGCTCGGCCTCCCCGTCCTCCGTGAGCCGGTAGAAGCGGCGCGAGCGGCGCTCGGGGTGCTCCCACTCCCCCGCGACGAACCCCTTGCCCTCCAGCGAGCGCAGCAGCGGGTACATCGTGTTCGGGTTGACCGAGAGCAGGCCGCCAGTCACGCCCGCGATCCGCTCCATCAGCTGGTTGCCGTACGAGGGACCGGAGCCGAGGAAGTGCAGGACGAGCAGCGGGAGCAGCCCGCCGCGGCGCAGCTCGGCAAGCAGCGGGTCGGCGCGGCCGGCGCCGGCGGGCGCCTGCTCGACCGCCGCGCGCGCGTCGCCCAGCGAGGCTGCCTCGGCGACGGCTCGCTCTGTCTCTGGCCTGCGACGTGCCACGGGGTACGGGCAAGCGTAGACGCGCGGCGGCCGCCCAGCGTCCGTGCGCCAATCCGCGCCGGGACGCATCCACCGCGCCCCGGGCCGCGTGTCAAGGGCATGTCCGCCGCCACCGTCGCCGCTCCGCAGACCCCCCGCCACCCCGCGCGGGTCCTCCTCTCCCTTCTGGAGGAGCACGGGATGGCGGAGCACGCGGTGCGCGTCAGCGCGCTGGCGGCGGCGATGTGCCGGCAGATGGGCATCAGCCCGCGGGCCGCGAGGGTGATCGACCTCGCGGCGCTCCTGCACGACGTCGGCGAGCTGGCCGCGCCCGACGACCGCGACCCGGCGGTCGTCGGGGAGCAGGCCCTGCTGCGCTGCCCGGGCCTGGAGTGCACGGCGACGCTCGTCCGCCACGTCGGCGAGCGGTTCGACGGCCGCGGCCGTCCGGACGGCCTCAAGGGCTCCCTCATCCCGCTCGGCGCGCGGATCATCGCGGTCGCCGACGCGTGGGACACCGCCGTGAGCTACGACGCCGCCGTGGAGACCGTCATCGGCTCCTCTGGCACCCGCTTCGACCCGGCGGTCGTCGCCGCGGTCATGGCCGTCGCGCCGCGCCCGTAGCCCCCGCCGGGCCGCCGGGCGCCACCAGCCCGGTCTCGTAGGCGAAGACCACGGCCTGCACGCGGCTGGCGAGGCCCAGCTTGGCCAGCAGCCGCCGGACGTGGCCCTTCACCGTGCTCTCCTCCAGATGCAGCCGCGCGGCGATCGCCGCGTTGCTGCGGCCGGATGCCAGCTCGAGCAGCACGTCGCGCTCGCGCGGCGTCAGCTCCTCCAGCCGCGGGTCGCCCGCGCGCGCGGGGACGGTGGCGACGAACCGGTCGAGCAGCCGCCGGGTGACCTCGGGCGAGATGAGCGCGTCGCCGCGCGCGACCGCGTGGACGGCGTCGATGATCCGCTCGGGCGGCGAGTCCTTGAGCAGGAACCCGACGGCGCCCGCGCGCAGGGCGTCGAGGACGTGCTCGTCGAGGTCGAACGTCGTGATCACGACGACGTGGACGCCGTCGAGCGCGCGCAGCCGCCGCGTCGCCTCCAGCCCGTCCATGCGCGGCATCCGGATGTCCATCATCACGACGTCAGGGCGGCGCCGCTCGGCCTGGCCGACGGCGTCGAGGCCGTCGATCGCCTCGCCGACCACCACGATCTCCGGGTCGCTCTCCAGGATCATCCGCAAGCCCTGGCGGGCGATCGCCTGGTCGTCGGCGACGACGACGCGGACGCTCACCGCACGCCCTCCAGCGGGAGCGTCGCGCGGACGGCCCAGCCGCCGCCGCGGCGCGGGCCGGCGGTCAGCTCCCCGGCGGCGAGCGCGACCCGCTCGCGCATGCCGGTGATCCCGCTGCCGGGGCGCGCCGGCGACGCGCCGCCCGTGCCGTCGTCCTCGACCGCCACGCCCAGCGTGTCGGCGCCGAAGTCGAGCAGCACCCGCACGTGGCGGGCGCCGGCGTGCCGGACGACGTTGGTCAGCGACTCCTGGATGACGCGGTAGGCGCACGTCTCCACCGCGTCGGGCAGCGCGCGCGGGCGCCCTTCGGCCCGCAGCTCGACCGCGGCGCCGCTCGCGCGCGCGTGCTCGAGGAGCCCGTCGACGTGGGCGAGCCGCGGCGGCGGCGCGGAGGAGGCCGGGCCGGCGCCCTGGCGGAGCATCCCGAGCGCGTGGCCGGTCTGGCCGAGCGCGTCGCGCGTCAGGCCGTGGATGCGCTCGAGCGACGCGCGCGCCTGCGGGTCGGCGGTCATGCGGCTCGCGCCGGCGGCCTGAAGCGCGATCGCGCTGAGGTGGTGGCCGGTGATGTCGTGGACGTCGCGGGCGATCCGCAGCCGCTCCTCGGCCACCGCGCGCTCGACGTCGCGGTCGCGCAGCTCCTCGACCCGGCGCGCGAGCTCCTCGGCCGCGCGCGTGCGGGCGCGCTCGGCGTGGAGCACCGCCCCGATGAGCATCGGGACGACGCCGACGGCGAACCCGCCGATCGAGGCGAGCAGCGGCTGCTGGTCGGCGGCGCTGAACCCGACGGCGCCCATGACGGCGCCGGCGTAGGTGCCGAGCAGGATCGTCCGCGGCCGGTCGAGCGTGGTCGCCGCGAGCCCGACGAGGCCGAGCGCGATGGGGATCGGCGCGATCATCGAGTAGTCGGCCGCCACCCCCATGACGAGCGCGACCGTCACCGCGACGGCGGCCGCGGCGACGGGGGCGGTGCGGCGGAACGCGATCGTCAGGAACGCCGTGGTCGTCAGCAACGCGCCCGGGACGTCGAGCGGCGTGGACTCGTCGAGGTCGTTCTGGACGAGGAGCGTCAGCCCGAGCCACGCCGCCGCCGCCGCGAGCGCCCCGGCCAGCGCGGTGGCGGCCGGCCAGGGCGGCTGGGCGGGGCGCCGGCGGGACATGGCC
>DATMVO010000301.1:0-8000 GCA_035563115.1 Solirubrobacteraceae bacterium
GGGTCTACAATGGGACGTCGCCCATGAAGACCGAGATCCACCCCGAATACGTCGAGGCGCACGTCCGGTGCACCTGCGGCAACGAGTTCACCACGCGCTCCACGCAGAAGACGATCAACGTCGAGATCTGCTCGAACTGCCACCCGTTCTACACGGGCCGGCAGAAGCTGGTCGACACCGGCGGCCGCGTCGAGCGCTTCCAGCGCCGCGCCGCTCGCCGTCAGCAGCGCTCCTAGCGCCCCGCGACATGGAGGAGACGCGCCTGCCCGACGGCCGCCTCATGGCCCAGCGGGACGCTCCCGTGGGCGGCCAGGCCGTGATGGAGGGCGTGATGATGCGCGGCGTCTCCACGTGGGCCGTCGCCGTCCGCAGACCCGACGACACCGTCGGCGTCCAGTCGTTCCCGCTCGTGTCGGTGCTGCGCAGGCACCGGCTCCTGCGGCTGCCGATCGTCCGTGGGTCCGTCGCGCTGGTCGAGTCGATGGCGATCGGCATGCGCGCGCTCGGCATCAGCGCCAACGCGCAGGTGCCCGACGGCGGCAAGGAGCTGTCCGGCAAGGGCTGGGCGGCGACGATCGCCTTCGCGCTCTCGATGAGCGTCGGCCTCTTCTTCCTCCTGCCCGCGACGCTCGCGTCGGTGTCGGGCGCCGGCGACGACAACGGGCTCGTGTTCGTGGTCGTCGAGAAGGCGATCCGGATCTCGATCTTCCTCGGCTACCTGTGGCTCGTCTCGCGGATGCGCGACCTGCAGCGGGTCTTCGAGTACCACGGCGCCGAGCACAAGACGATCTCCTGCTACGAGGCCGGCCTGCCGCTGACGCCCGAGAACGCCCAGCGCTTCTCGCGGCTGCACCCGCGCTGCGGCACGAGCTTCCTCCTGATCGTCATGATCGTGGCGATCTTCGTCTTCGCGCCGTTCGGCAAGCTCGACCTCCACTGGCTCCTGCTCTCGCGCGTCGTCGGCATCCCGATCGTCGCCGGCCTGGCCTTCGAGGCGATCAAGTGGTTCGGCCGCAACCGGGCGCACCGCTGGGCCCGCGTCCTCATGTGGCCCGGCCTCCAGCTCCAGCGCCTCACCACCCGCGAGCCCGACCTCGCCCAGCTCGCCGTCGCCATCGCCGCCCTCGAGGCCGTCCTCGCCGTCGAGTCCGCGGACGACGTCTCCGACGCCGACCGCCTCGGCATCGAAGTCGCCGCGTAGCGCGCTACTCGAAAGCTCTAAACGGCTACTCGAAAGCGCACTTTCGAGTAGGACTTTCAAGTAGCGCCGCCGCGCCTACGGCTTCGGGCCGCGCGACAGCGTCCAGTACGCCCGTGGGTCCCGCGCCGACTTGCCGACCCACTCGATCAGCCCGGCGTCGCGCATCCGGTTCAGCCGCTTGAGCGCCGCCGGCCGCGTCAGGCCGATCCGCTCCGCGAGCTCGCCGGTGCTGAGCCGCTGCGCCTCCCGCAGCGCCGTCACCACGTCCCGGTGGTCGAACGGCAGCAGCGCGTCGAGCTTCCGGTCCGCCGGGAGGCCGGAGAGGACGAGATGGACCGCGCCCGAGCTCTGGTGGTAGAGCGGGTCGCTCAGGCCGGCGAGGCGCATCTCCTCGTAGATGCGCTTGATGCCCTCGCCCAGCTCCTGGCCGAAGTTGAGGTCCGCGAGCACGCGGGCGATGCGCGGGTTGCGGGCGAACCGCGGAGCGTTCTGCGGGTCGGCGAGCGCGACCACGCCGGGGAACCGGCCCGGGCTCGTGATCTCGATGCGGTCGTCGAAGATCTCGATCCGCGTGTGGTCGCCGGCCATGCTGTACGAGCGGTGGATAACGGCGTTGACGATGCCCTCCAGCCACGCGTCCTCCGGCACGAGCGGCATGGTGGAGAAGAGCCCGTCCGCGTCGAGCGCCCGGCGGGTCGGCTGATGGTCGTGGACCTGCTGCCGCGCTTCGAGGATCTGCCGGGGGAGCGGTCCTTCGATCCGGACGTCGGCGAGCAGCTGCTGCCGTGACCCGGTGCCCCGCTCGCTGCCGCGGTAGCGGAGGACGCGCAGGTGCGCCTCCGGGAAGCTCGCCGCCGGGTTCTCGGCGAAGAGCAGCGCACCGGCGACGGTGAGCTCGCCGTCGCGCGACAGGCCGCGGGCCTCGAGCAGCCGGCGCGGGTCGGGCGCTCGCACGGCCGTTGCGTACTGCTGGAGGAGCACTTCGTCGAGGCGGCACGGCGTCCCGTCGCCGAGCAGCCGCGTCTCGTAGGTCCCCTGCCCCTTGTCGTAGGTCAGCTCCTGCCGCTGCGCGAACGTGAGCTTGCGGTTCTCGTCGCCGACGCGGAGGAACGCCGTGTCCTTGCGGTTGGCGTGGACCACGCCGTCGCCGGGCTCGACGTCGATGATCAGCAGGTGATCCGCCGTCCCGTCCGGGTGCTCACACGGCAGCAGTCGGCTGCGGGCGCGCACCGGCGGGACGGTGAGGTCGACCGCCGCCTGCATCTGCGCGTTGCGCAGGCGCTGGTTCGCGTCCGTCCCTTCGAGCTTGCCGTCCCACAGGCCGACGACGATCGTGCCGCCCTCCGCGTTGCCGAAGCCGACCAGCGCGTCGGCGAGATCCTTCGGCTGGAGCCGGGCCGACTTGCGCTCGAACCACTGGTCCTCGGTCAGCGCGATCAGCGCGGCCGCGAGCGCGTGCGGCGGCTGGAGCAGGGCCTGCTCGGCGTGGACGGTGGTCATCCCGATCTACTCTAAAGACTTTAGAGTAGGTTGCAACTAGATCGCGAGGAGGATCGTGCCGGCGATGGCGCAGGCGACGCCGGTGCGCTGGAGTGGGGCGAGGCGTTCGCCGAGGACGAGGAAGGCGAGGGCGACGGTGACGACGGTGGCGAGGGAGGAGAGGACGGCGACGACGGAGATCTGGCCGCGGGCGGTGGCCTCGGCGTAGGCGAGCGTGCCGAGGAGGAGCAGGACGCCCGGGGCGGCGAGGAGGGGTGCGCTGGGAGCGTGGAAGGTGGCGGGGGTGCGGAGGACGAGGATCCCGCTGACGAGGAGCACGACGACGGCCAGGCGGGCGTCCAGGAGCGCCCATGCGGTCCCCTCCGCCGCCGCCTCGGGCAGCGCGATGAGGAAGCCGCCGAAGCCGCACGCGCCGAGCAGCGACCAGCCGATGAAGGCGGGCGTCGCGCCCGGGCCCTCGGCCGGCTTCTGCGCGGCCAGCACGGCACCGGCGACGGCGAGGAGCACGCCGGCGATCTGGTGGTGCGCGAGCGACTCGCCGTTCGCCAGCCCGTAGAGCACCGGGAACGTCGTGCCGAGCGCGCCCATCGCGGCGGCGATCGAGACCGGCCCGAGCTGCGCGGCGCGGTAGAAGCAGGCGAGGCCGAGGATGTTCCCGCACCCCGCGCCGACGCCGATCAGCGCCTCGCGGGTGGGCGGTGCGTCCTCGCCCGACGCGACGACGAGGGCGACCGCGCCGGCGAGGGCGGCGAGCTGTCCGATGAGCAGGACGGCGGCGACGTGGTGGCGGCGTCCGAGGAGCGGCCCGAGGAAGTTCGAGGTCCCGTACGCCACGGAGGTCCCTAGCGCGAGGACGATGGCGAGCACCCCGCCTAGACTGACACGCGCATGATCGAGCAGCTCGTCGACCAGATCGAGGTGCGCTACGCCGAGGCGGAGCGCGAGATGAGCGATCCGGACGTGATCGCCGACCGCGAGCGCTACGCCGCGGTGGGGCGGACGTACCGGCAGCTCGAACCCGCGGCCAAGCTCGCCACGGAGTGGCGGCGTGCGAAGAGCGACGTCGAGGGCGCGCTGGAGATGCTCGCCGAGGACGAGGACTCCGACCTGCGCGACGAACTCGCCGCGTCGCGCCGCCGCGTGGAGGAGCTCGAGGACGAGATCCGCCTCGCGATGGTCGAGCGCGACCCCAACGACGACAAGAACGTCATCGTCGAGATCCAGGGCGGCGCCGGCGGCGAGGAGGCCGGCCTGTGGGCCGGCGACCTCTTCAAGATGCTGAGCAAGTACGCCGAGCGGCGTGGGTTCTCCGCCGAGGCGCTCGAGGCCGGCGACGGCAAGTACACGCTCGAGGTCCGCGGCGACGGCGCGTTCAGCGTCTTCAAGTGGGAGGGCGGCACGCACCGCGTCCAGCGCGTGCCGGCGACCGAGTCGCAGGGCCGCATCCACACGTCCACCGCGACGGTCTCCGTGCTGCCCGAGGCGGAGGAGGTCGACGTCCACATCGACCCCAACGACCTCCAGATCGACGTCTACCGCTCGTCCGGCCCCGGCGGCCAGTCGGTCAACACGACCGACTCGGCGGTGCGGATCACGCACAAGCCGTCCGGCGTCGTCGTCTCGATGCAGGACGAGAAGTCGCAGCTGCAGAACCGCGAGCGCGCGATGAAGGTGCTCCGCGCCCGGCTGTACGAGGCGGCGATCGCCGAGCAGCAGGCGGCGCTCAGCGCCGACCGCAAGTCGCAGATCGGCGGCGGCTCGCGCGCGGAGAAGATCCGCACGTACAACTACGGCGAGCGGCGCGTCACCGACCACCGCATCAAGCTCACCCAGCACAACCTCGAGCAGGTGCTCGAAGGGGAGCTGGAGGGCTTCACCAACGCGCTGCAGAACGACGAGAAGCGGCGCAAGCTCGAGCAGCAGACCGCGGGCGACGCGGCCGGCGCGTCGGCCTGAGCGGCTGATGGGGCCGTTCGCCGGGACGCCGGTGCGCGAGGCGCTCGACTCGGCGCTCGTCGCGCTGCAGGGCGCCCGCATCGACACGCCGCGCCTGGATGCCGAGGTGCTTCTCGCCCATGCCATGGGCGTCTCCCGCACCAAGCTCTACACCGACCCTGACGCTCAGGTCGAGGGTGAGGCAGCGACGAAGTTCCGCGATTTCGTGCGCCGACGCACGGTCGAGCGCGAGCCGGTCGCCTACATCGTCGGCCGCAAGGGGTTCCGCCGCATCGAGCTCGACGTGGACCAGCGCGTCCTCGTCCCGCGGCCGGAGACCGAGCTGCTGGTCGAGGCCGGGCTCGAGCTGCCGCAGGGCTCGTCCGTCGTCGACGTCGGCACCGGCAGCGGCGCGATCGCGCTGGCGCTCAAGGAGGAGCGGCCGTCGCTGAACGTCACCGGCACCGACATCTCCGAGGACGCGCTCGCGGTCGCGCGCGGCAACGCACGGCGGCTCGGGCTCGACGTGACGTTCGTGCAGGCCGACCTCTTCGACGGCGACTTCGACGCCGTCATCTCGAACCCGCCGTACGTGGCGGCCGACGAGCGGCTCCCGCCCGAGGTGGGCCACGAGCCGCGCGGCGCGCTCTTCGGCGGCGACGACGGGCTCGACGTCGTGCGGCGGCTCGTCGCGCGCTGCGGCGAGGGCACGAGCATCCGGTTCGTGGCGCTGGAGATCGGCGAGGGCCAGGCGGACGCGACGGCGGCGCTGCTGAGCCAGGCGGCGTTCGCGCGCGTCGAGATCGTCAAGGACCTCGCCCGGATCGAACGGGTGGTGATCGCGCGGCGATGATCACCGCCGAGGAGGCCGCGACCTTCGGGCGGTGCATCGCCGTGGGCGGCGTGGCGGTCTTCCCCGCCGACACGGTCTACGGGCTGGCGTGCGAGCCTGATCTCGACGACGCGGTCGCGCGGCTGTACGAGCTGAAGGGGCGCCGCCCCGAGAAGCCGTCCGCGCTGATGTTCTTCGACCCGCAGCTCGCGCTCGCGGCGTTCCCCGAGCTGGGCGAGCGGACGCGCGCGGCGGTCGAGGCGCTCCTCCCCGGCGGCGTGACGCTCCTGCTCCCGAACCCGGCGCACCGCTTCCCGCTCGCGGCGGGGCCGGACCCGGACTCGATCGGCCTCCGCGTCCCCGCCCTCCCACCGGAGGCCGCGGCGCTCCACGCGGTCCGCTGGCCGGTGCTGCAGTCGAGCGCCAACCACGCCGGCGGGCCGGACGCGCGGCGCCTGGCCGACGTCCCCGAGGACATCCGCCGCGAGGCCGACATGCTCCTCGACGGCGGCGAGCTGCCCGGCACCCCGTCGACGGTGGTGGATCTGCGGCAGTTCGAGGCGACGCGCGACTGGCACGTCGTCCGCGAGGGCGCCCTCGCCCGCGACGAGCTGCGCGAGCGCATCAGCCACCTCTAGGTGCCGGTGGCGTCCCTGGCGCACCCGCAGTAGGGGCGCGCCATGGCTCCGCTCGAGGTCACGGAGCAGGAACCGCGCCCCGGCACGATCCGCGTCGCGCTCGCCGGCGAGCTGGATCTCGCCACGGCCTACGCGTTCGACCGCCGCATGCTCTCGGTCGAGCTGCGCCGCCCCCAGCTGATCCTCGTCGACCTCCGCGGCCTGGCGATGCTCGACTCCACCGGCCTCGGCCGGCTCATCTCCGCCCAGCGCCGCGCCCGCCGCGGCGGGTGGAAGCTCGTCCTCGTCCGCGGCGGGCGGGTCGTCCAGCGCATCCTCCAGACGACGCGGGTCGACGAGCTGATCGAAGTCACCAGCGACCCCGACTACGACCTCCGATAGCCTGGAAGGCGCTCGCCGCGACTGGCGCCACGGGTGGAACCGACCACCGGGAAGCGACGAGCGCAGCCGCCGCGCGCCTGGGCACCCCGCCGCCACATCTTCGGAGGATCGCCGTGACCGACCTGCCCCAGGACTTCTTCAACCGCCCCGTCGCCGACGTGGACCCCGAGATCGCTGAGATGCTCGATCTCGAGCTCGGCCGTCAGCAGCGCACGCTCGAGATGATCGCGTCCGAGAACTTCGTGCCCCAGGCGGTGCTCGAGGCGCAGGGCTCCGTCCTCACCAACAAGTACGCCGAGGGCTACCCGGGCCGCCGCTACTACGGCGGCTGCGAGCACGTCGACGTCGTCGAGCAGCTCGCGATCGACCGGGCCAAGGCGCTGTTCGGCGCCGACCACGCCAACGTGCAGCCGCACGCCGGCGCGCAGGCCAACACGGCCGTCTACCACGCGCTGCTGCAGCCGGGCGACACGATCATGGGCCTCGCGCTCCCGCACGGCGGCCACCTGTCGCACGGCATGAAGATCAACGTGTCGGGCCGCCTGTACGACATCGCGCCGTACCACGTGCGCGAGGAAGACTCGCTCATCGACATGGACGAGGTCGAGCGGATCGCCAAGGAGCGCAAGCCCAAGCTCCTGCTCGCCGGCTGGTCCGCGTACCCGCGCATCATCGACTTCGAGCGCTTCCGCGCGATCGCCGACGAGGTCGGCGCGCTGCTGATGGTCGACATGGCGCACTTCGCCGGCCTGGTCGCCGCGGGCATCCACCCCAACCCGGTGCCGTACGCGGACGTCGTCACGACGACGATCCACAAGACGCTGGGCGGCGCGCGCGGCGGCATGATCCTGTGCCGCGAGGAGTTCCAGAAGAAGATCGACTCGGCGGTCTTCCCCGGCCAGCAGGGTGGCGGGCTCATGCACGTCATCGCGGGCAAGGCCGTCGCGCTGAAGATCGCCGCGACGCCCGAGTTCCGCGAGCGGCAGGAGCGCACGGTCGCCGGCGCGCAGGCCGTGGCGGAGAAGCTGATGGGCGCCGGCAACGGCGTCAACGTCCTCACCGGCGGCACCGATGTCCACCTCGTGCTCGCCGACCTACGCCAGTCCGAGCTGGACGGCCAGCAGGCTGAGGACCGCCTGCACGAGATCGGCATCACGGTCAACCGCAACGCCGTCCCGTTCGACCCGCGTCCGCCGGCGATCTCGTCGGGCCTGCGCGTCGGCACGTCGGCGCTGGCGACCCGCGGCGTCCAGGCAGAGGACTTCGCCGAGGTCGGCGCGATCATCGCCGCCGCGCTCGGGACGGAGTTCGATGCGCGCAAGGCCGAGCTGGCCGAGCGCGTGACGGCGATCGCCGACCGCTACCCGCTCTACGAGCACCTGAGCAAGGCCGCCGCGACGGCCTGAGCCGCGTCTTGTCGCCCGCCGCGTCGCCCGGAGGTCCCGAGGCGGCGCGGGGCAGCGGGCGCCCGCGCGCGATGGAGACGACGAGCCGCCGCGGGATCGCGGCGATG
>DATMVO010000302.1:0-5517 GCA_035563115.1 Solirubrobacteraceae bacterium
CTCTCCCCGGCCTCCCGCCCCGCCGGTGCCCGACCCGAAGGCGGGGCTCGGACAGCTGCTCGCGTCGACGGCGAGCGTCGAGATCGTGCCGGAGCTCATCCTCCGCCGCGCGGACGGGCGCCTGTCGGCCGCCGAGGAGGCGGTGCTGGAGGATCTCCTCTCCGCGTCGCCGGTCGCGCGGGTGCTGGAGGAGCGGTTCGCCGCGGCCGAGGAGGCCTACCGGACGGCGCCGCGCGAGCCGCTGCCGGGCGCGCTCGGCGACCAGATCGTGCGGACGATGGCCGAGTCGACCGGGCCGATCCCCGTCAGCACGCCGCCGATCCTGGAGGACCACACGGTGGAGCTGGACGCGCTCGACCAGCCGACCGCCGAGGCGCCCGCGGTCGAGCCGTCGCCCGCGCCGCGCTTCGCGCGTGAGGCCGAGGAGGACGAGGGCTCCGGGTTCTTCCCGCGCCGGCTGCGGCGGCGGAAGAAGGAGGAGCCGGCCGAGTCAGGACCGACCTTCACGCCCTTCCCGGAGTTCACGCCCGCCGACGCGCCAGAGCCTGAGTCGGAGCCCGGGCCGATCTTCGAGCCCGCGCCCGAGTTCGAACCCGCCGCCGAGCTGGAGCCGGAGCCCGCGTTCGAGCCGGAGGCGGAGCCCGAGCCGGCATTCGAGCCGGAGCCCACCTTCGAGCCGGAGCTCCAGCCGGTGCACGACGCCGAGCCCGCCCCGAGCCCCACGATGGAGTGGGAGGTTCCGGACGAGAGCGCCGACGAGCAGCTCGCCGCCGAGGCCCAGGCCGCGCACCATGACGAGCCGGACGCGACGGTCGAGTTCGACGCGGCGACCGCCGACGAGGAGCCTGAGCACGTGCAATCCGCGTCGGGCGCGGTGGACGAGACGGTCGAGTTCGACGCGACCGCCGAGGCCGATGTCGAGGAGCCCGCCGACCTCACCGATCCCGACGACGACGCGCCGGACGAGCAGGAGCCGGACGCCCCGGCGGAGAACGAGGACGAGATGGCAGCGGACCCGGTCGACGACACGGCGGACGAGGAAGCGGCGCCGCAGACGCCCGCGCTCCCGACGGCCCCGCCGCCCGCGGCGATCAAGGCACCGGCCCCGGCGCCCGCCCACGCGCACCGCCCGTCCTTCCCCGGCCGCACCGCGCTCCTCCCCGCGCTCGCGGTCGTCGTCATCGCGGCGTTCGGCGCCATGGTCGCCTCCGGCGTCTTCGGCGGCAACGACCCGTCCCCGCCGCTCGACACCGGCATCGTCCCCGAGCGCGCCCAGCAGGCCGTCCCGGAGGGCGAGGCCGCGGCCGTCGTCGACGACCTCCGCGCCGCCTCGGCCGAGGCCCGCCGTCAGCGCCTCGCCGACCAGCGGCGCGACATCGCCGCCGGCATCGCCCCCGCGCCCGACGACGAGGGCGTCGGCGGCACCGACGCCCCGTCCGGCGGCGAGTAGCGCCAAGCATCCCGCGTCGCGTTGTGGCCCCAATGAGGGCCCGAACTCGACACGAGATGGGGACACCGTCGGCCGGCGCCAACGGTGAAATCTTCCGTGCATCAACCTTCGCAGCGCTTGAGGCGCCAGAAGCGATGCAATCGAACACCACGACGCACCGGAACCCCGAGCGCTGGGCAGAATCCCACCTGACTGAGGATGTCCTCCCGGTCAGTACGAACCGCTGGGCGCAAGCGAGGCCGGTCACCACAGCCCCCGACCGGTCTCGCCCGTCCAAGCCGCGGCGACAACGCCGCGCCCGCCCTCGAATCGCCCGCTAGGAAGCCGCGTCGCCGGACGCGATCCGCGCCCGCACCGACTCGAGGAACTTCGCGTGCAGCGCGTTCTCGTCGCACAGCTCGGGGTGGAACGAGATCGCCATCAGGTTCCCCTGCCGCACCGCGACCGGGTGCCCGTCGACCTCCGCGAGGACCTCGACGTCGTCGCTCCACGACGCGATCCACGGCGCGCGGATGAAGATCGCGTGGACGTCCTCCCCCTCGATGGAGAGGTCGGTCTCGAACGAGTGGACCTGCCGCCCGAAGGCGTTCCGCCGCGCGTCGACGTCCAGCAGCCCCAGGTGCGTGCGGTCGAGCATGATGAGCCCCGCGCACGTCCCGAACACGGGCGCGCCCGACGCGGCGAACTCGCGCAGAGGCTCCTTCAGGCCCTCGCGCTCGATCCCCAGCGTCATCGTCGTGGACTCGCCACCGGGCATGACGAGCCCGTCCAGGCCGGTCAGGTCCGCGACCGTGCGGACCTCCCGCACCTCCGCCCCCAGCTCACGCAGCATCCGCGCGTGCAGGGCGAAGCCGCCCTGCAGCGCGAGAACGCCGACGAGAGGAGCGCGGTCTACCAACCGCGCCCGGCGAAGACCTGGTCGCTCTCGAGCTTGCGCGCCTCGAGCGAGTCCATCGTCTTGCCGAGACCCTCGGACGCCGCGGCGATGCGGGCCGGGTCCTCGAAGTGGGTCGTCGCCTCGACGATCGCGCGAGCGCGCAGCTCGGGATCCTCGGACTTGAAGATGCCGGAGCCGACGAAGACCGACTCGGCGCCCAGCTGCATCATCAGCGCGGCGTCGGCCGGCGTCGCGATGCCGCCCGCGGAGAACAGCGGGACCGGCAGCTTGCCGGCCTCGGCCACGCCGCGGACGATGTCGAGCGGCGCCTGCAGCTCCTTCGCGGCGACGAAGAGCTCGGCCTCGTCGAGCATCGTGAGGCGGCGGATCTCGCCCTTGATCGAGCGCATGTGGCGCACGGCCTCGACGATGTCGCCGGTGCCGGCCTCGCCCTTCGAGCGGATCATCGCCGCGCCCTCGCCGATGCGGCGCAGCGCCTCGCCCAGGTTGGTCGCGCCGCAGACGAACGGGACCTTGAACGCCCACTTGTCGATGTGGTGCGCCTCGTCGGCGGGCGTCAGGACCTCGGACTCGTCGATGTAGTCGACCTCGAGCGCCTCCAGCACCTGCGCCTCGACGAAGTGGCCGATCCGGGCCTTCGCCATCACGGGGATGGAGACGGCCTCCTGGATGCCCTTGATCATCTGCGGGTCCGACATCCGCGCGACGCCACCGTCGCGGCGGATGTCCGACGGGACACGCTCCAGCGCCATGACGGCGGCGGCGCCCGCCTTCTCGGCGATCTCCGCCTCGGCCGGCGTGACGACGTCCATGATGACGCCGCCCTTCAGCATCTCGGCCAGGCCGGTCTTGACTCGGAACGTGGACTCGTCGCGCATAGCCCCCCGAGTGTAGAACCCGGCTACTTCAGGCGGAACGCCTTGATCCGCTCGGCGTACTGACCCTCGTCGCGCGCGTAGACCCCGAAGGCAAGGGCCTGGATCATGCTCAGCAGCGCGGTGTGCGAGCGCGCGTAGGCCGGCGAGTTGGACGAGTAGTACAGGCGGATCTGCGCAAGCTTGGCCACCTCGGAGAGCGTCGCGTCGGTGATCGCGACGGTCTGCGCCTTGCGGTGACGCGCGAGCTTCATCGCGCGGGTGACGAGCGGATGGGGACGACCAGCTGAGAGGCCGATCACCAGCGTGCGCTCGTCGATGCGGGAGAGACGACCGAGCGCCTCCTGCGACGGCGACGCGGCAACCTCGGCGCGGAGGTCGAGCAGCATCAGCAGGTGGCGCAGGTAGGACGCGAAGAACGCCATCTGGTCCGTGCCGACGATGAGGACGCGGTCGGACGTCGCGATCGCCTCGATGGCCGACTCGACCTGGGAGCGCGACGTCTTGCGGGCCGTCTCCTCCACGTTGCTGTGGTCGGCCGCGAGCGCGGTCTCGAACGGCGACTGGTCCAGCGCGAACAGCGGCGCGGACTCCTGGCCGCTCGGCGTGCCGACGCGGCGGCGGTACTCGTCGCGGGCGGCGCCCTGGAGCTCCGGGTACCCCTCGAACCCGAGGGCCTGCGAGAAGCGGACGACCGTCGAGCTCGACGTGTTCGCGCGGCGTGCCAGCTCCTCGGCCGTCTGGAAGGCCACCTCGTCGAGGTGGTCGACGATGTACTGCGCCACGTCCTTCTGGGAGCGCGAGAAGTCGTCGAATCGGGCCTGGATGTACTCCGACAGGGCCTGGGGGCCGGCGTCGAGGGGCATGGGTGCGGTCGTCGTGGCGGTGCGCTTCATGGGCGGACCGATCTTCGACGTGGGCCGAGCCCGTTCCTTCTCCCCGCACGCCCAAGAAGAGGGGGCTCGGCGAGGCAGGAAAGCGGCCGGCGAGGGCGACGCTCAGTCGGGCTCGCGCGCCGCCGTGGCGCGGGGCGAGAGCGCGGCGTCGCCACGGGCGGCGGCGCGGAGCATGTCCTGCAGGCGGGCGCCGGCGCCGTGCGGCGGGAGCTCGACCTCGATCTCGATCGTGCCCGGCTCGCGCGCGACGACGTGCGGCTCGCCGAGGAGGCCGACGAGATCCTGGATCGGCCGGTTCGTCGCGAGCATCGTCCCGCGGAACCGCTCGACCCCCTCCTCGCGCGCGCGATCGGAGAGGAGGTTGAGGAGCACCGTCCCGACGCCCCGGCCCTGCCAGTCGTCCGCGACGGTGACCGCGAACTCGGCGGCCTGCGGGTCGCCCTCGCTCGTGAGCCGGACGAACCGCGCGACGCCGATCCCGTCCCCCGTGCGCGTGTCGATGCCGACGAGCGCCTCGTGGTCGTGGTGGTCGACGTCGGTGAGGTACGTGAGCTGCGCCCCGGTGAGCCGGCCGACGGGCGCGAGGAACCGGCGGTACCGCGACTCCGTTCCCAGCCGCTCCATCCCACGCTTCAGCTCGTCCCGGTCCTGCGGCCGGATCGGCCGGACGCCGATCTCGGTGCCGTCGAGGAGCGTGATCGTCTGCGGGTCGTCGGCGGCGGCGGGCATCTGCTCGTGGAGCATGCCGCACGGGCGGCGCGGAGCGACCCACTTCGTCACTCCGCCGCGCCGGCGGGAGCCCGAAGTGACGAAACGGGCGTCCAGCGCCCACTTCGTCACGTTCGCTCGCTGCGCGGCCGACCGAAGTGACGAAGTGGGCGTTGGCGACGGGAAGAACGTCACCCGCCCTGCCATGCGGCGCGGCCGAAGTGACGTTGTGCCCGCTGGGCGGGAAGAACGTCACGCGCCGCCCCGGGTCGGACGGCGCGTGTGACGTTCTTCCCGGCCTTCAGCCCGCGGCGCGGAGCGCGTCGGCCTGGCCGGCGCAGTCGTACAGGCTCGCGCTCGAGCCGCTCGACGTCGTCACCGGCGTGCAGACGTTCGCGACGGTCGTGAGCACGTCGGTCGCCCCCACGCGGCTGTCGCGCATCATCCCGCCGCCGGCGCCGTCGGTGACGAACCAGCGCAGCTCGCCGGCGGCCACCCGGTCGGCCAGCCACCCCATCGTCACCTGGCTCTCCCGCCCGGAGAACCCGCCGATCGCCGCGACGTCCACGTCGCCCTCGATCAGCTGCCGCGACGCGCCCGACTGGCTCGACGCCGCGACCGTCCCACCCCCGTGCGCCTTCGCATACGCGACCGCCTCCGCCAGCGACTGCGAGTCGCCGCCGAACATCC
>DATMVO010000303.1:0-2805 GCA_035563115.1 Solirubrobacteraceae bacterium
GCTGGTACGCCCGGCACGGGTTCGTCGCCCGCGCCGCGCTCGAGCTGCCCGGCGGCGGGCCGCCGCTGTGGCCGATGTGGAGGGAGCCGCGCAGCGGGTAGGGCGGGCGGATGGCCCTGCCCTGGTGGCGCCGCGGCGCGATCTACCAGATCTACCCTCGCTCCTTCGCCGACGCCGATGGCGACGGGATCGGCGACCTACGCGGGATCGCCGCGCACCTCGATCACCTGGAGGCGCTCGGCGTCGAGGCGGTCTGGCTGTCGCCGTTCTACCGCTCGCCGATGAAGGACTTCGGCTACGACGTCGCCGACTACACCGACGTCGACCCGGTCTTCGGGACGCTCGCCGACTTCGACGCGCTGGTCGCCGAAGCCCACGCGCGGGGGATCCGCGTGATCGTCGACGTCGTCCCCAACCACAGCTCGGACCAGCACCCGTGGTTCGTCGAGTCGCGCGCGTCGCGCGGCAACCCCAAGCGCGACTGGTACGTCTGGCGCGACGGGCGGGAGGGCGGGACGGAGCCGCCGAACGGCTGGCGTTCGGCCTTCCCGGCGGTCGAGCGCGCGTGGTCCTACAACGAGGCGACCGAGCAGTGGTGGCTCCACTCCTTCCTCCCCGAGCAGCCGGACCTGAACTGGGACAACCCCGAGGTCGAGGCGGCGATCCACGACGTGCTGCGCTTCTGGCTCGACCGCGGCGTGGACGGCTTCCGCATCGACGTGACGCAGAAGATCGCCAAGGACCCGGCGATGCGCGACGACGTGCCGGGAGAACCGGCCCGCAGCGAGGACTGGCAGCCCACGATCCACGAGCGCCTGCGCCGCCTGCGCGCGGTGGCGGACGCGTACGAGGGGGAGCGGATCCTCGTCGGCGAGGTCTACCTCCTCGACCTCGAGCGGGTCGTCGCGTACGTCAACGGCGGCGACGAGCTCCACCTCGCCCATAACTTCGTCTTCCTGCAGCTGGACTGGGACGCGGCGGCGTTCCGCGCGTCGATCGACCGGTGGGACGAGCTGTCGAGCGAGGCTGCGTGGCCGGCCTGGTTCCTCTCGAACCACGACCACCCGCGCGTCGCGTCGCGGTTCGACGAGGGGACCGGGCTGGGGGAGGCGCGGGCGCGCGCGGTGCTGCTCATGCTCTACGCGCTGCGCGGGACGCCGTTCGTCTTCCAGGGCGAGGAGCTCGGGCTGCCGGACGCGGAGATCCCGGACGACCGGATCGTCGATGTCGACGGCCGCGACCCCGAGCGCGCGCCGATCCCGTGGGCGCCGCCGTCGGACGCCGGGCCGGGCGCGGGGTTCACGACGGGCGAGCCGTGGCTGCCGATCACGGCGGAGGCGGAGCGGCTGAACGTCGCGGCGCAGGAGGCCGACCCCGCGTCGACCCTCCACCTCACCCGCGCGCTCGCGCGGCTCCGCGCCGCCGAGCCCGCCCTCCAGGACGGCGCGCAGCGCACCTACGACGCCGGCCCCGACGTCCTCGCCTGGACCCGTGGCGACGCCTTCATCGCGCTGGTGAACTTCGCGGCGGAGTCGCGGCCCGCGACGCTCCCGGGCGGCGGCGAGGTCGCGCTGTCCTCCGATCCGAAGCGAGAGGTCGGACCGGTTGGAGACACGATCACGCTCGCACCCGGCGAAGGACTCGTGCTCCGTCGATCCTGTTAGGGTGCCCTAAGCATGAGCGCCGTCGAGGAGAAGTACGTCGTCCCCGCGCTTCGGCGCCCGTTCCCGCTGAGCACCGGCGTCGCACGGGTGACGAAGATCACGACCGTCACGCCGCAGATGGCGTGCCTCACGCTCCACGCCGAGAGCCTCAGCGGGTTCCCCGTCGAGCAGCCCGGCGAGGTCGTGACGCTGCTGTGGCCGGCACCCGGCGAGGAGCTCGTCCTCCCCGAGGTCGGCTGGCGCTTCGCCAACGGCGCCGGCGAGCGCCAGCACGCTCGCAACTACACCGTCCGCCGCTGCCGTGCCGACGCGGCCGAGATCGACATCGACTTCTTCCTCCACGGCAAGCTCGGCCCGGCGGCCAAGTGGGCCGAGGAGGTCTCCATCGGCGACGAGGTCGGGTTCGCCGGCCCGCGCCTGCACTGGACCGCCGACCGCGACCACGACGCGCAGTGGTCGCTGCTCATCGCCGACGAGACCGGCCTCCCGGGCGTCCTCGCCATCGCCGAGCACCTGCCCGAGCAGCACAAGGTCATCGCCATCGTCGAGGTCGCCGGCCCGCAGGAGGAGCAGCACCCGCAGACCGCCCGCTGCGACCTCGACCTGCGCTACGTCCACCGCGGCGACGCACCGCCCGGCAAGTCGACCGCGATCATCGACGCGCTCAGGGCCCTCGACCTCCCAAACGGCCAGGGCCGCGTCTGGGGCGGCGGCGAGGCGCTCGTGATGCGCGACGCGCGCCGCCACCTCACCGGCGAGCGCGGGCTCCCGTCGAGGGACGTCGCGCTCCAGGGCTACTGGAAGCACCGCGACACCCCGGAGTGGGACTAGCCCGTCCCATCCTGGCGCCGCACCGCTCAGACACACGCGTGAACCTCCCGTCAGGCTCGCAGGTGGCCTGACACGCCAACCGGCCGTTACCGGCGTATGCCTCCCGGCGGGTAGGGGGACCGCCGGGACCATGGACGACCCCGCCGCAGCCAACCTGGTGGACCTCGCGCGGCGCGCGCTCGGCGTCGACGGCGTCGGCCTGACCAACGTCGGCACGAACGGCCGCGTCCGCCCCGACGTCGTGGCGATCGTCCGCGGCCCGGACCCCGACGTCCCGCTCCTCGCGCAGACCGCGCTCCGCGCCGCGACG
>DATMVO010000304.1:0-8590 GCA_035563115.1 Solirubrobacteraceae bacterium
CGTCGAGCTCCTCGACCGTCAGCCGGCCCTCCCCCGCGTGGTCGCGCAGGTGGAGGACGATCCGCTCGCGCTCGGCGTCGGAGGCGCGCACGTCGTCGGCGGGGACGAGCGGCTCGGGCGCGGAGCTCGGACGCTCGACGCGCGGACGGTGGTGGGATCGTGAGCAGCTCCCGTGCATAGACTCCACGGTAGACCGTCCACTCTGGACGGTCAAGTGTCTTTCGTCATGCGCCTCACCCCCGTCAGCTACATCATCCTCGGCCTCGTCCGCCACCTCGGCGAGGCGACGCCGTACGCGCTGAAGGCCGCCGCGGCCGAGAGCGTCGGCAACCTGTGGACCGTCCAGCACGCCCAGCTCTACACCGAGCCGGAGAAGCTCGCCGCGGCCGGGATGCTGACCGAGGAGCGCGAGGACGCGGGCCGCCGGCGCCGCACGTACCGCATCACCGACGCCGGCCGCGAGGCACTCGACGCCTGGCTTCACGCCCCGCCCGAGGGGACCGGCGAGACCCGCGACCCCGGCCTGCTCAAGCTCTTCTTCGGCGCCGACCCCGCGCAGCTCGCCCCGGCCGAGGTCGAGCGCCACGAGCGCAAGCTCGCCCAGTACGAGGCGACGATGGCCGCGTTCGGCGCGACGATGCCGCAAGGGCCGCGGCTCGCGCTGGAGGCCGGGATCGTCCACCAGCACACGTGGCTGGCGTACTGGCGCGCCCTGGCCGGCGCGAGGTGACCCTCCCGCCGGAGCGACGTCACACGCGCGGACCTTGTGCGACGACCGCACGACCAGGCATCATTCGCCCTGGTGGACGGGTTGAACGAGGTCGAGCTGCAGCACTACCTGCAGCGCGTGGGCGACCGGTGGCCGATCGAGCGCGCGCTGCTCGGCGGTGCCCGGGTGGCCGACGCCAAGGGCGCGCCGCCCCAGCGCGAGCGCGGCCCGGAGTTCGTGATGGTGCTCGTCTCCGACGGGTTCGGCGGGATGCCGTGGCTCGAGCGCGTCTACCAGGCGGGCTCGCTGTGGGACGCGTCCGAGATGGGCGCGCCCGCCGACGTCCACTGCTACACGGAGGCCGAGTTCGGCCGCAAGGTCGAGACGCTCCCCCGAGTGCGCGAGGCCGCCGAGCGCGGCCTCGACCTCGTGCCCGCGCCGGCCTAGGCGTTGATCGCGACCATCCGCTCGATCGGGACGCGCGCCCGCTCGGCGATGGCCTCGGGGACCTTGACCTCGTGCTCCATGTTCCGCAGCGCGTCGCGCAGCTTCGGCAGCGAGATCATCTTCATGTACTTGCACGACGCGCGCTCGTTGGCGGCGACGAAGTCGACCTGCGGCGCGGCCATCTGAAGCGGGTGCAGCATGCCGATCTCGGTCGCCATGATCACCGTCGAGCCGGGCTCCGCCTGCTTGGCGTAGTCGAGCATCCCGCCCGTCGAGAGCATGTGGACGCCCTCGGACTGCACGTCGCCCGCGGCCACGTACTCCATGACCGACGTCGAGCAGCCGCACTCGGGGTGGATGAGGAAGTCGGCGCCCGGGTGCGCGTCGCGCGTGGCGGCGATGTCGGAGGGGCGGATGCCGGCGTGGACGTGGCACTCTCCGTCCCACACGTGCATCTTGCGGCCGATCTCCTTCTCCACGTACGCGCCGAGGAACATGTCCGGCCCGAAGAGGATCGGCGTGTCCGGCCCATGCGTGTCCAGGATGTGCCGCACGACGTTGACCGCGTTGGACGAGGTGACGCAGTAGTCGGTCAGCGCCTTGACCTCGGCGGTCGTGTTGACGTACATGACCGTGACCGCGTTCTCCGGCATCCGCGCCTGCCAGGCGCTGAGCTGCTCGGGCGTGATCGAGTCGGCCAGCGAGCAGCCGGCGTCGGGGTCCGGGATCAGGACGGTCTTGTCGGGCGACAGGATCGACGCCGACTCGGCCATGAAGTGCACGCCGCAGAAGACGATCGTCGACGCGTCCGCCTTCGCCGCCATCTGGCTCAGGCCGAGCGAGTCGCCGACGTAGTGGGCGACGTCCTGCACCTCGGGCACCTGGTAGTTGTGCGCGAGGATGACCGCGTCGCGCTCCTCGGCGAGGGCGCGGATCTCGGCCTGCAGCGCGGGGATGTCGACGAGCTCCAACGGGGCGATCGTGCCAGCCATGGCGCACAGGCTAGCATGGGTTTTCGACCATGAATCGCAAACTGGCCGCCCCTGTCGTGAACGCCGTCGTGCTGCGCGCTGCCGCGACGCTCGACGGCCCGCGGCTGGAGACGCTGCTGTGGCGGCGGGCGAAGGGGCCGGAGGCCGACTGCTGGTCGCTCCCCGGCGGCTTCGTGCGCGACGGCGAGTCGCTCGACGGCGCGATGCGCCGGCACCTGCTGGAGAAGGTCGGCGTCAGCGCGGTCGGACACGTCGAGCAGCTCGACACGACCTCGCAGGCGGACACGCACCCGGAGCTGTGGCTGCTCGACATCACGCACCTGGCGCTGATCGCGGCAGGGACCGAGCCCGAGCTCCCGCCCGACACGTCCTGGCACCCGGTCGACGGGCTGCCGTCGATCGCGTTCGGCCACGCCGACGCCGTCGCGCGTGCCCACGACCGCCTGCGCGGCAAGCTCTCCTACTCCAACGTCGCGTTCGCGCTGACGCCGCACCGCTTCACCGTGCGCGAGCTGGCGGGCGTCTACGAGGCGGTGCTCGGCTACCCCGTCGATGCGACGAACCTGCGGCGCGTGCTGGAGCGCGACCAGCTCATCGAGCCCACCGGCGAGCGCCGCTCCACCGGCGGCCGGCCGGCCGAGGAGTTCGAGTTCGTCACGCGGGAGCTCGTCGTGTCGCGGCCGCTCGCCGCGTTCAGGGCTCCACGAGGAGCGAGAGGTCGAGCGTCGGCGCCGAGTGCGTGAGGGCGCCGAGCGAGATGAAGTCCACGCCCGTGCGCGCGTAGGCGGCGAGCGTCTGGAGCGTGATCCCGCCGCTGGCCTCCAGCTCGGCCCGGCCGGCGACGTGCTCGACCTCGACCTTCAGCTCCTCGGGCGTCATGTTGTCGAGCAGGAGCCGCGGCGCGCCGGCGGCGAGCGCCTCGTCGATCTCGGCGCGCGTCTCGCACTCGACCTCGATCAGCAGGTCCGGCCGCTGCGCCTTCGCGGCCTCGACCGCCGCGGTGATCCCGCCCGCGGCCGCGATGTGGTTCTCCTTGATGAGGATCGCGTCGAAGAGGCCGACCCGGTGGTTCGTCCCGCCGCCTGCCTTGACCGCCGCCTTCTCCAGCGTCCGCAGCCCGGGCGTGGTCTTGCGCGTGTCGAGGATCTTCGTGTCGGTGCCCTCCGTCTCGCGGACGGCGGTCGCCGTGGCGGTCGCGACGCCGGAGAGCCGGCCGAGGACGTTGAGCGCGGTGCGCTCGGCGGTGAGGATCGCGCGGGCGGAGCCCTCGATGGAGAGCACCGGCCCGCCGTCCTCGCGCCAGACGCCCTCGTCGACCTCACGGGAGAGCCGCACGTCGGGGTCGAGCGTGCGAAACGCCAGCTCGGCCCCGTCGAGGCCGAACACGACGCCCGGCGCCTTCTGGGTGATCCGCGCGCGGGCGCGGCGATCGGCGGGGACCGTCGCGAGCGTGGTCGCGTCCCCGTCGCCGACGTCCTCGGCCAGGGCGCGCTCGACGACGTCGCGGAAGGCGGCGGCAAGGTCGGTCATCGCGCCCACCTTAGGGCCACGGGGTTGGCATCGCATCGCCGCGCGGCCTACGGTGTTCCCGTGCTCGTGGCCCGTGCTCTCCGCCCCGCGATCGCGCTTGCGCTGGCCCTCGCCGTCACGCTGAGCGCCTCCGCCGCTGCCGCCGAGCGGCCGCGGGAGCGGATCAAGAACGGCCAGCCGGCCACCGCGGGGCAGTTCCCGTGGACGGTCGCGCTGCTCCAGCCGGACGCGCGCCCGGGCGACACCGCGTACAGCGACCAGATCTGCGGCGGCACCCTCGTCGCGGCGGACGTCGTGGTGACCGCCGCGCACTGCGTCGTCTCCGCGCAGCCGGCGGACCTGCAGGTGCTCGCGGGCGTCGGCGCGCTCTCGACGACGACCCGCGACGACGCCCACCGGCACGCCGTGGCGAGCATCGCGATGCACCCGCTGGAGGACGTCGAGGACGAGGAGACGCGGTACGACGCCGCCGTCCTGAGGCTCGCGACGCCGGTGCCCGGCGCGAAGCCGGTCGAGGGGCTGACCGTCCGCTCCGCCGGCGCCGTGGCCGGCGGCGACCCGCTCACCGTCAGCGGCTGGGGCCGGATCGAGAACGACAGCTACCCGAGCCAGCTGCGCTACGCGGACATCCCCTCGGTCTCCGACACCGCCTGCCCCGGGGCGTGGGGCGCCGACTTCTCCGCGGACGACATGCTGTGCGCGCTGAAGGCCTCGCCGACGGTCGTCGACGCGTGCGACGGCGACTCCGGCGGCCCGCTCGTGACGCAGCCCGCCGACCGGACGTCGGCCGTGGGCGTGACGCTCGTCGGCATCGTCTCGTGGGGCAGCGCCGACTGCGACGACGCGAGCGAGCCGGGCGTCTACACCCGCGTCCAGGCGCCGGCGATCCACGACTGGCTCTCCGGGGCGCTCGACGGCGATCCCGCCAACGACCCGCGGCCCAAGCCCGGCCCGGCGTCGGGCACGCCGGCCGTCTCTGGGACGCCAGTCGAGGGCCAGGCGCTGACCTGCACGCAGGGCACGTTCGCCTTCGACGCCCACGGCTACCCGACCGACATCACGTACGAGCTCCGGCGCGATCCCGCGACCGTGCGGACGGTCGTCGGCGCGGGGCCGTACACGCTGACCGCCGCCGACGTCGGCCACGCCTTCGACTGCCGGGTGACCGGCCGGGTCAGCGGCGCGGGCGGCTCCGTGACCGGCATCTCCGCCGCCACCGCCGCGGTCGCGCCCAAGCCGGTGGTCGTCGAGCCCGAGCCGGACCCGGATCCCGCCGAGCCGGAGCCCGCCGCGACGAGCGAGCCCACGCCCGAGCCCGCGCCCGCTCCCGCCCCGCAGCCTCTGGCCGCCGCGGCCCCGCCCGACACCTCCGCGCCCCACATCGGCAAGGTCGCGCGTCGGTGCACCGGCACCCGCGGCTGCACCTTCACCATCGACGCCGGCGACACCGGCACGGGCGTCGCGACGCTCCGCGGACGACTCACGACGGTCTCCACGCGCCCCTGCATCCGCCGCGGCCGGCGGACGCGCTGCGCGATGACGACCACCCGCACGGTGCGGGCGGCACGCCGCGCGGACGGGCGCTTCGCGCTCGATCTCCGCTGGCTCCCCCGTGGCCGCTTCACGCTCGCGCTCACCGCCGTCGACGGCGCGGGCAACGCCCAGCGCACCGCCACGACGGTCCGCTTCGCGCTCTAGCCCGCGAGCACGTTGATCGTGCGGAACTGCGGGTCCGACGCGCCGTGCAGGCGCGCGCCCTCGCGGACGATCTCGCGCAGGTACGCGACGGTCTCCGCGGTGATCCGCTCGCCCGGCAGCAGCGCCGGGATGCCGGGCGGGTAGCCGGCGATCGACTCGGACGAGATGCGGCCGACCGCGTCATCGACGGTGACGACCTCCGTCCGCCCCAGGAACGCGTCGCGCGGCGGCACCGCCATCTGCTGCTCGAGCGACGCGGGCGGCGCGATGATCGCGTTCGTCGTCCCCGGCTGCTCGATCCGCTTGACGACCTCCTCCACGTCCCCGGCCACGCGCTCGAGCGCGATCGGCTGCTCGGCGACGCCGACGAGGAAGACCACGGTCGCGACGGTCGCCAGCTCCGTGTGGACGTCGTAGGACTGGCGCAGCGCGTCGCTGACCTCGTAGCCGGTGCGGCCCGTGCCGCGCACGTCGAGGACGATCCGCAGCGGATCCCAGTCCACCACGCCCGGCCGCCCGACGAGGTCGGGGCCGAGGACGTTGACGCCCGGGACGGAGTCCATCTTCTCCCGCGCCGCGCGGATCGCCCGCAGCGTCTCGTGCAGGAGCGCCTCGCCGTGCACGGCGAGCTGGCGGCGCGCGGCGTCGAGCGACGCGAAGAGCAGCGACGACGGCGAGGTGGAGCGCAGGAGGCGGAGCGTGCGCGCGATCGCGTCGGGGTCGATCCGGCCGGTGTCGCCGACGTGGAGCATCGCGGACTGCGTGAGCGACCCGACCATCTTGTGGGTCGAGGTGAGCACCGCGTCGGCGCCCAGGCGCAGCGCGCTCTCCGGCACGTCGGGGTGGAAGCCGAAGTGCGGCCCCCACGACTGGTCGACCACGAGCGGGACGCCCGCCGCGTGGGCGACGGCCGCGCACCCAGCGACGTCGGCGACCATGCCGTAGTAGGTCGGCGAGACGATGAACGCGGCGGTGACCGGCTCCCCGCCGGCCGCCTGCGCGCGGGCGAGCGCCTCCTCCAGGTCGGCCGGTTCGACGCCGTGCGCCATCCCCATCTCGCCGTCGTACTGCGGCGCGACGAACGTCGGCAGCCCGCCGCTCAGCACGAGCCCGTCCACGATCGACGCGTGCGAGTTGCGCTGCGCGACGATGCGCGCGCCCAGCGGCGCCAGCGCGAGCATCAGCGCGTGGTTGCCCTGCGTCGCGCCGTTGGTCAGGAACCACGTGCGCGCGGCGCCGTACGCCTCGGCCGCGAGCCGCTCGGCGCGCTGGAACGGGTTGTTCTCGCCGACGTCGACCCCGTGGATGTCCTGCGGGATGTCGACCGCCAGCGCCCGCTCGCCCAGCGCGTGCCTGAGGCCGGGGTCGGCGCCGGGGCCGCCCTTGTGGCCGGGCACGTGGAAGCGGCCGGAGCCGCGGAAGCCGTAGGCGGTGACCGCGTCCAGGTACGGCGCGGTCGGCTGCTCGGAGGGACCCTGCCCGTGCGTCGACACGGCGCCTAGACCGCGCCGGCGCGGCGGTGCAGCTCCGCGCGGACGAAGCCGTCGAGCTCGCCATCCAGGACGCGGCCCGTGTCGCCGACCTCGAAGTCGGTCCGGTGGTCCTTGACCATCGAGTACGGGTGCAGGACGTACGAGCGGATCTGCGAACCCCAGCCGACGTCCATCGCCTCGCCCTTCTCGCGCGCGAGCTCCTCGGCCCGCTTGCGCTCCTCCAGCTCGAGCAGCCGGGCGCGGAGCATCGCCATCGCGGTCGCCTTGTTCGACGACTGCGAGCGCTCGTTCTGGCACTGCACGACGATGCCCGACGGACGGTGCGTGATGCGCACGGCGGAGTCGGTCTTGTTGACGTGCTGGCCGCCGGCGCCGGACGCGCGGTACGTGTCGATCTGCAGGTCGTCGTCGTCGATCTCGACCTCGCCGGCCTCCTCGACCACCGGCGCGACCTCGACGCCGGCGAACGACGTCTGGCGGCGGTGCTGGGCGTCGAACGGGCTGAGCCGCACGAGGCGGTGGACGCCCTTCTCGGCGGAGTAGAGCCCGTACGCGTTCTCGCCCGCGGCGCGGAAGGTGGCGGACTTGATGCCGGCCTCCTCCCCCGCGCTCACCTCGAGCAGGTCGACGGCGAAGCCGCGCTTCTCGGCCCAGCGCATCTCCATGCGGAGCACCATCTCGGCCCAGTCCTGCGCGTCGGTGCCGCCCGCGCCGGCGTTGACGGTGACGAGCGCGTCGCCCGCGTCGTACTGGCCCCCGAACAGGCGCTGCTCCTCCAGCTCGCCGAGCTGCGCCTCGATCGTTGCGATGCGGTCGGCGAACTCGGCCGCGAGGTCGGGATCCTCGGCGACCAGTTCGACCAGCCCCTCGAACTCGTCGACCTCGGCCTGGATGCCGGTGTAGGTGTCCCGCCGCTTCTTCAGCCGCGCGTACTCGGCGTTCGCGGCGGAGGCGGTCTGCTGGTCGTCCCAGAAGCCGGGCGCCTGCATCTCGTTCTCCAGCTCGGAGACGCGGCGCTCGAGGCCGTCGGGATCGATGAAGTCGTGCAGCGACGCGACCTGCGTGCGGATCGCGGCGATGCGCTGCGGGAGCGATTCGGGGACGCCTGCGGTCGCGGACATGGGGGAAGAGGATAGGAGCGCCGACGGGTACGCTCCGGCGCGGTGATGAACGCGCTGCTGCTGCCCCCGCGCCTGCTGGTGCGGGCCCTCGACGACCTGCACACCATCGCCCTCGCGGCCGCCCGGCTGAGCGAGGTGGAGGAGCGCCTCGACGTGCGCTTCGCCGAGCTGGTCGCGCTCGGCGACCGGATCGAGCGCGTGGTGCTCGACGGGCTCGTCCTGGGCGAGCAGATCCGTGGCACCGGCGAGCGGATCGCGGAGCTCGGCGACGGCCTGGACGCGCGCGCCGACGCGATCCTCGCGCTGGGTGAGCGGCTCACCGGGCTGGGCGAGCGGCTGGCGGGGCTGGGCGAGCGGGTCAACTCGCGCGTGGAGAACTTCGACCGGCTCGCCGAGTCGATCCTCGAGCAGGGCCGGCTGGTGGAGGCCGCGGGGCGCGAGGTGGCGCAGACCGGCAAGGAGCTGACGACCGCGCTGCCGACGGTCGAGCGCGCGGTCTCGATGGCCGAGCCGCTGGAGGGCGCCGTCGAGCGCCTCGGCCGGATGGTCGACCGGCTGCCCGGCGGTGCCCGCGCGCGCGGCTGAGCCCGTCGCGTCGCT
>DATMVO010000305.1:0-3881 GCA_035563115.1 Solirubrobacteraceae bacterium
GCGGCCGCCGCCGCGCCCTGGGCGGCGCCCTGCGCGAACGCCTGGTCGACTGCGCTGCGGACGGCGTCGCTGCGCGACGTGCCCTTGTCCTGCTTCTTGGCCATGGCCCGAGGACTCTAAGTTCTCGCGCCGTGCCGCGCACCCCGATCCACCTCCACCCGACCAACGACCTGGCCGAGCGCGTCCTGCTCCCCGGCGATCCCGGCCGCGCGATGCTCCTCGCCCAGGAGCTCCTCGACGGCCCGAAGATGTTCAACCACCACCGCGGGCTGTGGGGCTACACGGGCCCCTCGAAGGCGGACGGGGAGCTGCTCACGATCCAGTCCACCGGGATCGGCGGGCCGTCCGCGGCGCTGATCCTGTCCGAGCTGGCGGCGCTGGGCGTGACCCGGGCGGTGCGGGTCGGGACGGGGCGCTCGACGACGTTGCCGGTGGGCTCGGTCGTGGTCGCGGACGAGGTGCGGGGCGAGGACGGGACGAGCGCGGCGCTGGGCGGCGGGCCGCGGTTCACGCCCGACGCCACGCTCCACGCCCGTCTGAGCGGCGACGCGGCCGGCCTCGTCGTCTCCCGCGACGTCTACGACCACGGCGGCGCGGACGGCGCGCTCGCCACCGACCTCTCCTCCGCCGCCGTCCTCGCCGCCGGCGCCGCCCACGGCGTCGCGGTGGCGGTCGTCCTCGGCGTCGTCCCGGGCGACGCCGTCCTCGGCGAGGACGAGGCGAAGGCGATCGCCGTGCGCGTTGGCCACGCCGGCTTCGCCGCGCTCACCTGAGGGGTGGCGCGCCTTTGGGTTCGCAGGGAACCCAAAGGCGCATGACCTCCGCCTCAGAAGGCGGAGATGAGGGCGAACGGGTGGATGGGGCCCGCGCCCTTCTGGCGCAGCTGGCCGCCGGTCATGGCGAGGGTCCAGCCGGAGTGGCGGCGGTCGTCGACGAGGAGGCCCGGGGAGGCCGGGGGCTGGGCGACGACGGTGAAGGCGCCGCGAACGTTGGCCGCCTGGGTGGCCGCGTTGTTCATCTCAGCCTGCGGCGGGCGTTCGGCGGCGCGGGCGAGGGCGGGGACGTAGGGGAGCTCGAGGGCGGCGGCGAGGCGCTCGGCGAGCTCGGAGACGACGTCCGAACCGTCGCCGGACGCGGCGCCGCGGCGGGACGGCACGCCGCAGACCCACTGCACCGGCACGCCCCACTGGCGCACGACCGCGGCGGCGGCGTCGACGACCTCGTCGCTCACGCGCCCGGCGGTCAGGCCGGCCTCCGCCTCGCCCGACCAGCCGGCGTCGCCGAAGCGGGCCAGCGCGCGCCCCTCCTCCACCCGCACGGCCTCCGGGATCTTCCGCATCGCGCCCTCGGCGTCGGGCGCCATCCGCTTCTGCTCGAAGGTGAGCGGCTGGGAGCGCAGGTGCATCTGCGCGGCGCGGACCAGCTCGGCCGCCGGCTCGGGCTGCGCCCACCGCTGCCCCGCGCAGACCGAGCAGCGCCCGCAGTCCGACGGCGCCGGGTCGTCCAGCTCCTCCTGCAGCGTCCGCATCAGGCAGCGCCCGTCGGCGCCGAACCGCGCCATCGCCGCCTGCTCGGCCCGCCGCAGCTCGGTGACGCCCTCGTACCGCGCCGCGTCGTAGTGCCAGTCCGAGCCGGCCCGCGCGGCCCAGCGCGTGCCGTTGCGGCCGACGGCGCCTTCGACGTCGAGCACCTTGAGCATCCCCTCCAGCCGCGCGAGGCCGAGGTTGACGCCGGACGAGATCTCGCGGGTCGTCAGACCCTCCGGCCCGGCGCCCTCGAGCAGCTCCATCACCCGGTCGACGTGGTCGCGCCGGGGGAACGCCTGCTCGATGAAGAAGTCCTGGATCCGCTTGTCCTCAGCGCCGCGGAGCAGCACGACGTCCGCGTGGTCGACGCCGCGGCCCGCACGGCCGACCTGCTGGTAGTACGCCACGACGGAGCCGGGCGCCTGGAAGTGGACGACGAACCCGAGATCGGGCTTGTCGTAGCCCATCCCCAGCGCACTCGTGGCCACGACGGCCTTCAGCTCGTTGTTGAGCAGCCGCGCCTCGACGCCGATCCGGTCGTCGGTCGCGCGGTCGCCGCTGTAGGCCTCGGCGGTGACGCCGTGCTGCGTGAGGAACTGGGCGACGGCCTCGGCGTCGCGCTTGGTGAGCGTGTAGACGATGCCCGAGCCCTGCATCTGCGGCAGCCGCTCGACCAGCCACGCGAGCCGGTGCGCGGGGTGCGGCATCTCCACGACCTCGAGCCGCAGCGACGTGCGCGCCAGCGGCCCGCGGTAGACGCGCAGCTCCTCCTTGCGGCCGCCCGCCAGCTGCTCGGTGACGTCCTCCACCACGCGGTCGTTGGCCGTCGCGGTGGTGCCGAGGACGCCGACGCCGTCGGGCAGCAGCTCCAACAGCTCACCGATCCGCCGGTAGTCCGGACGGAAGTCGTGGCCCCAGTCGCTCACGCAGTGCGCCTCGTCGACCACGAGGAGGCCCGCGCGCTCGGCGAAGAGCGGCAGCGAGCGCTCGCGGAACGCCGGGTTGTTGAGCCGCTCCGGCGAGACGAGGAGGAGGTCGACCGCGTCGGCGGCCAGCAGCTCCTGCACCCGCGACCACTCGTCGCGGTTCGTCGAGTTCACCGTGTGGGCGCGCAGGCCAAGGCGCGACGCCGCCTCGAGCTGGTTGCGCATGAGCGCCAGCAGCGGCGAGACGATGAGCGTCGGCCCGGCGCCTCGCTCGCGCAGGAGCGCCGTGGCCACGAAGTACACGGCGCTCTTGCCCCACCCGGTCCGCTGCACGCACAGCACGCGTGCGCGGTCGTCGACGAGGTCGGTGATCGCCTCGAGCTGGTGCTCGCGGAACGTCGCCTCGGGGTTGCCGGTGAGCCGGAGAAGGTGGTCCTGCGCTGATCCCATCATGTCCGACGGTAGGCGTCCGCCGGACGGATCTCGCCCCCCCTGGGCTAGGAGACCTTCAACCGCTCCTGCTCGCGCGGCACCGGCGCCTCGGAGCCCGGCAGCGACGCCTGCAGCTCGCTGAGCTGGCGCGCCAGCGCGGTGAGCTGCGCCTCGATCGCCCCGAGCCGCGTGTCGATCTCGGCCGCGCCGCGGACGGTCGCCAGGCGCTCGTCGAGCCGGTCGACGCCGTCCTCGATCCCCTCCAGCCGCTGCGAGACCGAGCGCACGCGGCGCGTGAGCCGCTCGATGTCCGCCGCGGACGGGATGTTGAGCGCGCTGAACGCGACCTCCTGGGCCTGGACGGCCTTCTCCCGCGCCTCGAACGCGCGGGAGATCGTGGTGCTGACCAGCGGGCTGGAGAGCAGCTCCTCGGCGAGCTTGCCCAGCGCGTCCTCGCCACCGGACTGGAGCTTCTGCCGGAGGCCCTTGATGTCGTCGTCGCTCATCGCCGTGTGACGGTACCCCGCTCGGCGCGCCCGCAGACGGCTCTCACCCTCGACCTCAGGTTGAACCAGCGCACCGCGCGAACGTGGGGTGCACCATCTTCCGCCATGCACTCGCGCAGGCTCGCCGTCGCGCTCACCACCGCGGGACTCGCGACGGTCGCGCTGAGCGGCGTCACCCACGACGCCGCCGCCGTGCCGCGCACCTTCCAGGTCAAGCTCGTCACCGGGGCGACCATCACGGTCGCCCTGGATCTCCCACCTGGCGTGACGCCGTCCTCGATCCCCGGCGTCAACGTCGGCATCGTCTCCATCA
Organism: Solirubrobacteraceae bacterium; assembly: GCA_035563115.1. Taxonomy (GTDB): domain Bacteria; phylum Actinomycetota; class Thermoleophilia; order Solirubrobacterales; family Solirubrobacteraceae; genus CADCVT01. The sequence goes on from DATMVO010000305.1 coordinate 3,704, forward strand.
CGGAGGTCACGCCGGAGCCCAGCGCGCCGCCGGTGCAGGTCGATCCCGGCCTCCCTGAGCCGGCGCAGCCGCAGGCTCCCGCGCAGCCCGAGGAGCAGCAGCAGCCCGGCCCCACGGCCGAGGAGCAGACCGGCCAGGCGCCGCAGCCCGAGCAGCCGTCCCCCGCGAGCGCGGACGA
>DATMVO010000306.1:0-4898 GCA_035563115.1 Solirubrobacteraceae bacterium
GGTGAACGTCACCGTCGCGCGGTCGCGCGGGCGGTCGGCGCCGGGCGGGTGGAACCGCTCGACGTCGACGCCGTTCGGGATCACCGCGGTGCGGACGGCGGGGATCGCGGCGGCGCCGGCGGCCGCGTCGGCGGGGCTGACGTAGACGACGCGCGAATAGGCAGGGAACGTCCGCCGCTCGTGGCGACCGATCGCCCGCACCTCCACCGCCGCACGCGCCCGCGCGAGCGGCCCCGCGCCGCGCGCGTCGTCGTGCATCACCTGCGGCCAGTGGTCGACGGCGGCGAGCACCTTCGGCAGTGCTGGCGCGGCATCGGCGACACCGGCGAGGATCGAGGGCGTCACGTGGAGCACGTCGAACGGGCCGTGCGTCACGAGCGCCCGCGCCGTCGCGGCCCGCAGCCGCCCCTCCAGCATGAGCACCTCGCGCGGGCGGAGGGTGACCGTCGCTCTCGCGCGCCCGCGCGCGCGGGAGAAGAACGGCTCGCGCGGCGGCGCCGGGATCTCCACCAGCTCGACGCCGGGCGGCGGCGCGCCCGCCTGGTCGGGCCAGCGGAAGCCGACGACGCAGACATCGTGGCGGCGGGCCAGCTCGCGCACGAGCGCGATCACCTGCACGCGCAGCCCGTCCATCGGCGGCAGCGGCAGCGTGTGGCTGACGACGAGGATCCGCATCAGGCGAGGCTCGCGTGGCGGGTCCGCCCCGCCCGGCCGGCCGCGGCCCGGCGCTCGTCGAGGATCTGCGCGTAGACCTGCTCGGTCGTGTCCGCGACGGCGTCCCACCGGTACCGCTCAAGCACCCGCGTGCGCAGCGCCTCGCCGAGTGCGACGCCGTCCCCGTCGTCCAGCCCGCGCCGGAGCGCGTCACGCAGCGCGAGCGCGTCGCCCGCGGGGAACGTGAGCGCGTGGCCGGCGCCGACGACCTCCAGGTGCTCGGGCAGGTCGCTCACCACGCACGGGCGGCGGCAGACCGACGCCTCCAGCAGCGCGATCGGCAGCCCCTCCAGCGTCGACGGCTGGCCGACGAGCCGCGCGTGGTTGAGCAGCCACGCCTTCTGCGCGCCGTAGACCGGGCCGAGCATCCGCACCCGCCGGTCGCCCGCCGCCAGCCCCTCCAGCCGCCGGACGTAGTCGCCGGTGTGCGTCCCGCCGCCCGCGATCACCAGCGGCATCTCGCAGTCCAGCCCGCGGTAGGCCTCGATCAGCGTGTGGATCCCCTTCTCCGGCACGAGCCGGCCGAGGAAGAGCAGGAACCGCCCGGGCTCCAGGCCCGCGACCGGCTCGGTCTCCTCGAACTCGGTCGGGTCGATGCCGTTGGGGCTGTAGACCGGGTCGGCGCCATAGGTGTCGCGCAGCTCGCGCTCCAGCGCCCGCGAGACGACGATCGTGCGGTCCGCGTTGGCCGTGGTCAGCCGCAGCGCCAGCTTCAACACGCCGGTCGCGACCGGCCCCCACTTCTCGCGCCGGTAGTCCAGGCCGTGCACGGTCGCCACCGCCGGCATGCCCGCCATCCGCGGCAGCACCGAGAACATCCCCGGCCCGCACGCGTGGAAGTGGATGAGGTCGAACGCCTCGCACCGCAGCGCGTCGAGCACCGCCAGCAGCGTGTGCGACGCCGCCTCCAGGTGCTTCGTGTTGACCTGCGGCAGGTAGCGCAGCCGCACGCCCTTGTACTCGGGCGCCGCGGTGAGCGCGTACGCCGTCCGCGCGTACACGGTGATCTCGTGGCCGCGCTCGGCGAGCTCGACGGCGAGGGCCTCGACGGCCCGCTCGACGCCGCCGTCCGTCGCGGGGATCCCGCGCAGCCCGACCATCGCGACGCGCAGCGGCCGCACGGGTGCGCCGTTCGCGGTGGCCGCCATCGCGCGCCGCCTACCGCCGGCCGAGGTACTCGTCGTACGCGACGTCCGGCTCGACGCCGAACAGCACGAGGCCGAACGGCTGCACGCGCGCGCTGGCCAGCAGGTCGCGCAGCCGCTCGAGCTCGCGCCGGCGCGTGTGGTGCAGCCGCGCGACGACCACGACGGCGTCGGCCTGCGTCGCCACCGGCAGCATGTCCTTGACCAGCCCGAGCGGGGTGCCGTCGACGACGACCTTGTCGGCCAGCGCGGACGCCTCGAGCAGCGCGCGCTGGAGGCGCATCGGCGACAGCAGCGCGTGCGGGTTGCTCGACGCCTGGCCGCCCGGGAGCACCTGGACGACGCCCGACAGCGGCGCGGTCGCGGTCCGCGCGCCGACGCCCACGCGGGCGCGGGTCGGTGGGTCGAGCGACACCTCGACGAGCTGGTCGTGGACGGTCGTCTCGCCCGCGAGCACCTCGGCGAGCCCCTCGTGCTCGGCCAGGCCGAGCCGCGCGGAGAGCGTGCGCCGGCGCAGGTCGCCCTCCATCAGCAGCACGCTCTCGTCGCGCTCGACCATCGCGAGCGCGAGGCTGAGGCTCGTCGTCGACTTGCCCTCCGCGACCGTCGCGCTCGTGACGAGCACGGTGCGGATCGCGCGGTCCGCATCGAGCACCGACAGCGTGGTCTGGAGCCCGCGGAAGCCCTCCGCCTCGACGGGACGGCCGCTGTAGTCGACCGGCGAGTTGGGGATCGCGGCGATGATCGGCACGCCGGGCAGCAGCTCGGTGACCTGGCGCTCCTCGCGCAGCCGCGGGTCGATCCGCTCGCGGGCGCTGGCGAGCATCGCGCCGAGGATGGTGCCGACGAGCAGGCCGAGGATCCCGTTGCGGACGAGGTCCGGCGAGACCGGGGTGTCGTCGGCGCGGGCCGGCTCGATCACCGTGGCGTCGCCGCTCTGCAGGCTGGCCAGGAGCGCGACCTGATCGCGCTGCTCGCGCAGCTGGCGGACGGCGGCGGGCCGGGCGTCGGAGTCCTCGAGCGCCTCCAGGCGGCCGTCGATGTCGCCGAGCGCACGCCGGTAGCGCTGCCGCGCGTTGGCGGCGCGGAAGCGGACGTACTGGCGGGCGTAGGTCGTCGCGAGCGCGGCGGCGGTCTCCGGGTCGTCGTCGGTCACCGTGACCTCGATGACCCGCGACGGGCCGTCCGCCTCCACCGACGTGCTGTCGAGCAGCGCCTTGGGCGAGAGGTCGGCGCCGGTCTCCTCGACGACGCGCTCGGCGAGCGGGTACTGGCGGAAGAGCGCGAGGTCGGTCGCCGTCTGGCGCTCGGGGTCGACCTGCTGCCCGCGGTCCAGCCCGACGACGGACGCGTCGAAGCCGTCCTCCTGGATCAGGAGCTTGGCGGTCGACGCGTACCGCTCCTCCTGGGTCAGGGAGAAGCCGAGCGCCGCCGCGCAGGTCAGGATCGCGCACAGCACGACGATGTGCCAGCGCTCGCGAAGGGGGTGCACGAGGTCCCGGACACGACGTCCGAGATCGAGGGTTCCATCAGGTTGCATCCGTTTGCTCCGGTTGTCTTGGCCGGTCAGATGGGTGCGTCGAGGCGACCGTACACAGGCCGAAAGCGGCGGGGGGAAATCTTTTCCACCCCGCTCCGGCGCTGGGTTAGGGTCGATCTCACCGGAGCTCACTTGACCGTTTTCCGCCACATCGACCATGTGCGACGGGACGGTTCCGCATGAGCGCACGAGCGTCGTTCAAGGAGGGGTTCTCCTTCGGGATGCTCTCGTTCGCGAGCATGGCCGTGCTCGGGATCGGGAGCGGCATCGCGATCGCCCGCGCCTACGGGATCGACGTCGTCGGCGCGTACGCCCTGGCCTACGCGCCGGTCGCGCTGTGCGGCACGTTCTCGACCGTGCAGGAGCAGGCCGCGCTGGTGCGCGAGCTCGCCGTGCTGCCCGCCCGGGCGCCGCGGATCACCGCGCTGCTGGCGGTGGTCGTCGCGTTCTCCACGGCGCTGACGACGGTCGTCGCGGTCGCGGCGGGCGCCGTCGCATGGGCGCTGCTGACCGGGCCGGTCGACCAGCCCGACCTCGTGTGGCCGGCGCTCGTGCTGCTCGCCGAGTACGCGCTGCTCGGGAACCTGGGCTGGAACGTCGACGTGGTCTTCGCCGCGTTCCGGGCCGGGCGCCAGCTCTTCTGGATCCGGCTGCTGACCGCGGTCGTCTTCCTCGCGGTCGCGGTGGCGCTGAGCTTCCCGTACGGGACGGTGTGGGCGCTCGTCGCCGCGCACGTCGCGTCGACCGTCGGCGCGCTGGCGCTGCGGGCCGTGCTCCTGCCGCGGTTCATGCGCTGGCGGGTGGGGCTCGGCGAGGTGCGCGACGGCGCGCGGCTGCTGCCGGAGATGCTCCGGTTCGGCGTGAAGGTCATGCCCGCGCACATCGCCGACGGAGCGAGCCAGGAGGCGGGGACGTGGATCGTCGGCGCCACGTCGCCGGTCGCGACGGTCGGCGGATGGACGCGCGCGTGGCAGCTCTCGCAGCGGCTGCTCGAGCCGACCTACCGCGTCGCGGAGATGCTCTTCCCGACGCTGGTGGAGCGGCGGCGCGGCGGCGACGTGGACGGCTTCGCGCGGGCGCTGCTGGGCTCCTCGCGGCTCGTCGGGACGGGGCTGCTGCTCGTGGCGGCGTGCGCGGGCGGCGCGTCGGAGGCGGTGATGGGCGTGTACGGCCCGGGCTTCGACGTGGCGGCGGACGCGCTGACGCTCACGCTCCTCGTCCCGGTCTTCTACTGCACCGCGACGCTGCTCGGGCAGGCGATGCTCGCGCTCGACCGGCCGTTGACGTTCACGGGGACGACGGTCGCGCGCACGGTCGCGGTCTTCGCGCTCGGCGTCCCGTGCGCGGCGCTGTGGGGGATCACCGGGATGGCGGCCGCGACGGCGGTGGCGTACGGGTTCGGGCTGCTGCTGGTGGCGGCGTTCGCGCGCCGGCACCTGCACCGGCCGCGCTCGCTCCTGTGGCCGGCGCGCTCGGTCGGCGCCGCGCTCGGCGGGTAC
>DATMVO010000307.1:0-2867 GCA_035563115.1 Solirubrobacteraceae bacterium
GGGCGTGCCGGTCGCGGCGCACCGCGTCCTCGATCTCGCGGCGCCCGACGCCGGGCCGCTGCGGTACCCGCTCGTGCTCAAGCCCCTGGCCGAGGCGTCGGCGACCGGCACCGTGGTCGTCGACGGGCCGGCGGCGCTGGACGCCGCGGCGCGTGACCTCCTGGCCGCCGAGCCCAAGCGGCGGGTCTACGTCGCCGAGGAGTTCGTCCACGGCGAGGAGTTCCACCTCGACGGGTACGTCGAGGGCGGCGAGCTCGGGCTCCTCTCGGTCACCCACCAGGCGAACATCCTCACCACGGTGCGCGAGCGCGGCGTCCACCGCGGCGTGGTGCTCGACCCCGAGCGCCAGCGCGACGTCTACGCGCTCGCGCGCCCGTTCACCCAGGCGTCGCTGTGCGCCCTCGGCCTCACCGACGGGCTCTTCCACCTCGAGGCCTTCCGCGACGGGGACGGGCCGTTCGTCTTCGGCGAGTGCGGCGCGCGCCCCGGCGGGTTCCTCATCCCGCGGGTGGTGGAGCACAAGTTCGGCGTCGACGTCCACGAGGAGGGGCTGCGGATGGCGGCCGGGCTCCCGCGGACGGCGCCGGCTCCCGCGCCGCGGCGCGAGGCGGTCGGCTACACGCACCTCCCCTTGACACCGGGCCGGATCGTGTCGGCCCCGTCGAGCGAGGAGGTCATGGCGCTGCCCGGCGTCCTCTTCGCCCACGTGACGGTGGGGACCGGGTCGGTGGCACGGGCGCGGCACGACAGCAACGACCGCGCGGGCGACGTCATCGCCCAGGCGGCGGACGAGGAGGAGCTGCGCGCGACCATGTCCGAGGTGGCGGCCTGGTTCGCCGCGCGCACCGAGGCGCTGCCCGCGCCGCAGCCCGAGCCGGTCTAGGCCGGCTGGCGCAGGGTGCGCCACGCCGGCCGCGACGCCGCCCACAGCGCGGCGCCGGCCCCGAGCGCGATCGCGGCGTAGCCCAGCCACACGAGGCGGAGCGCGCCCTCGGACGCCGCGGCGTCGTAGACCGCGCCCCCGATCGTCCCGCCCAGCAGCGCTCCGGCGGCCCAGCCGAGCGCGCCGAAGCCGAAGTACGCGCCGCTGCCGCCGGCCGGCGCCAGGCCGCCGGTGGCCGTGTCGAGCGTGGTCAGGACGAGGATCTCGCCGAGGCTGAAGAGCACGACGAAGACGCCGGCGCCGATCAGGACCGGCAGCGCCGCGAGGCAGAGGAAGCCGGCGGCGACGGACGCCATCCCGGCGGGCAGGAGGGCCGAGTAGCCGAACGCGCGCGAGGCCCGGCCGAGCACCGGCGTCTGCAGCAGGACGCAGAGCGCCGCGTTGGCGGCGGCGAACACGCCGACGATCCACGACGCGTCGACCTCGCTCTCGATGTAGAGCGGGAAGCTGAGCCCGAGCTGCGTGTACGGGATCCAGAAGCCGATGCTCGCGAGCGTGAGCCGGACGAGCCGCCCGTCGCGCACGAGCGTGGCGAGGCTCGCGGGCCGCACGTCCCCGGCCTCCCGCTGCGCCGTGCTCGGCCCGGGCGGGACGCCGCGCAGGACGAGCAGGAGCGCGCCGCCCTGGGCGCCGGCGGCGATCAGGAACGCGATGTCGAAGTTCCACACGAGCATCACCGAGCCGAGCAGCGGGCCGAGCGCCGCGCCGACGTTCACGGCGACGTTGCGCAGCGCGTAGCCGTCCAGCACGCGATCGCCGCCCTCCTCGGCGATCAGCGCCTTGATCGCGGGCGCGAGCACCGCGCCGCCCGCCCCGACGAGGACCGCCGCGGCGACGAACGCGGCGACGCTCCCCGCGGCGGCGAACGCGAGGTACCCGACCACCCGGAGCGCGAGCGCGAGGACGAGCAGCTGGCGCCGGCCGAACCGGTCCGCCAGCGCGCCCCCGACCACCGGCAGGACCTGCTGGGTGACGACGAGCGTGGTGAGGATCGTCCCGATCTCGACCCCCGAGAGGCCGGACGACTCGCGCAGGTGGACGGCGAGCAGGCTCGTGATGAGGAAGTCGCCGAGCGCCACCAGCACGGTGCTGGTGATCACCGTCTGGATCGCGGGGTGGAGGCTGCGAAGCGTCTTCACGGCACGGAGACGGGCGTCCGCCGCCCGTTGCCGCCATCATGGCAGCTCGGCCTGCAAAGTGCGTGGAACCTTGCGCGCTCGCCCGGCCGACGGTCAGCCCGGGACCGTCGCGCGCGCCGCGCTGAACCACGCGCGGTCGAGGAGGACCTCGCCCCCCAGCTCCTCCGCCAGCGCCGGCCCGGACAGGTACCGCTTGAAGACGCGGTGGACCGAGCCGTCGTTGAGCACCCGCTCCTGCCAGCCCTCGGCGGGCTTGTCCGGGCGCGGGGCGGAGTCGAGCACGACGATCTCGCCGCGCGCCACCCGCCGCGCCTCGGCCAGGAACGCCGCGCGCTCGTCCGGCGGCAGGTGGCCGTAGAAGTGGCCGGTCATCACGCGGTCGAAGCTGCCGTCGGCGAAGGGGAGCCGCAGGCCGTCGCCGGTCAGCGCCAGGCCCTCCGGCAGCCGCGACTGGGCGATCGCGACCATCTCCGGGCTCTGGTCGAGGCCGACGACGAAGCCGCGCAGGTGGCGCGTCAGGAAGCCGGTCCCGCACGCGACGTCCAGCGTCCGCGCCGGCGGGAGCGCGCGGACGACCTCCACCAGCGCCGCGACGTCCTCGTGCCACCCGGGCCGGTCGCGCGGGGCGAAGAGGCCGGTGCCGAGGTACCACTCGTCGTACTCGCGCGCCCGGGCGTCGTAGTAGGCGTGGGTGGCGGGGTCGGTGGCGAAGGCGTCGCGCATCCTGCCCCGGCCGTACCCGGCGCGGCGGCGGCTCAGGCCACGTGCAGCGCGGCGCGCCGGCG
>DATMVO010000308.1:0-6108 GCA_035563115.1 Solirubrobacteraceae bacterium
GCCATCGCGCGGCTCCGCGCCACCGGGCGGCGCAGCCCGACCGGCGAGGTGCGGCTGCTGAGCACGCGCTCGCGCGCGGTCCGGTTCCGTGACACGCGGACGACGAGCGTCGCCGACGTGGCGCTCGCCGAGGGCGACCGCTTCGCCTGGGTGCTGGGCGGGCGCCTGCGGCTCCGGCAGCCCTCCGGCGCGGTGACGACGCTCCAGGCGAGCGGCGCCGTGGACGTCACGGTGGAGGACGGGCGCACCCTGCGCTGGGGCGATCCGGCCGGCGCCAAGCCGTTCGTCTTCCGCGACCTGCGCCCCTTCCCCGCCGGCGCGTGCCCGCGCCGCAGCGCGTTCGCGACGACGGTGCAGGAGACGCCCGAGATCCTCATCACGCGCGCCGACTACCGCGGCGACGAGGGCGAGTGGGCCCTGCGCGCGTGCGAGAAGAGCACGGGCCGCGACACCGTCCTCGGCTCCGGCCACCAGCGCGACACCGATGCCTCCGGGCCGCGAATCGCCGCCGTCTCGGGACCGATCGTCGTGACGGCCGAGAGCGACTACGACCGCGCCTCCGGCTGCTCGAACGTCGTGCTGCGGGTGCTCGACGTGCCCGCGCGGCGGACCGTCCGCACGGGCCGCGTGCAGGACGACCGCGGGTGCCTGGTCGCGCCGCGCGAGGACCAGCCGCTCGTCGTCACGCCCGCCGGCGCCGTCGCGTGGATCTCCTCCGCGTACGCCCCGGAGCAGGCCACGTACGTCGCCATCGTCCGCGGGCTCCGCGCGGACGGGACGATCGCCGAGCTCGACCGGGGCACGACGATCACCGGGTTGCGCGCCGACGGCGAGACCGTCAGCTGGACGCGGGACGGCGTGGCGGCGAGCACGACGCTCTGAGCGCCGGCGGCGCGGCGGCGGGGCCGGGTCCGGGCGCGGGGCCGTCCAGCGGTCGCCGCGCCAGCAGGTACGTTGTCCGCACGGATGTTCGGCGAGCGATCGATCCAGCTCTTCCGGGTCGGCGGAATCCGGGTCGGGGCCAGCCCGAGCTGGTTCCTGATCCTGTTCTTCGCGATCTGGATCCTGTCCGGCTCCTTCCGCGACACGCTCGGCGGGTCGTCGGAGGAGGCGTACGTCGTCGCGGTCCTCGCGGCGGTGCTGTTCTTCGGCTCGATCATCGTCCACGAGCTCGGCCACGCGATCGCCGCGCGGCGCTCGGGGTTCAAGGTCGAGCGGATCGAGCTGTGGCTCTTCGGCGGCCTGACGACGATGGACCGCGAGTCGCGGACGCCCGGCGAGGAGTTCCGCGTCACCGCGGCCGGCCCGGCGGCCACGCTGCTCATCTTCCTCGCGTGCTTCGCGGCCACGTTCGCGATCGAGGGCGACGCCGACCGCGCGGTCGACATCGTCACGCTGGCGGCCGGCGCGACCGGCTCCCCGGCCGAGCTGCTGCTCGGCTTCGTCGCGTCGATGAACGCGGTGCTGTTCATCTTCAACCTCATCCCCGCCTTCCCGCTGGACGGTGGACGGATCGCCCGCGCGGCGGTCTGGAAGCTGACCGGCGACCGGACGAAGGGCACCGTCGCGGCCGCCCGGCTCGGCCAGGGCTTCGGCTGGCTGCTGATGGCGTACGGCGCGTACGCGCTCTTCTTCACCGACGACTACGGCGGCCTGTGGTCGATCGTCCTGGGCTGGCTGATCGCCGGCTCGGCGAAGTCCGCGATCGTCTCCGCGCGCGTCAACGACCGCCTCGAAGGGGTCACCGTCGGCGACATCATGGACCCGCAACCCCTGACGCTGCCTGCCTCCACGCGGCTCATCGACGCCGAGGACTGGTTCGCGCAGCACGATGCCGAGTGGGCCGCGGTGGTCGACGACGAGGGGCGCCTGCTCGGTCTCGCCGAGCGCGCCCGGATCAGCGCCGCGGTCTCCTCCGGGCAGCCCGCGCTCGCCGCCCACGAGGTGCTCTCCCCCGGCGACCCGGTCTCCACCGACCAGCCGCTCGAGGCGGTCGTCGGCGCCGAGCCGCTCCGGCGCCTGGGGGCCGTCATGGCCGTGGATCAGAGCGGCATCCTGCGTGGCGTGCTGACCGTCGAGCAGGTCAGGCGGGCCCTCACGGCAGCCTTGCCATAAGGTTCTTCGGCGATGCCCGCACACGACGTCCTGATCATCGGCGCCGGCCTGGCCGGCCAGCGCGCCGCCCTCGCCGCGGCCGACGCCGGCGCCACGGTGGCGATCATGAGCAAGGTCCACCCCGTCCGCTCGCACTCCGTTGCGGCCGCTGGTGGCATCAACGCCGCGCTCAAGGTCGGGGACACGTGGGAGTCGCACGCCTTCGACACGGTGAAGGGCTCGGATTACCTGGGCGACCAGGACGCGATCGAGATCATGGCGCGCGAAGCGCCGGGCGAGATCATCCACCTCGAGCACATCGGGGTCACCTTCCACCGCAACGACCAGGGCGAGCTCGGCACCCGCGCGTTCGGCGGCGCCTCCCAGGCCCGCACCTACTACGTGGCCGACATCACCGGCCAGGCGATCCTGCACGTGCTCTACGAGCAGATCATGAAGTACTCCGACCGCGTCGACTCGTACGAGGAGTGGTTCACCACCTCGCTCGTGCAGGACGAGGACGGCAACTGCGTCGGGGCTGTCGCGCGCGACATCCGCACGGGGCAGATGGAGGTCTTCACCGCCAAGAACGTGATCCTCGCATCCGGCGGCGCCGGCCATGCGTGGAAGCCCACCACCAACGGCCTCATCTGCACCGGCGACGGCATCAGCCAGGCGTTCCGCATCGGGGCGCCGCTGATGGACATGGAGATGGTGCAGTACCACCCGACGACCCTCGTCGAGAACGGCTTCCTCATCACCGAGGGCGCCCGCGGCGAGGGCGCGCACCTGCTCAACGGCGACGGCGAGCGCTTCATGGAGAAGTACGCGCCGAACAAGCTGGAGCTGGCGTCCCGCGACGTCGTCTCCCGCGCCGAGCAGACCGAGATCAACGAGGGCCGCGGCGCGGGCCCGAACGGCGAGGGCATCTACCTCGACGTCACGGTCGTCCCGAAGAAGCGCACCCTCGAGGCGCTCCGCGAGATCGTCAACATCGGCAAGGACTTCGCCGGCGTCGACATCACCAAGGAGCCGATCCTCATCCGCCCCGGTCAGCACTACATCATGGGCGGCGTGAAGACCGACGCGGACGGCGCGACGCCGATCCCGGGCCTCTACGCCGCGGGCGAGGTCGCCTGCGTCTCGGTCCACGGCGGCAACCGCCTGGGCGCGAACTCGCTGCTCGACACGCTGATCTTCGGCCGCCGCGCCGGCGAGCACGCCGCCAAGCGCGCGCAGGGCATGCCGATGCCGGAGGGCAAGATCGGCGCCGCTGAGCTCGAGCGCGACATCAACGAGATCGACGAGATCATCAACCGCCCGAAGACCGGCCGCCGCGTCTCCGAGATCAAGGACGAGCTCGGGACGACGATGAACCGGTACGCCGCCGTCTTCCGCGAGGAGGAGGGCCTCCTGAAGGCGCACGAGGTCGTGCGCCGGCTCAAGGAGGAGGCCCAGACGGCGTACATCGATGATCGTGGAACAGTCTTCAACCAGGACGTGCTCGGCGCGATCGAGCTGGGGTACCTGCTCGACACCGCCGAGGCGACGGTGATGGGCGCCATCGAGCGCAAGGAGTCGCGCGGTGCGCAGTTCCGCACCGACTTCCCCGAGCGCAACGACGATGAGTGGCTCAAGCACATCAACATCTCGCGCAACGGGGACGACACCCCGAAGGTGTCCTACTCGCCCGTGACGATCACGCGCTGGCAGCCCGAAGAGAGGAAGTACTAGAAGCATGGCCGAGTTCACGCTGCGCCTGCGGCGCTACGACCCGGAGAGCGGCCAGCCCCCGTACTGGGCCGAGTACACGGTCGACCTCGAGCCCCATCGCTCCGTCCTGGAGGGCATCCTCCAGGCGAAGGCGAACGAGGACGGGTCGATCGGCATCCGTTGTTCCTGCCGCGCCGCCATCTGCGGCTCGTGCGGGGTCATGATCAACGGCCGCGCCGGCCTGGCCTGCCACACGCACCTCGACGAGGCCCTCCTGGGCGGTCGGGACGGCGTGATCGAGGTCGAGCCGTTCAACAACATGCCGGTGATCAAGGACCTGATCGTCGACATGGACGCGGTCCACTGGAAGAAGATCAAGCGCGTCACGCCGTGGCTCATCCACAAGGAGCCCGTGCCGGAGCGCGAGTACATCGTCCCCCACGAGAACATGGTGGACGTCACGCAGTCCATGGCCTGCATCCAGTGCGGCGCCTGCGTGGCCTCCTGCCTCTCGATGGAGGTCGACCCGCTGTTCGTCGGCCCGGCGGCGCTCGCCAAGAGCTACCGCTTCGTCGGCGACCCGCGTGACGCGCAGCAGTACGAGCGCCTGAAGGACCTCGCCGAGGACCCGCACGGCATGTACGACTGCACGCACTGCTTCAACTGCATCGAGGCGTGCCCGAAGGGCGTCGCGCCGATGAACCAGATCATGCGGCTGCGCCGGATCTCCGGCAACGACCACCACATCGTCGACCGCAACAACGGCGACCGGCACGAGCGCGCGTTCGTCACGCTCATCCGGGGCTACGGCCTGCTCCACGAGGCCGAGCTGCTGCCGCGCTCGTACGGCGGCGACTCGTGGTTCGGCAAGTTCGCGCCTGCCGCCGGCCAGGAGATGGCCTCCTCGCTGCCGGTCGTCGCGAAGGCCGTCATGCGCCGCAAGGTCTCGATCAAGGGCGCCATGCTCGGCCACAAGATCCCCAAGGCGGACCTCAAGGACGTCCGGCGGATCTACGACCTGGTCGAGGGCAAGGACGAGCGCAACGAGCTCAACCTCTACATCACCGGCTACGACGAGGATCTCGACGAGACTCCCGGCGTCATGGCCGCGACGGGCGCCGGTGACGGTGCCGCCGCATCCGCAGAGCAAGGCCAGCCCGGCATGGATCCGGAGGACTCACCCACCCGATGAAGGTCGCTTACTGGCCCGGCTGCGTCAGCCGGGGATTCACGCCGGAGCTGCACGGCTCCATGGCCAAGATCGCACCGCTCCTCGACATCGAGCTCATCGAGCTCGAGCGTGGCAACTGCTGCGGCGCCGGCGTCATCGCCGAGCACTCGCAGGAGCTGGCGGACACGCTGAACGCGCGCACCTTCGCGCTCGCGCAGCAGACCGAAGCCACGATGATGAACATCTGCTCCACGTGCCAGGGGTCGCAGACCGAGGCGCAGGAGCGCCTGGACGCGAACGCCGAGTACCGCGAGCAGATCAACGCCACCCTCGAGGGCGGCGGCCTGCGGTACGACAAGGGCAAGGTCGTCAACAAGAACCTGCTCTGGCTCCTGGTCGAGGACATCGGCCTGGACGAGGTCAAGAAGCGGGTCAAGCGGCCGCTGACCGACCTCAAGGTCGGCCCGTTCTACGGCTGCTACATCATCCGCCCGACCGACCGCCTGGGCATCGACCACGACCGCCCGCGCGACCGGTACATGCACATGCTCATCGAGGCCCTCGGCGGCACGGTGATCGAGTACGCCGGCATGCACAAGTGCTGCGGCTTCCCGATCATCACGATGAACAAGGAGGCCTCGCTCAAGCAGGCGGGCCGCCACATCGGCGATGCGATCGACGCGGACGCGGACTGCCTCGTGACGCCGTGCCCGCTCTGCCACCTCAACCTGGATCTCCAGCAGCCGCTGGCCGAGCGCGTCGCCGGCCGTGACCTGGGTCTCCCGGTCCTCCACCTCCCGCAGCTCCTCGGCCTGGCCTTCGGCCTGAACGAGAAGGAGCTCGGCCTCGGCCGCCACGTGGTCAAGCCCACGTCGGTGATCGACTGGTCGACCGCGGTGGTCGGTGGCGTCGCCGCCTAGGCACGCCGCTCTCACCGTCTGACGGTCCTTCGAGGGCCCCGCTCCGGCGGGGCCCTCGGTCGTTCCGGCGCATGGAACGTCGTGCGGTGGGGCATGCTCGTGCAGCCTTGTCCGGGAAGGATCCCGTTGTGCGCCTCGCGGCGCTGCTCGCCCTCGTCGCCACGGCCGCGCTGCTGGCGGCCGCCCCGGCCGGTGCCGCCGGGGCGATCG
>DATMVO010000309.1:0-6848 GCA_035563115.1 Solirubrobacteraceae bacterium
CGGACACCGCCCGCGCGGTCGCCCGCCGCAGCGCCGCCGCCGCCCGCTCCCGGATCACGACCGCGCTCCGCCCGTGCATCCGCCCGATCTCCAGCGGCGAGTGCTCCGCCACCCGCAGGTCGCGGAACTCGGCCGGCGAGACGCCGAAGACCGACGGCGCCGCGTCCTGGATCGAGCGCTGGTGGAGCGAGTGGAAGTGGATGTGCTGCGAGAGGTGGCCCTGCGTGACGATCCGGTACGCCCGGGCGCGCAGCTGCGCGAAGCGGGCGCGCGACATCGACGCCCGGCGCGGCGCCATGAGCCGGTCGGTCAGCTCGTCCGCCGTCATCCCGCGCCGCCGCGCCAGCTGCGTCAGGTCGTGCGCGGCGTCGTCGCGCAGCCACCGCCAGATCCCGCCGCGGTCGGTGCCCAGCACCGCGTACAGCCGCGTCTCGTCGTACGGCAGCCAGTGCTCGTAGACCCACGGGTCGTTCGGGATCCAGTGCGGCAGCGCCCCGGGCGGCGCGCCCGAGTCCTGCGCCGACGCCGGCACCGCGCACGCACCGGCGCACAGCAGCGCCGCGATCAGGACCCCCACCAACCGCTCCATGGGGGACGACGCTATCCGGGATCGCCCGCCGGGCGCAAGCGGACGCGACGCACGGGCGGCACCGGGACCCGGGTGAACTCTCGGGGGGTTCCCCGGTGCACCCCGGGAGGGCCGGCCGTAGCGTCGCCGACCGTGACCTCCACCCGCCGCGCCCTCCCCCTCCTCGCCGTCGCGATCGCCGCGTTCCTCGGCCTCCTCCCCCTCGCCCACGCGCAGGCGGCGAACGCGCCGATCGTCGTCACGCTCGCTTCAGACGAGCCCGACGCGAAGGTCGACGGCGCGTGTGAGGTCGACGACAAGACGCCGAGGGGCTGCACGCTGCGGGCCGCGATCCAGCACGCCAACGCCACGCCCGGCGCGGACACGGTCACGTTCCAGCTCCCCGGCACGGCGCCGAAGCTCACCCCGCAGACGGCGTACCCGCCCGTCACCGACCAGCTGACGATCGACGGCCGCACCCAGGCCGGCTACGACGCGGCGACCGGCGTCCCGGCGGTGGAGATCGACGGCAGCGCGGTCCCCAAGCCCGCCGACCTGCCGAACCGGCCGGCGGACGAGATCCAGACGCCCAAGCCGTACGGAATGGAGATCCGCGCGTCGCACTCGATCGTCCGGGGCCTCGCGCTCCACTCGTTCCCGACCGTCCAGCTCGGCGTCGACTCGGCGGGCGGCGTCGCTGTCTTGGGCACCACGATCGGACTGGCCCGCGGCGGCAACCGCACCACCGGCCAGGCGCGCGTCGGCCTCCTCCTCCGCGGCACCGGCAGCGCCCTCGTCGGCGGCCCGACCCCGGACGAGCGCAACGCGTTCGCCGGCAACGAGGTCCAGGTGATGGTCTCGACCGTCCCCGGCGGCGGCGCGAACTCGACCTTCGGCAACATGATCTTCGGCAACCGGATCGGCACCACGGTCGACGGCGCGCATCCGCTGCCCGGCATCGAGCACGACGCCGGCGTCTTCGTCACGCGCGCCACGGGCACCGACACGCCGCGCGCGGTCCTCACCTCGGTCACCGGGAACCTCGTCGCCGCACAGGAGCAGGGGATCGTCGCGCTGGACGCGGTCGAGACCGACGTCCAGGGCAACAGCGTCGGCATGGGCAACGCCGGCGACCGCACCGACGCGCCGGGCGCGAGCTTCGCCAATGCGACCGGCATCTCGATCGAGGGCGACAGCGTCGACGCGCTCGTCGGCGGCCCCGAGCCCCAGCACGGCAACCGGGTCGCGAACGCCGACGCCGGCATCCACGTCGGCGGCACCGCGCGCAACACCGAGATCCGCTCGAACCTCGTCGGCACCAACGTCGCGGGCGACTCGATGTACGACCGCTACGGCAACACGATGGGCAACCGCGCGGGCATCCTCGTCCGCGGCGGCGACGCGACGGGCCCGGCGCACACGCTGATCGGCCACACGAGCGAGACCGCGCAGGGGAACGTCATCGGCGCGAGCGTCGTCGCGGGCGTGCTGGTCGACGGCGCCGCGAGCGACGTCACGCTCGCCAACAACCCGATCGGCACGGACCGCACCGGGGAGCACGGCTTCGGGAACCGCACCGGCGTCCGCGTCGGCACCCCGGACCGGACCGCGCCGACCGGCGTCAAGGTCGGCGTCGCGGGCGCGGGCAACGTCGTCACCGACTCGGGCGGCGAGGCGATCCTCGTCCTCAAGGCCACGGGCACCACGGTGCAGGGGAACGCGGTCGGCCTCACGCGCGCCGGTGACCTCGCCGGCAACGACACGGGCGTCCAGATCGAGGCCGACGGCACCAAGCTCGGCGGCGACGGGCCGGGCGAGGGGAACACCATCGCCGGCAGCCGCACCCACGGCGTCGTGATCTCCGGCGACGCGGACGACACGCTGGTGCAGGGCAACACCGTCGGCCTCGGCTTCGAGAGCCGCCGCGACGACGACGGCGGCTTCCCCCTCCGCAACGGCGGCACGGGCGTCGTCGTCTTCGGCAGCCCCGGCACGCGCGGGCCGCGCGGCACGAAGATCGGCACGCCGGGCGCAGGCCGCAACGTCATCGCCAACAACGGCGGCGCCGGCGTCCACGTCGCGGGGCCCGCCCCGGACACGGTGATCACGAGCAACCTGATCGGCGTCGACGCCGACCAGGACCCGGCCGGCAACGGCGCCGGCGGCGTCGTCCTGCTCTCCGACGGCACCTTCCTCGGCGGGCCGGACGACCTGCAGCGCAACCTGATCTCCAGCAACCGCGGCCCGGGCGTGCAGGTGCTTAAGGGCGAGGGGAACGTCCTGATCGGCAACGAGATCGGCGGCGCGGAGGAGCGGTGGGGGAACACCGGCGTCGGCATCCGCGTGGCCGAAGGCACACGGAACACGCGCATCGGTGCGCAGAAGGACACGCAGCTCGAGCAGGGCTGCACCGCCGGCCGCTGCAACCGGATCGGCTGGAACGGCGAGGGCGGCATCCGCGTCGAGCAGAGCGCGGGCACTGGTACAACCAGTCGCGGCAACTGGTTCGACCAGAACGCGGGGGCCGACCTGGACATCGCCGGCGAGGGGATGACCGGGAACGTCCTGGGCGGCGACGAGCACGTCAACGCGCCCGCGGGCGTGCGGGTGCAGACGAGCGCGACCGGCGCGATGACGGTGCGCGGCGAGCTGCCGGAGATCGCCGGCGACCGCAAGCCGCAGGGCGCGACCATCGACGTCTTCGGCACCAACCGGCGCAACCAGCGCGGCATGGACGCCGAGTGGCTCGCCACCGCGAAGCCCGACGCGCACGGCGCCTGGCGCGCGGCGATCGGCGCCGACGACGACGGCTTCGCCGCCTACACCGCCACCGCCACCTGGGGCGACGGGACGACCTCCGAGTTCGCCGTGGTCTGCGCCGACGAGCGCTCCAGCACCCAGGACGGCAAGCCCGACTCGGACGGCGACGGCCTGTGCGACAGCTGGGAGGTCGACGGCGTCGACTTCGACGGCGACGGCCAGACCGATCTCGACCTGCACGCGCAGAGCGCCTCCCCCCTCGTCCGCGACCTCTTCGTCGAGGTGGACGAGATGGAGGGCGTCGACGTTCCCGACGCCGCGTTCATGAAGGTCGCGTCCGCGTTCGCCGACGCCCCCGCGGACACGCGCGGCAACGGCATCCACCTCCACTTCGCCGAGGGCCGCACGCCCTACGTCAACGAGCAGGTTCCGGCGCTCGACAAGGTCACCGTGAAGGAGCGCGGGCCGGGCGCCCTCGACGACGCCGCCGACTACCTGTACGGCAGGGGCGGCCCGGCGGCGTGCGACGGCAAGCTCGGCACGGCGGGCGAGCGCGGCGACGACGCGACCTGCTCGGCCGTCCTCGGCGCCCGCAAGCTCACCCACCGCTACGCGCTGCTGGCCAAGGAGCTCAACGCCCCCGCGGGCGGCTACGCCGATCCGGCCGGCCACGCCTTCGTCGTCGGCGCCGGCGGCAAGTTCGCGCGGGAGTCGTTCAGCCTCGCCGCGGGCGGCGGCCTGGGCGTCTGCGGCTCGCTCGAGCAGTGCTACGCCGACCAGATCGCCGGCACGTTCATGCACGAGCTCGGCCACGCGCTGGGCGGCCTGCACGGCGGCGACGACGCGTTCGCGAACAAGAAGCCCAACTACCTGAGCGTCATGAACTACCTGTTCGAGTGGCGCGACACCGTCCCGACCCGGCCGCTCGACTTCTCCCGCGCGGCGCTGCCGTCGCTGGACGAGCAGCACCTGGACGAGCGCGTCCCGCTCGGCGGCCCGCAGTACTCCGAGGCCGACGCGCAGCGCTGGCCCGACACCGCCGTGACGGTGGTGCAGGACGACGGCTCGTGCGACTTCGTGGTCGTCGGGCTGCGCGACGCGCCGCTCGACCTCAACGGCAACCACAAGGTCGACGCCGACGCGGCGGCGGGCCTCAACGACAAGGGCCCGGACCCGCTGATCGGCGACGCGCCGTGCCAGGACCCGGCCGAGCGCACCGTGCTCAAGGGCCACGACGACTGGGCGAACCTGAAGCTCGCGTTCCTCGACCGGCCGGGCTGGCGCGAGGGGAACTTCACCGACGTGAGCGTGCCCGCGCGGCGGGCGGCGACGGCGACGACCGCCGCTGAGGAGGACGAGCCGGACGCCTACGAGGAGGCGCTCGCGAACGCCCGCGACACCGACGCGGACCGCGACGGCGTCCCGAACCTCACCGACAACTGCAACCTCGCCAAGAACGCCGGCCAGGAGGACGCGGACGGCGACGGCTTCGGCGACGCCTGCGCGCCGCTGCTCGAAGGCCGCGACGTTGAGCTGGCCGTCACCGGCAAGCACAACCTCCCGGTCACCGGCGAGGAGACCCTCACCGTCCGCGTGCGCAACGACTTCCCGGTCGCGGCGACCGGCGTGAAGGTCCGCGTCGCGCTCGACGGCGACCGCGCGGGGATCGCCCAGCGCACCCCGTCCAAGGGCGAGGTGAGCGGCGAGACGTGGGACGTCGGCACGCTCGCTCCGCGCACGACCGAGACGCTCGAGCTGCGCGTCCGCGCCGGCGCGGCGCAGGGCCCGGCGACGCTGACGGCGGAGATCGCCGCCGCCGGCCAGCCCGACCCCGACACGACCGACGACGCCGCCGAGCACGACCTCCACGTCGTCGCCGACGACACGCCGCCGGTGCTGAAGATCTCCGACGCCAAGGTCCGCGAGGGCGACCGCGGCGAGCGCGCGCTCGTCTTCGCCGCCGAGCTGGAGTTCGTGTTCGACGGCACCGTCCGCGTCGACTACGCGACCGAGGACGGCACCGCGACCGCCGGCGCCGACTACACGGCCAAGCACGGCACGCTCACGTTCGCGCCGAACGAGTTCGCCAAGGAGATCCGGATACCGGTCGCGCCCGACACGGCGGACGAGCCGAACGAGACCGTGAAGCTCAAGCTCACGAACGTGGAGGGCACGACGCTCGCCCGCGACCTCGTCACCGGCACGATCCTGGACGACGACCAGCCGCTGACCGCCGGCCAGCTGAAGTACCTGACGTGCACGTCGGCGGACGCCGGGCCGGTCGGCTCGTGCCCGGAGACGAGCGCCAAGCTCGACGACGCGCGCGCCCTGGCCGCCTCGCCGGACGGCTCACGGCTCTACGCGGCCGGCGCCCGCCGGATCACCGTGCTCACCCGCGACGTCGCGAACGCGAAGCTCACGGTCGCCGGGTGCGCGGCGCTCGGCGGCACGGCCGAGGGCTGCACGACGCTCGGCGGGCCGACCCGCGGCGCCCGCGCGCTCGCCCTCTCCCCCGACGGCAAGCAGCTCTACGTCGCGGCCGAGGCGGAGTTCGAGAACGATCCGAAGCTCCTGACGGTCGCGCTCGACGCGGCGACCGGGCTGCCGGTCGCGGGCGCCGCGCCCGCCGAGCTGCCCGGTCTGGCCAAGGCCGAGGTGCTCGTGGCGAAGGACGGCAAGAGCGTGTACCTCGTCGGCGACGGCGGGCAGAAGCGCGCGCGGATCCTCACCTACACGCGGGACGCGGCGACCGGCGCGCTGACCGCGGCGGGCTGCCTCGTCGAGGGCGAGCAGTTCCCCGGGTGCGAGACGATCGACGCCCGCGTCGGCGACGAGACGCGCGCCACGCTGGCGCCGGACGGCAGCGCGCTCTACCTCCGCTCCACGGACGGACTGGCGCTGCTCTCCCGCAACACCGCGACGGGCGCGCTCGGCACCGGCCCGTGCGTCCGCGAGGGCGGCGAGTGCGTGCCGATCGCGGCATGCCCGGGCTCGGCCGGCACCGAGAACTGCCCGCCCCCGCCGATGAACGCCATCGCCGGCGACGGTGGGATCGCCGTGAGCGCCGACGCGAAGACGGTGTGGATCACGAGCGACGTCTACGGGATGGTGACGACGCTCAAGCGGGCGGGCGACGGGAACCTCGACGTGGTCGCGTGCCTGCAGTCCGACGGCGTCGACCCGGACCTGAAGCGCGAGTGCGCGCGCTCGTCCGCGCCGATCGAGCGGATCTCGCACCTCACCGCGAGCGCCGACGACCGCGACGTCTACGGCACCACCGAGGGCGGCGGCGTGATCGCGTTCCCGCGCGCGCCGGCCACGCCGGAGGGTCTGAGCGGCGGCCGCTGCGCCGACCCGGAGCTCGGCTTCGCCGCGTGCGGCGACGAGGGCGACTCGATGAAGGCGCGCGGCGCGGTGCTCGTGCCGGGCGCCGGTGAGACGGTGCACGCGCTGGTGCCGCTGCGCGGGGTCGCGGGGCGACGCCGGGACGGCATCGCGACGTTCCTGCGCGTCCAGCCGG
>DATMVO010000310.1:0-16995 GCA_035563115.1 Solirubrobacteraceae bacterium
AACGTGCGCTCGGACGTGGGGGCGTCGACCCGACGGACGCGGGCCAGCCCGCCGCGCGCCGGGGCGCCGGCGATCCCGCGCGAGCGCCAGCGCTCGCCGCGCTCGGTCGTGGGGGTGAGCTCGAAGTCCGTCAGCAGGATCCGCAGCACGACGTCCATCTCCATGTGCGCGAACGCCGCGCCGATGCACCGCCGCGTGCCGCCGCCGAACGGCACCCACGTGTAGGTGTCGGGCTTGCGGTGCAGGAACCGGTCGGGCTCGAACGACTTGGGCCGCGCGAAGAACCGCGCGTCGTTGTGGATCAGCCGCGCCGCGACCATGATCCGGTGGTCCTTCGGGATCTCCCAGCCGTTCAGCGCGAACGACTCCGCCTTCACCTTCCGGCTCGTCCCCACGATCACGGGCCGCGTCCGCTGGATCTCCCAGATCGTCGCGGCGCGCAGCGCGTTGCCGCCTTCGTCGGCCTCCGCGGTGAGGCGGTCCAGCAGCTCCGGATGGCGCCGCAGCCGCTCGACCGCCCACGCCAGCGACGTCGCGGTCGTCTCGTGGCCCGCCGCGAGCAGCGTGAGCAGCTCGTCCGCGATCGCCGTGCGCGACATCGCCGCGCCGTCGTCGTAGTGCGCCTGCACGAGCAGCGCGAGGACGTCCGCGCGTTCCTCCAGCCGCGGGTCGGCGCGCGCGGTGTCGATCAGCTCGTCGATGATCCGGTCGTACACCGCGCGCCCGCGCATGAGCTTCCCCCACGGCGAGCGCGGCCCGAGGTCGTGCTGGAGCCACGGCAGGAGCGCGAGCTTGGAGCCGAGCGTGATGAAGCGCGGGAGCAGCTCCGCCAGCCGCTGCTGCTGGGGCCCGTGGGCGCCGAAGACCGCCCGGAGGATCGCGTTGAGCGTGATCCGCATGAACGGCTCGAGCGTCGGGAGGTCCTCGCCGTCGCGCCACCGCGCGGTCTCGCGCAGCGTCTCCTCCTCGATGATCGACTCGTAGGACTTCATCCGCTCGCCGTGGAAGGGCGGGAGGAGCAGCCGGCGCTCGCGCAGGTGCTCCTTGCCGTCGAGCGAGAAGAGCGAGCCGGGGCCGAGGACCTTGCCGAGCGGGCTGTCCTCGCCGAAGACGAGCGTGTCGGGGCTGGCGGTGAAGACCTGCTTGACGAGCTCGGGGCTCGACACGACGACCGTGGGGCCGAAGATCGGCAGCTGGACGGTGTACGCGTCGCCGTACCGCTCGCGCAGCCGCCCCAGGAGCACGTCGCGGCGCGCGATGAACAGCGCGGTCGCGACGGGCTTGGGCAGCCGCGGCCCGGGTGGGACGGGCGCGGCGGGGCGGGTGGTGGCGGTCGCGGACAACGGTCTCTCCTCCGGCGGTACTTCTGCGTACCAACCGAACGTTACCGTTCGGACGAGCGCCGCGCCACCTGCCTTCAGCGCCCGACTGGGCGAGGGCCGCCGCTACGCCAGGCGCCCGCGCTCTTCGCGATCGCTGTCGTCGCTGCCGCCCGCGAGCGACTCCTTGAACTCGCGCATCCCGCTGCCGAGCGACTTGCCGACGCCCGGGAGCTTCTTCGGGCCGAGCACCACGAGGGCGATGACCAGGACGATCATCAGCTCCGGAAGACCGATTCCCATGGGCATGTGTCAGCTCTCCTTCATCGACGTCATGCCTTGTTCTGCGCGGCGGCTCGCCGCGCGGATCACTTCGGGCCGAGGAGCGCGTGCACGGCCTGCCGGCCCGCCTCCAGCCCGCCGCTGACGAGATCGAGGTCGCGTTCGAGCCGGCCGGGGACGGGCGAGCCGGGCGCGGGGCGGACCTGGAGGATGTGCGGGCGGAGCGCCGGGTCGGCGTGGTGGCGGGCGAGGAGCTGCTCGTCCTCGGCCTCCCGCTCGGCGCGGGTGAGGAAGGCGCGGGCGACGGCGGGGTCGATGCGGCCGAGAAGGCGGTCCATCGCGCGGGCGGCCCTTTCGCTCGGCGCGGTCGCGACCTCCCCCTCGCGGCGGGAGCGCAGGACGAGGACGTGGGTCGCTCCTTGCGCGAGC
The DNA here is from genome assembly GCA_035563115.1 of Solirubrobacteraceae bacterium. Taxonomy (GTDB): domain Bacteria; phylum Actinomycetota; class Thermoleophilia; order Solirubrobacterales; family Solirubrobacteraceae; genus CADCVT01. The sequence goes on from DATMVO010000310.1 coordinate 2,031, forward strand.
GCCGCGTGGAAGGGGATCGCGGCGCTGAGGCCGGCGTCGAGGAGCCGGCGGCCGCCCAGCTCGATCGGCGGGCCGGTCAGGTACGGCAGCGCGGACGAGGCGCGCAGGGCGCGGCGGAGGGTGGCCGCGTCCGCGATCTGGTCGTGGAGGTCGACGGGCTCGCCGGTGCGGACGTCGGTGGCGATCGGGTGGAGCTCGGTGGGCGCTTGCAGCACGTCGGCGAACAGCCCGGGCGCGAGCTGCTCGTACCGCTCCTCCACCAGCCGCTCGACCTCCACCACGGGCCGGCGCACCAGCGCCCGGCGGCGGCGGATGAGCTGGGTGACGAGCTCGGGCCGCGTCCACGTCGCGATGCCCTCCGGCACCCGGCCGCTCACCAGCCACATGCCGTTCAGCGCGCCGGCCGACGAGCCGTAGACCGCGTCGAAGGCGCGCGCGAAGCCCAGCTCGTGGAGCGCGAGCACCATCCCGCCCGACACCGCCCCGCGCATCCCACCGCCCTCGATGACGAGCGCGAGCCGCGCCTGCGGCGGGCGGTCGTGGAGGGCGGCGAGGACGGGGTGGGTCACGTCGGCGCAGGAGGATGGCAGGCCGCGCGCATCATGCGCTCGCCTACCGTTCGTGGGCGATGCGTATCGCGACGTGGAACGTGAACTCGGCCAAGCAGCGCGTCCCGCGCCTGCTGCCGTGGCTGGACGAGCGGCAGCCGGACGTCGTCTGCCTCCAGGAGACGAAGCTCACCGACGAGGCGTTCACCGCGCTCTTCGACGAGGAGCTCACCGCGCGGGGCTACGAGGGCGCCGCGTACGGGCAGGGCGCGTGGAACGGGGTGGCGATCCTCTCGAAGGTCGGCCTGGAGGACGTCGTGCGCGGCATCCCGGGCGGGCCGGGGTTCCCGGAACCGGAGGCGCGCGCGGTGTCCGCGACGTGCGGCGGGGTGCGGATCGTGTCGGTCTACGTGCCGAACGGGCGCGCGCTCGACTCCGACCACTACGCGTACAAGCTCGAGTGGCTGAGCGCGTTGCGGGACATGGTCGCGGCGGGGGATCCTTCTGCCACCGTCGTGCTCGGCGACATCAACATCGCGCCGGCCGACGCGGACGTGTTCGACCCGACGCAGTACGAGGGCCACACGCACGTCAGCGCGCCGGAGCGGGAGGCGCTGGCGGCGCTGCAGGCGGTCGGGCTCCACGACGTCGTGCGCGACCGGTGGCCGGATGCCGAGCGGCTGTTCACGTACTGGGACTACCGCGCGGGGATGTTCCACCAGGACCTGGGGATGCGGATCGACCTCGTGCTCGCGGGCGATGCGGTGGCTGATCGGGTGGCCGCGGCGTGGGTGGACCGCAAGGCGCGCAAGGGCAAGGGCCCGAGCGACCACGCGCCGGTGATCGTCGACCTCGACGAGGCGCCGGACGGGGACATCGGCCCGGTCGTCCCGCCGGCCTCCGCTCCCGCGCCGCTGCGCGGCGCGAAGAAGCTGCCGCAGGGCCCGCCGGCGGCGGACGCCTAGCTCTCGTCCGCCTTCTTGCGGTCCGTGTCCCGGGACGGTTGGACGCGCTTCGGCTCGCCCGGCATCTTCGGGTAGTCGGGCGGATACGGCATGTCGCCGGCCTCGTCCTGCTCGTAGAGGTCGAGGAGGGGCTGGAGCGAGTGGTGGACGTCGTCGATCGCCGCGTGCAGGTCGCCGACCTCGGCGAACCTGGCCGGCATCGTCGCCACGGTGAACTGCTCGGGGCTGACGTCGTCCAGCTCGTCCCAGGCGAAGGGCGCTGAGACCGGCGCGCCGGGCTTCGGGCGGATGGAGTACGCGGACGCGATGGTGCGGTCGCGGGCGTTCTGGTTGTAGTCGACGAAGATGCGCTCGCCGCGCTCCTCCTTCCACCACTTCGTCGTCACCTCGCCCGGCAGACGGCGTTCCAGCTCGCGCCCGAACGCGATCGCCGCGTGGCGGACGTCGGTGAACGACCACTTCGGCTCGATCCGCACGTAGATGTGGATCCCGCGCCCGCCGGAGGTCTTGGGGAAGCCGGTGTAGCCGAGGTCTTGCAGGAGCTCGCGTGCCGTGTGCGCGACCCGCACCGCGTCCGCGAAGTCCGTGCCCGGCTGCGGGTCGAGGTCGATCCGCAGCTCGTCGGGGTGGTCGACGTCCGCCCGCCGCACCGGCCACGGGTGGAACGTGATCGTCCCCATGTGCGCGCACCACGCGACGACCGCCAGCTCGGTCGGGCAGATCTCGTCCGCGAACCGGCCGGACGGGAACGCGATCCGCGCCGTCTCGAGGTAGTCGGGCGCGCCCTTCGGCACCCGCTTCTGGAAGAACGCGTCGCCCCCGCCCTTCTCCCGCGTCGAGACCACGATGCTCTCGTTCACGCCCTTCGGCCACCGCTCCAGCGTCGTCGGCCGCTCCCGCAGCGCCCGCATGATCCCGTCCCCCACGGCGACGTAGTACTCCGCCACCCCGAGTTTCGTCACCTCAGGCGTCCGCTCGGTCGCGGGGAAGATCACCCGCTCCGGGCTCGACACGCGAACCTCGCGCCCGACGGCTTCCACGAAGGCCTCGGAGGACGGACTCATGGCACAGGGTTCTACGCCGGCGTTTGGGGGCCTTCCAGCGACCGCCGGCTTCGGACGGTGTGCTCATGGATCTTCTTCTGGCCGGTGGAGCGCCGCAGCACGGTGTCGACCGCCCACCACTCGCACCGCGCTTCGTCGAGGGTGAGATCGACGATCAGGAAGCCGTGGCTGTCGAAGTCGCACCACGAGACGTGCGGCGCGCCGGCCAGGAAGCGCTCCTCGTACGTCCGCGACCGCGTCCCTGGATCCCACCCCATCTTGTCGTCGAGGTTCTGCGAGGTCACCGAAGGTGCCACCCACTCGTGCGCGACCACCCCGCCATGCCACTGGACCTCGGCGTCGATCGCGACGTGCAGATCGCCGCTGGCGATGACGGTGTCGCTCGGTGCCGCGCTGATCGCCTCGAGCAGAGCATCACGCTCGTGCGGGAAGCTGTCGCCCAGGTCGTGGAACTGCTCGCCGGTTTCGGGATCGACGAGCTTGAGCCGTTTCAAGGCGAAGGCGGCGTCCCCGTCCAGCTCGGTCGACCAGATCGGCGCCAGCATGCTCGGCATACCGAGCATCGTCCACGCGACGTCACCCGAATCGCGGAGCAGATCGTGCAGCCACCGACGTTGGCGATCGCCGAACAGGCTACGCGCGTCGTCGTCGGGGTCCGGGCGCCCTCGCTCGAGTCGTGTCTCGAGCATGGCGATGCGCGCGAGCGGAGCGAGGTCGATGTCACGCCAGATGGCGTCGCCATCCGCCGGGCGCAGCGCCGTGGGCATCCACTCGTGCCAGGCGCGCAGCGCGGACCCCACCCGGGTCGGCCAGGGTCCGTCACGCTCGTCGCGGTGCTCCTGCGCGCCGCCCTCCCACGCGTTGTCCGCCAGTTCGTGGTCGTCGATCGTCGCCATCACCGCATGCGCTGCGTGCAGTGCCTGCACGTCCGGGTCACGGCGGTAGAGGGCATAGCGCTCGCGATAGTCCGCGAGCGTCCTGCACTCGTGCGCGGGCTCGAACCCGCGCCCGATGCCGGCGCCGGGCGTCTGCGACGCCGGCGGGCGCTCGGCGGCTTCGTAGATGTAGTCGCCGAGGTGGATCACGAAGTCCAGGTCGTCGCGCTCGGCCAGCCGCCGGTAGACGTTGAAGAACCCGGCGTTGTACTTGGCGCACGTGACGACCGCGATGCGGACGTGCTCGGCCTCGGCCGGAAGGGTCTTGAAGCGGCCGGTCGACGAGCGGACGCCGTCGCAGCAGAAGGCGTACGTGTATCGGCGGTCCGGCAGGAGCCCGGTGATCACGACGCGCGCCGTCGCGTCCGCGCGCCGGTCCACCCGTGTCCGGCCCTCCTGCACGATCGCGCCGCGCTCGTCCCGGACCTCCCATCGCACGTCGTCCATGTCGGAGCGGTCGTCGTCCACCCTCGTCCAGAGGACGACGGACGTGTCGGAGAGGTCGCCGCTCGCGACGCCGTGCCCGAACATCAGTCGACGTGCCTCGCCGACCCGAGCGTCGGGGCCAGCTCCGCCACCATCGCTCCCGCTGTCGTGCCGACGCCGATGCGCCGGCCTTCGACCGCAAGGCTCATGCCGAAGCCTTCGAGCTCGAGATCCAGCAGCGGCGTGCCGGAATGGACGTCGAAGAGGTGCACACGGCGGTCCAGGCCGGTCGCCGCGCCGACGACGCGGTTGTCGAGGACCAACGCGCCGACTCCGCGGATCTCCGTGGTCGACAGCGCGAGCTCACGGACGTGGCGATCGTGACGTTCGGCGCCGGTCACGATCACGACGCGCCCGTCCGCGAGCCCGGCGAGGAAGCCTCGCTCGCTGCTGGGCAGCGCTGCCGCGCTCAGGATGCTGCTCGAGAGACGTTGCGACCACAGCGTCCGCAGATCCGCGCCCACGAGGAGGCTGAGGACGCCGTTCTGCCCGCCCGACACGATGCTCCCGCCGTAGACCTCGTCGAGGAACGCGAGTGCGGTGACGCTGCCGAAGTCGCAGACGGTCGCCGTTGCCCGCGGCACCTCGGCCTGCATGTCCCACACGCTCACGGTGCCGTCGACGCCGCCGGAGGCGAGGCAGGTGACACCGTCCAGCACACCCGTGCACACCACCTCGACGCCGTCGTGCGCGATCCCGAGGACGGTCGACGGCCGGTCGTCGCTCGGCGTGAGGCGGAGCACCCCGTCGCGTGACCCGGACGCCAGCCCGCCGGCCGGCCCGAGCGCCTCGTCCGGAACGAACACGACCGACGTCACCTCGTCGATGTGCGGGACCGGGAGCTGACGGCTCTCCGGGCTCACCGCGTCGGCCAGGCGCACCTCGCCCCGTGTGCTGCCTGTGACCGTGATGAGCCGGCCGGCCGCATCGCTGGTGAGTGCGATGGTGGAGATGGCCCCGGTCGTCTCGGGGGCGCCGACCCCTCCCATGTCCTCGTCGAACACCATCGGCACCCTCCACGCGCGGCACGTCCCCTCGGCGCCGCCGGTGATCACGTACGGCGAACCGCCGTGCTGCAGCGATGTGAGCGCCCACACCGCCGCGACGTGCCCGATGACCCGGCGCGGCGACGTTCCGTCGAGCGCTCGCCGCTCCCACCCTCCGTCCGTGCGGCTGACGAGAACGACGTCGTCGAGCATCCGCACGGCCGTGACCGCCCGACCGTCGCCGCAGACGCGGACCGGCCCGTCGGCGTCACCACCGCCGAAGCGGAACGACATGCGATGGACCGACCCGTCGCTGCAGCCCGCCATGAGATGGACCTCGCCGTCCGACGCGACGGCATCGATCGCGTCGACCACGGTCGGAGCGAGGCGCCACGCGTGCAGGCGCTGACCGGTCCGGCCGTCGAGCAGCGTGACCGTCCCGTCGACCGCGCCGAACGCCAGCACGACCCGCTCGCCCGCCTCCACGAAGCGGAGCGTCCGGATCTCCGCGCCGTGCCGGTACGCCAGGTCGGCGAGCAGCGACCGCTTCCCGAGGTCGTGGAAGTGCACGACACCCTCGACGCCTGCGGACGCGAGCGTGGCGCGGCCGTCTATCGACATCGTGGCGACCGCGCTGAGCGGCGCGCCGTGCGTCGAGGTGTCCGCCCAGAGCACCCCCGTCCGCTCCCCGTCCACGACGGCGATGGCCTGGCCGCTCAGCGCCGCCACGACAACCGTGCTGCCGTCCACCGACGCCGACGCGACCGCGCGGATCTCTCCCACGGGTAGCGCGTCGCCATCGATCCGGGTCGATGGGACCGCGGGCCCGACACGCCAGAGCGAGCCGTCGCCGCAGCCCGCGAACGCGACGGATGGCCGGGGCCCCGGCTCGGCGTCCAGCGCAAGCACGGGGGAGGCCTGATGCAAGAGCGTGCGATGGGTGTGGGCCGGCTGGGCCTGGACCCAGAGGGGACGCCATCGTCGATCGGGGAACGCCACCGTCAGCCGATCGACGAACGCCCGCAATCCCAGCCGCCGCGCGGTCAGTTCGAGCTGGCTGGCGCGATCCGCACCTCGGCTCAGGCGGTGCGCGCAGGCGAGGATCGCCTTGCCGGTCGGGGCGAGCGCATGGGCAGGTGAGGCTTCGATCGCGAGGGACAGCTCCGAGACGTCGGAGCTGAGCACAGCGGAGGGGTCGGCGCAGAGATCCTCGAGCGCGTCGGCGGCGACGGCCTGCCGCGGCAGCATCCGCGCCACGAAGGTGTCGGCGACATCCGCGCGGACGAAGGTCGACCGGGCGCGGTCGCGCAGCACGCGGTAGAGCTCGTAGTGCTCCGAGGCAGACGTCTCCACGCCGCCGAGCAGAAGCATCGACGCGAGTGGCGTGGCGAGGCGCACCATGCGGCAGCCGTCGACCTGCTCGACCCGGAACAGCCCGGGGAACTGCTGGAGCACGATCCGCGCGTCCGACGCGCCGTATCGCCGGCCCGAGAGGCCGGCGGCCAGGAGCGGCCACTCGTCGCCGAGCTCCGCGCCGCGTGCGCCAAGGAGCTGAAGCGCGCGCCCGAGGTCGAGCAAGCGCGCCCCGCCGACCTCGACGACCTCGTCGGCCAAGGAGACGAAGCCGGGGAGATCCTGGATCGCCGCGATCGCCTCGGGCAGGGTCGTCCACTCCCGCCCGCGACCGCCGGCCCCGGCGACCAGCGCGGTGGCGGGTCCGACCGCGTCGGCCAGCCCGCGCGCGATCTCCGCATCGCAGCCGGTCGCACGGGCGAAGGCGCGCGCGACCAGGCCGCCTGTCCGTGTTTCGGGCCGGGTGAGGTCGGCGACGACATCGACGGCACCGGCCTGATCCGGACTGGTCAGCAGCACCGTCGTGACGACATCGGAGGCGGCGGAGGAGCCGGCTGCGGGTACCGGCCCCAACCGCCGCAGGCCGGCGTGAGCGGCCAGGTCGCGGATCGCCCCTCCAGGCCAGGACCAGCCGGCCCCACCACCGTCGTCGGGCGTCGCTTCCACGTCCGCGGAATCGACTCCGAGCTCGGCGAGCAGCTCCGCGACGAGGGCGGGACCGCCGCCCGCCGGCCCGCAGACGATCGCGCGCCACGTGCCAGCCCGCGCCGTGGGCGACGGCGCCTGGGCCGGAGCGCTCATCGGGCCTGCACCACGTGCGTCTGCCGCTGGACCATCGTCTTGGCGTTCCGGCTCGCCGTCTTGATGAAGCTCTCGGCGAACTGCTCATGGACGGTCACGGCGCGGCCGTCGCCTGTCAGATCGAAGCCGAGCAGCGCGAGCTCCGCACGGTTGTTCGCCCGCGGCCCGTAGGGGAACAGCGCCCCGACCTCGGCCACCGTCGGCAGCGGGCGCCCCTTCGCCAGCTCGGCGACGAGCCAGACCGCGGGGCGGTTCGGCATGAGCGTCGCCGCGCGCATCGCCGATGTGGCGGCCCGGTCCTTCCAGCCCATGTGCAGGCAGGCGAGCGCCATGCCCCAGTGCGCGCGCGCCGATGCGGGCATCAGATGGGTCGCCCGCTCGAACGCGCGCGCCGCGTCGTCCGCGGCGCCGCGCATCAGGTGGATCATCCCGAGCCCTTCGACCGTGAAGCCGTCGGTGCCGGTCATCACGTCATCGATCAGCCTGTCGGCATCGGGCAACGCGACCGTCGACGGGAGGACGAGTCCCAACGCCAGGTGCAACGGCGTGCCCGCCGCCGAGCCGGCGAGCGCCTCAGGGTCGCTGCCGGTCCGCCACGTGCGCAGGATGTCGACGAGTCGCCGGGTCTCGTCCACGCCGTCCACGGGGACGTCGAGCGTGAGCCGACGGTCGTGTCCGACCACCTCCGCGCCGATCAGCTCGGCGGCGGCTCTCCCGTCGGCACGGGAACGCCGGACGGTCGCGCCGTCAGGCGCCACGTCGGCGAACAACGCGCCGGCATGGCCGCGGGAGAGCGAGAGGGACCGACGCAGCAGCGGGATGTCACGCGCTTCGGGCTGCCGGTCTGCGGCAGCCAGAAGCAGCGCTCGCGCGCTCGCCGGCTCGTCCAGCGCGAGCGCGCACCCGACGCCCACGACCGCGCTGACGTACAGGTCCTCGTTCGTCTCGATCAGATGACGGATCGTGGCGAGGCCCTGCTCCGGGCGTCCCGTGCACAGCAGCAGGTAGGCGTCGAGCTCCGACAGCAGGCCCCATGCCCCATACGTCTCCTTGAGCGCATCGAGGTGGCCCTGCGCCGTCGGGAAGTCGCGCCGGTCCAACGCGTCCGCCAGCAGCTCCAGGCGACCGAGCGTGCTGGCGCGGATGGCCTTGCCCTGGTCGTGCCGGACGCGACGGAGGTCGATCTCGCCGATGACGGCGACGGCGACGCTCGTCGACCAGAGCGCGACGAGGAGCAGGCGCGCGTGTTCAGGATGCTCCACGCCGTGCGCGAGCAGCCACAGCGCGCTGCCCAGGATGACGGTGGACGCGAGGACGATCCCGAAGTTGACCATCCGCGACGCCAAGGCGACCGGGTCGGCCGACCGCCGCACCGAGGCGAGGAGGTCGGCGATGTCGACGGGACCGAGCGGCTCGCCGCGCAGCAGCGCCTGACGCACGTTCCAGGACCGGTCGGTCGTCGCCGCGACGGTCGCCTCGAGCACGGCGTGCGCGCGAGCGCTGAGGAACCCCGCCGAGAACGTGATCGCCGCCAGGAGGACGCCGAGGCTGTCGATGTGCTTCTCCACGCGGTGCGAGGTCGCCCGAAGCTCAGGCGAGCAGGTAGCTCGGCTCGTTCCCCGCGGCCCATTTGATGCTGCACCCGAAGCTCGGCCGCTGGTCGCCGTGCACGAAGTCGCCTGCGAGCGTGGCGTCGACGGCTGCGAGCAGGTCCGTCCCGGTCACCGGCAGGCCGCTTCCCGGCCGGCTGCCGTCGTATTGGCCGTGGTAGACGAGGCGTCGGCCGAGGTCGTAGAGGAAGAACTCGGGCGTGCACGAGGCGCCGAACGCCTTGGCCGCCTGCTGCTTCTCATCGAGGCAGTACGGGAACGAGAACCCGGCGTTCGCAGCCTGCTCGGCCAGATGCTGCGGGCCGTCCGAAGGGTAGGCGCGCGCGTCGTTCGGAGCGATCGCGATGACCGTGACTTCCCGCTCTTCGAGGGTCCGGGCGAGTCGCCCGAAATGCTCCTCGAGGTGCACGACGTACGGAGAGTGGCGACACAGGAACGCCACCAACACGAGCCGATCAGGGCGCAGCGAGGCGGAGTCCCACGTCCGGCCGTCCAGGTCGGTGACGCTGAACCACGGGAGCCGGCTTCCGAGCTGGAGGTCGCGCGCGCTGACAGGCACCGGCGCATCCTAACGGTGACCTCGCTCCAACAGTCAACTTTTTCTTCTATTAGGTCCGCGGCGAACCGCGGGCCGATTGTCCACCGGATCAGTCGACGTTCGTCGACGTCGGCGAGCACGTCGGCGCCCTTCACCGCGTCCGAGCGCGGATGGCCGATCTCTAGGCGGAGGGGGAGGGATTCGAACCCTCGGTAGCGGGGTTACCGCTACAACGGCTTTCGAGATAGCGGAGCGCGCTCGGTTCATGACCTGCGAACCGAGCGTTTCGAATGCTGTCGAAAGAGCCGTGGGAAACCAGGCGGGAAACAGCGGCCACTGAGCCGCGTCCAGGCCCATACAAGTTGCCCGGGGGGAGCCGCGAAGCCCCTTGCGACAAGAGGTTCAGATACCCGTTTCGACCCACGGAGCTGAACCTGATGGAACCCCTCGATCGTACCCCTCAGCCGGTACTCGCGCTCAGACGAGAGACGGCAGCCGCCGCGCTGGGCGTCAGCGTCGAGTTCTTCGACCGCTACGTCCGCCCCGAGGTCCGCGCCACCCGGCGCGGACGGCTGACGCTGTATCCCCGCACGGAGCTGCAGCGTTGGCTGGACGACAACAGCGACGCGCCGCTGGCCGCTTGAGGAGCGACCTGAGTTGGCCAAGAAGAAGGATCTGTCTGGCATCGAGATCCGCCACCGGAAGGCGTGCACGTCTCGGAGCAAGACCGCGTTCGACTGCGCGTGCCGGCCCTCGTTCCGCCCGAGCGTGTTCGACGAGCGGACGCAGAAGCTCGTTCGCGGCACGACCTGCCGCGAGCTCGACGCCGCGATCAGCTGGCGCGTCCAGAAGATCGCGGCGTTGCAGCGGGGCGAGCGCCACCGCGACGATGCGACGAAGGTCGCCGCCGCTGGCGTTGAGCTCCTCGCGCGCATGGAGTCGGGCGTCGAGCTGACCCGTTCCGGCACGAGGTACAAGCCGGCGACGATCCGCGGGTGCGAGCAGGCGCTGCGGAACTACATCGTCCCGGCACTGGGGACGAAGCGCGTCGTCGACCTCCACCGCGCGGACGTCCAAGACGTCGTCGACGCGTTGATGAGCGACGGTTGCAGGCCGTCGACGGTTCGCAACGCGCTACTCCCGCTGCGGCTGATCTGCCGCCGCGCACTGCGCCGCGGGACGCTGATCGAGAACCCGATGCTGGGTCTGTCGCTGCCCGCCGTCGGACGCGGTCGCGATCGGATCGCCTCACGGGACGAGGCCATCCGTCTACTCGCAGCCGTCTCGGACGCCGACGCGCGGATCTGGGCTACGGCGCTCTACGCGGGGCTGCGGTACGGCGAGCTCCGCGCGCTGCTCGTCGAGGACGTCGACCTATCCGCGCGCCTAATCCACGTGCGCGCGGGGTGGGACCCGAAATCCGGCCGCCAGCTCCCGAAGTCCGCCGCGGGCGTGCGCTCGGTGCCGATCATCGGTCGGCTCCAGCCGTACCTCGAGGCGGTGCTGTCCGAGCGTTCGTCCGGTCTGGTGTTCGGCGTTGAGCCAGAGGTCCCATTCCAGAGCCAGTCGGTGCAGGACCGCGCGGACAAGGCAGGCGGGCTGCCGGCCTCACCCGCATCACGCTCCACGAGTGCCGCCACACCTTCGCCTCGCTCATGATCGCCGCCGGCGCGAACGCGAAGACCCTCCAGATCTACATGGGCCACTCGACGATCACAACCACCTTGGACCTCTACGGCCACCTCTTCCCGGGTGCCGAGAACGAGTTCATCGCGCTCGCGGACCGATATCTCGATGGTGGACTCGCTAAGCCCCGCGAGCACCACAGCTAGACCGGTCGGAAGACGCCCTCGTCGTTGACCATGTGTGCGAGCGGCGTGAGGTCGCGAGTGGAGACCACGCCTTGCGGAGGCCAGCGGACACCCGGAACAGTCGGGAAGATCCGGCTGAGCTGTTGATGAGCGCGTCCCGTGAGGCACAGCAGCCGCCCTGTCTCGCCGTGATGCATCACATGAAAATTCGCGTGGCCGAAGCTCAGTGACGCGCCCCATGCGCCGGTGCTGTCGTCGCGCTCGACGAGCTGCAGCGAATGTGTCCCGACCCAGGCCATCTCGCCGTGGTCGTTCGCGCCGAGCCAGACCTGCGTGCCGGGCGGAACCGTCTGTAGTCGGTAGAGCTCGCGGGCCAGACGCGGATCGGCAAAACGAAGTTCCTGTGGTTCCATCTGAAAGTGCACCAGCAGCGCAGCGAGTGCCCACGTCGCCAAACGCTCCTGCTCACGAGCAGTCACCAGCGTGGGCTGCCCGGTGGCGAAGTCATCGAGGACGGGCCCGACCGTCTCTTCCAGTTCACGCATCCAGCCGCCGTTGCAACCCTGGCACGCCGCCCGGGGCTTGTGTGCGAACGTACCCGCCCGCTTGAGCAGGATGGTTTCGCCCGTCTCGGGGTCGGTGCGGTCGTGGCGGATCTGGGACTTGTGTCCGTCCCGCTCGAACATCGACGTGTACTGCCGCGCGAACGTATGCGTCTTGGTGACGTGCCGGGCGTCGCAGAACAAGCAACGCCGCTCGAACTGAGGGACCCCGGAGGCCATGCGACCAACGTTACGCCCCGAACCGGCGGAGGTCGACCGAGCATCTCTTGGAAAGTGCCGGCGCGGGTTCGAGTCCGACTGAGCTCGTGCCGGGTCACCCTCCGGTTCCTACTGCGCTTCGGATGAGACCATTGCGACATGTCGAACTACAGTCACGCGTTCGCGGCGGCTGAGGCCCGCGAGCTGGTGCGCTGCCTAATGGAGATCAATCACGATCGCGGCGAAGGCATCGACCTCATCCATACGGTCCAGTGCAGGGACGGCCGTACGGTCACGGGCCAGCTCGCCTTCGCTGAGGAAGACCCGCGGTCGCTCTCCATCGTGCGCAGCGAAGAGCCGCCCGGACACGTCCACGAGAACGTCGCATGGGACGAGATCGTCGGCTACTCCGTCAAGTGGGGCTGACACTCGACAGATCGCCCCTCGGCCGCGCGTGGCCAGATTGTCTGGAACGCGCCTGCTGACGACTCGCGCCCACGCGGACACGCCGCAAGTCGCCCGTGCGCGGTACCCGGACGACTTCACGTCCAATAAGCGCGGATTGACGACGCTAACCCGGGAACGTCGCCGTCATCCGCCACACACGTTGTATCTCGCCGCTGACGTCGCCGCCGAGCCCGACCTTCTGCTTGCGGGCTTTGCTTGCAAGGTCGAGGTCGAACCCGTACGACTGGTTGAGATGGATAAGCACAGTGAAGCTGCGGATGCGGTTGGTTGTGCTTAGCCTGCCAGCGACAAGTTCGCGCCAACTCGGCTCGACGTCAAGCCACGCGAGGTTGCGAGGCACATGCGGCGTGTCGCTGCCATCGCACTCGTAAGTTGACTCAACTTGGCCGGTCTCACTGCGAGTCCGCTGGGCCTTTGCGTCGACCGCATGGGCAGCGGTGTGGAGAACCGCGTGCGCCGCGGTCTTCGCCTGCTCGGAGAACTCCGCGCGGACCTCGATCTTGGCGGCGCCGAGCGCGCGCATCAGTCCCATCGCCTCTGCCACTTTCTCCTCCGCAAGCCGAAGATGAAACGGCCCGGCCGGCAGGTACTCGCGATTGCGGCGTGGGTGGAGGACGTACAGCGTGTTGGTCTGAAGCGCGCCGTGAGGCATCCGCAATCGCGCGGCGACTGAGGCGGGGACGAGACGAGCATCGAGCGTCCGCTGCGCCTTCAAGAGCGGCAAGAACGGCCGAATCCACCGTCGGTACGCGGGGTAGGAGACTCCGGCGCCAGCGAGTGCCGCCCACCCTGGCGGTGTGCCGACCAGCGCGCCAGTCGACGCGGCCGCTGACCACCACGCAGCTCCACCTCCTGCGATCGCTGCTCCCCCGGTAGCCGCCCCGATGGCCTTAAGCGCCGGGACGGGAATGCGCTTGATCGCCTCGTGGTCATGGTCCGACACGGCGATGATCCTCGTTCGGTGAGCCGGAGGCTCGGCGACCAGTTCTCGAGCCGCCGCGGCAGCAGACGGCTTGTTGTCAGTCACCTGCGAGCGGTTGACGGGTCGAGGTGCGGGCCGGTGCGAGACGTGCCATGTCCTAGCGATCGTCGCACAGTGACGTCCGCCTGCACGCCTCGAGCGCGCTCGAGAAACCGAGCCGCTCGTCTCGTGCACCTGGGTGAACTGGCCCCAGCAAGCCAGGGCAGCGGTGGGACTTACGCGCCAAGGTGCTTGAGCACGACGGCGGCCGCGCCTGTTGTGAGGTCGGTTGCGCCGGCCTCCGCGCTGGATAGCGCGAGGCGTCCAAGCCAGCCGCGAACGCGCGGACCGAACTTCATCGGTTCGCTGCTGCCCTGCGCTTCGGCCGCGTCAGCCATCACGGCCCCGCGCAGTTCTTCGATGTCGCCTTCGGCGACTCCAAGCGCTTTGAGTTCAGCGGCGGCGGCATTGAACTGCGCTGCGGTTGGGAGGCTCGAGGTGGCGGTCGCGTCGTGCCCGGCCATCGCGATGTTGTTCGTGCCGCCGTAGATCGTCGTGTTGAACACGTGGCTGACTTGTTCTTGCGGGACGGCGTCAGATGCTGGTCGATCATCGCCGGCGTTCGGATCTTCGTGTTCGATTTGCATGGCGAACTCCAAGGCGCGGGTCCGGATGGCAGCGAGCACTTGCGTGATCGTGGCGTGCTGGATGAGGTACGTGATCTGGGTGAACTGCCAGCCGTCAGAAACCTGCTCCTGGAAGAAGTCGACGAGCTGGCGTGGCCACAGGACACGGGTGTAGTCCCCTTCCGCGGCGGCCATCCGCTCAAGCTCAGAGACTCCTTGGTTGAACCGGTACATCGAGAGCATCTCGCGCACGCGTTCGTGGAACATGTCCGGGGGAAGCGGCATTTCCCGTTCGGCGTAACCGTTGCTCACGACGCCGACGATGGCCACGGCCCGTCGGCGGTACTGCGGGACCTCGGCATCCTCGACGTTGAAGTAGCCAGCAAGTTCGGCGCGCGCCCAGCGTGCGACGTCGTCGTTTCCAAGTCGGTTGGCGAGGAGCAGCATCTTGCGCAGCAGCACCTCGATCGGGACGTCGCCCGCGGCCGCGTCCTGTATGTCTTGAAGAAGCGTCACGCCGTCTGAGCGTCCCGGCCGGCGGCCGCGATCGTGTTCGTGCCGCCGAAGATCGTCATGTTGACGACTTGGGTGACCGTCTCCGGCGGCAGCACCGGCACGCCGATCGCAGCTTCCCCAGCGTTCGGAGCTAGCCGCTCGAGTTCGATCGCGAACTCGAGGAGCTTGGTCCGGATCGCGCTGAGCACCTGCTTGATCTCCGGAACGCTGACGTGCCTTGCCGCAGCGACCATCACATGCCCAGGCATCAGCTTCTCTCCGAACAACGCAAGGACGTTGGCCGGCCAAACCATCGCCACCGTCCGGTCGCCGGTACTCACGAGGTCCTCAAGCACGGCGACGCCCTGCACGTGATGCCACTCGAACAACGCGCCCCGGATCTCCTCGTCAGCGATCGCTAGCTGTCCTGCCTGCGGACTTGGTGAACGGCTGAAGAAGTAAGACGTCCGGTCTCCGACGGAGGGTGCGGTTTGCGAGAACTGCCCCGAAGAAGGAGACCGGACGTTGGAAGACCGTAGGTGCAAGCTCGGACTGCT
>DATMVO010000311.1:0-5645 GCA_035563115.1 Solirubrobacteraceae bacterium
CCGCGCCCGCGACCGCGAACCTGAACCCGACCACGCCCGCCGCCAAGAGCGAGGTCCCGAGCGCGACCTGGGCGACCTACCGCGAGGTCGGCACGATCGACCCGGCGCAGGCGTTCGACTACCCCGAGAACACCGTCATCACGTCGATGTGCGAGTCGCTGCTGCGGCAGGAGCCCGACGGCTCCATCGTCGCCGGCCTCGCCGAGCCGTTCGAGCGCCCCGACCCCAAGACGGTCGTCATCACCCTCCGCGAGGGCCCCAAGTTCTGGAACGGCAAGCCGGTCACCGCCGACGACGTCGTCTTCTCCCTGAAGCGGATGCAGGACCCGGCGACGCCGAGCTTCTACCCGGCGACGTTCAGCCGCGTCTCCTCGATCGCCAAGACCGGCGACCGCGAGGTCACGCTGAAGCTGAGCGAGCCCGACTTCTGGCTCGACGGCCAGCTCTCGCAGATGGCCGGCGTGGTCGTCGAGAAGGCGTTCGCCGAGAAGGCGGGCAAGAAGCTCGGCACCCCGCAGGGCGGGATCATGTGCTCCGGCGCGTACGAGCTGGGCAAGTGGACGCCCGGCACCGCGCTCACGGTCAAGCGCCACGACGCGTACTGGGACGCGGCGCAGAAGGCGAAGGTCGGCGAGGTCGAGTTCCGCGGCGTGCCGGACGAGTCGGCGCTGACGTCCGGCCTGCTCACCGGCGAGATCGACGGCACCTATACGCTCGGCGTCTCCACCTTCGAGCAGCTCCAGGCCAGCAAGGACCTCAAGGTCAGCGCCGGCCCGTCGTGGGCGCTCGAGTCGTTCGTGGTCTCCGACCTGAAGGGCGTGCTCGGCGACGTGAAGGTCCGCCAGGCGCTGTCGATGGCGATCGACCGCCAGGGCTACATCCAGACCGTCCTGCACGGCCAGGCGCAGCTGCCGCGCACGCTCGCCAACCCGGGCGGCTTCGCCTCCGGCAAGGCCGCGTGGGAGCAGCACTGGAACGCGCTGCCCGAGCCCAAGCTCGACGTCGAGGGCGCGAAGAAGCTCGTCGAGGAGGCCGGCGCGACCGGCAAGACGCTGACGATCGGCATGTCGAGCGAGGTATCGGCCATCAACGCGATGGCGACGGCGCTGCGCGAGGCGGGCACGCGGATCGGCCTGAAGGTGAAGCTCAAGTCGGTCTCGGCCGCGAACTTCATCAACTTCTTCACCGACCCCAAGGCGCGTGAGGGCGTCGACGGCTTCCCGACCGTCAACTACTCCGACTACGCCAGCCCGGTGGGC
The DNA here is from genome assembly GCA_035563115.1 of Solirubrobacteraceae bacterium. Classification (GTDB taxonomy): domain Bacteria; phylum Actinomycetota; class Thermoleophilia; order Solirubrobacterales; family Solirubrobacteraceae; genus CADCVT01. The sequence goes on from DATMVO010000311.1 coordinate 1,260, forward strand.
CTGTGGGGGACGTTCGCGCTCAAGGACGGCAGCCAGAACTACTCCGGCTACGAGAACCCGCAGGTCACGAAGCTGATGGGCCAGATGCGGGCCGAGGCCGACCCGGACAAGGCGGCGGAGCTCGGGGGCCAGATCGGCGACATCCTCGCGAAGGACCTGCCGTGGATCGCGGTCTCCGCACCCAACTCGGTCCTCGTCACGAACGCGAAGCTCACCGGCGCGCCCACGTCGTTCACCTACATGGGCGGCCCCTGGGCGAACCTCCTCGGGGGCGTGTGACGTGATCGCCTTCACCGCCCGCCGGGGCGCGATGCTGCTGGTGGCGCTGCTCGTGTCGAGCTTCGTCATCTTCGCGTCGCTCGACCTCGCGCCCGGGGATCCGCTCTCGACCCTCTCCGGCGGCCGGACGCTGCCGCCGGAGACGGTCGCGCAGCTCCAGGCCGACTACAACCTCGACGACCCGTTCCTCTCGCGGTACGTGTCGTGGCTCGGCGGCGCGGTGCAGGGCGATCTCGGGACCTCGATCCGCTTCCGGCAGCCGGTGGGGACGCTCATCGGCGACCGGATCGGCGTGACGCTCGGGCTCGTCGCCTACGCGTCGCTGCTGATCGTGCTGTTCGGCGTCGGGCTCGGCGTGCTCGCGGGCCTCAGGAAGGGATGGCTGGACACGTCGATCCTCGTCACCTCCACCGTGTTCGCCGCGGTGCCGTCGTTCGTCATGGCGATCGTGCTGCTGAGCATCTTCGCGGTGAACCTCGGGTGGTTCCCCGCGCTCGGCGCCGGCGACGGGCTGATCGACGGCATCAAGCACCTGACGCTGCCGGCGATCGCGCTGGCGGCGTCGGCGGGGGCGATCGTCGTGCGCGTGACACGGGTGAGCGTGCGGTCGGAGATGGGCCGCGAGCACGTGCAGACGGCGGTCAGCCGCGGCATCCCGTCGTCGCTGGTCGTCCGCCGTCACGTGCTGCGCAACGCGGCGATCCCGGTCACCACCGTGGTCGGCGTGACGATCACGTCGCTCATCGCGCTCTCGGCGGTGATCGAGCGGGCGTTCGGCCTCAACGGGCTGGGCCAGGCGCTCGTGGAGGCAGCGCTGTCGAAGGACCTGGCGGTCGTGCAGGGGATCGCGCTGGTGATGGTCGCGGCGTTCGTCCTCTCCAACGCGATCGTCGACCTCCTCTACTCGGTGCTCGACCCGCGGGTCGCGCTGGGGAGCCGGGCGTCGTGAGCACGCCCGCCACCGTCGTCGTCCGCGGCGCCCGCGTGCGCGGGCGCCTGACCCGCCGCGCCGGCGCGGGGAACCGCGTCGCGATCGCGTGCGGGGTCGTGCTCGGCCTCGCCGCGCTCGTGGCGATCTTCGGGCCGCTGCTCGCGCCGCACGACCCGAACGAGTCGAACCTGGCCAACGCGTACGTCGGCCCGGTGGCCGGCCACCCGCTCGGCTTCGACGCGCAGGGGCGCGACCTGCTCAGCCGCCTGCTCGAGGGGGCGCGCAGCGCGATGCTCGGGCCGGCGCTCGTCGTGCTCATCTCCGTGGCGTGCGGCGCGACGCTCGCGATCGTCGCCGCGTGGCGCGGCGGCTGGGTCGACTCCGCCATCTCGACGGTGCTCGACATCGTCTTCGCGTTCCCGGCGATCCTGCTCGCCATCCTCGCCGCCGCGGTCTTCGGCGCGGGGCTGACGGCGCCGACGATCGCGCTGGCGATCGCCTACACGCCGTACGTCGCCCGCGTGCTGCGCGGCGCGGCGTTGCGCGAGCGGGCGCGCGAGTACGTCGCCGCGTCGGAGGTGCAGGGGCTGCCGGCGTGGCGGATCTGCGCGCGGCACCTCGTCCCGAACCTCGCGCCGCTGATCGTCGCCCAGGCGACGCTCCTCTTCGGCTACGCGATGGTCGACTTCGCCGCGGTCTCGTACGTGGGCCTCGGCGTGCAGCCGCCCCAGGCCGACTGGGGCGTGATGGTGGCGACCGGCCAGTCCGGCGTCCTCCAGGGCTACCCGATGGAGTCGCTGGCCGCCGGCCTGTGCCTCGTCGTCGTCGTGGTGGCCGTGAACCTGCTGGGCGAGCGCCTGGCCCAGCGCGACAGCGAGGTCTCGCGATGACCGATCTGCACTTCCTCTCCGCCACCGAGGCCCTGGCGCGGTTCCGCGCGCGGGAGCTGTCGCCGGTGGAGCTCCTCGACGCCGTGATCGCGCGGGCCGAGGAGGTGGAGCCCGTCGTCAACGCGCTCTGCCACACGCGGTTCGAGGAGGCGCGGGCGGAGGCGCGCGAGAGCGAGGCGCGGTACGGCGGGCGGGGCGGTGGCGAGCCGCGCGCGCTCGAGGGCCTGCCGCTGGCGATCAAGGAGGAGGAGGCGGTCGCGGGGCAGCCGTGGACGCAGGGGTCGCTGTTGTACGCCGACGTCGTGGCCGAGCACTCGTCGACGTTCGCGCAGCGAATGCTCGACGGCGGCGCGGTCGTCCACGCGCGGACGACGGCGCCCGAGTTCTCGTGCGCGCTCTTCACCCACTCGCGGCTGCACGGCGTGACGCGCAACCCGTGGAACCCGGAGTTCGGGGTCGGCGGCTCGTCGGGCGGGGCGGGCGCGGCGCTGGCCTCGGGGACCGCGACGCTGGCTTCCGGCTCGGACATCGGCGGCTCGATCCGCGCGCCCGCGTCCTTCAACGGCGTGGTCGGGTTCAAGCCGCCGTACGGCCGCGTGCCGGTCGACGCGCCGTTCAACCTCGACACGTACTGCCACTGCGGCCCGCTCGCGCGGACGGTGGCGGACACGGCGCTCTTCCAGAACGCCGTCGCGGGGCCGGACCCGCTCGACATCACGACGCTGCGGCCCAAGCTCGAGCTGCCGCTGGCGTGGGACGGCGACGACCTGACCGGCATGCGGATCGCGCTGTCGGTCGACCTCGGCTCGTGGGAGGTCGACCCGGAGATCCGGGCCAACACGCTCGCCGTCGCGGACGCGCTGCGGACCGCGGGGGCGGAGGTCGACGTGGTCGACCTCGTGGTGGACCGCGAGAAGGTCGTCCTGGCGATGTCGATCCACTTCCTCTTCGGGTTCGGCGCGCTGATCGAGGCCGAGCTGGCGAAGGCGCCGGAGCTGGCGACGCCGTACGCGGCCGGCTTCCGCGCGCACGTGGCGGAGGTCGTCGGCGACCGGACGCCGCTCGACGGCTGGGTGCTGGAGGCCGAGCTGTACGCGCCGGTCGGCGTGCTGCTGGAGACGTACGACGCGCTCATCTGCCCGACGGTCGGGACGCGCGGGTACGTCGCGGGCGACGACTACGTCGGCCACGGGGTGGAGGTCGACGGCGTCGAGGTGCCGTTCTACTTCGACGCGTCGCTGACGCCGGTCTTCAACGTGATGAGCCGGCTGCCGGTGCTGAACGTGCCGAGCGGGTTCGCCGACAACGGCGTGCCGACCGGCGTGCAGATCGCGGGCCGCTCCTACGACGACCTGACGGTCTTCCGGATCGGCGCGGCGCTCGAGCGCGTGCGGCCGTGGGACGCGCGGCGGCCGATGGCGGAGGTCGCGGCGTGAGCGCGGCGCTGCTGGAGGTCGAGCACCTCACCGCGCGGCTGCCGGTCGACGGCGAGGCGCGCACGGTGCTCCACGACGTCTCGCTGACCATCGGCGCGGGCGAGGCGGTCGGGCTCGTCGGCGAGTCGGGCTCGGGCAAGTCGATGACGGCGAAGGCGATCGCGCGGCTGCTGCCGGCGGGCGCGGAGACGGGCGGCGCGATCCGGTTCGACGGGCGGGACGTGCCCGCGCTTCGCGGCGCGGATCTTCGCGCCTTCCGCGGCGACGTCGCGATGGTCTTCCAGGATCCGCGCGCGCACGTCAACCCGGTCCACACCGTCGGCGCGTTCATGGTCGAGGCGCTCTGCACGAATCGGAAGGTCGGCGGCAAGGAGGCCCGGCGGCGGGCGGCGGAGGCGCTGGGCGAGGTCGGCATCTCCGACGGCGCGCGGCGGCTCGACCAGTACCCGCACGAGCTCTCCGGCGGCCTGCTCCAGCGGGTCATGATCGCGACGATGCTGCTCACCGAGCCACGGCTGGTGCTCGCCGACGAGCCGACGACGGCGCTCGACGTCACGACCCAGAGTGAGGTGATGGCGATCCTGGACGAGCTGCGCCGCGACCGCGGCATGGCGCTCCTCTTCATCACGCACGACCTGGAGCTGGCCGGCGCGGTCTGCGACCGCACGTGCGTGATGTACGCGGGCCAGATCGTGGAGACGCGCTCGTCGTCGCGGCTCCACGACGACCCGCTCCATCCCTACACCGCGTCGCTGGCGGCGGCGCGGCCGGAGATCGACCGGACGGTCGAGCGGCTCGTCGCGATCCCCGGACGGCCGGTGAGCGCGTTCGAGGCGCCCGAGGGCTGCCC
>DATMVO010000312.1:0-12859 GCA_035563115.1 Solirubrobacteraceae bacterium
TCGCCCGCGAGCTCGGTGAGCGCGGCGGCGGCGAGCCACACGTGCTCGCCGTCCACGCGGCCGAGCCGTCCGGCCGCGTCGGCGAAGCGCGCGTGGTCCTCCCCCACCATCGCGACCGCGAGCGCGGTGAACGTCTCCGGCTCGTCGAGGCGGACGGCGGCGGGATCGGTGGTCGTGTTGACGACGACGATCACCGGACCGCCTCCGCCGCGGTGCGGCCGGCGAGCAACGCGGCCTCGCGCGCGGCACGCTGGCCGGAGGTGACGGCGCCCTCCATCCAGTCGCTCGTGCCGGTGTCGGCGCCGGCCCACACGAGGCGGCCGATCGGCGCGCGCAGCGTGCGGCCGACCGTGCTCAGGACGCCGAGCGGCAGCTGCGTCCCGCACCCCTCCGACCAGCGGTCGCCCGACCAGTCGAACCCGTAGAGCTCGCGCGGGTTCCGCGCGCGCGGGCCGAAGTAGAGCTCGAGGCGGTCGAGGACCATCGCCCTCCAGCCGTCCGGGTCGGCCATCGCCTCCGACCACGCCGCGACCCCGCTGCCGTCCGCGCAGTGGAGCAGGGCGAGGATGCCCTCGCTGCCGTCGCTGGGCGACAGGTCGAGCGCGAGCTGCAGCGGCGCCGGCCCCGACGCGATGCCCGCCAGCCCCTCCTTGCGCCAGAACGGCGTGTCGTAGACCGCGAAGTACTTGGCGCCGTGGCCCGAGAGCCAGCGCGACTGCAGCCGATCGCGCGCGGGCGGCAGCCGCGGCTCCCACTCGATCTTGCCGGCCTGCCCGGGCTCGAGCGCGAAGATCGCCGCGCGCGCCCGCACGGCGCCGCCGTCGTGGTGCACGGTGACGCCGTCCGCGTCGCGTTCGACGCGCCGCACCGGCGCGCTCGTCCGCACCCGCTCGCCCAGCTCCGCCGCCAGCCGCTGCGGGATCTGCGCGGTGCCGCCGACGAACCGCCCGTGGGAGTCCTGCGACGCCTCCCAGCTGCCGAAGCACGCGAGGAACCAGACCAGGTGCAGGAGCGACACCTCGTCCATGTCGCCGAAGTACGCGAGGTCCATCGCGATCAGCTCCCGCGCGGCGTCGGACGCGACGTTCCCGCGCAGCCACGCGCCGATCGACGTGGCGTCGATCGCAACCGCGTCGGGCGCGTCCCACGGCGCGTCGGCGGGCACCGTCGTCGCGAGCTCCTCCAGCCGCGCGATGGCCGCGTCGTACGCCGCGCGCGCGTCGGGGTCCCCCTCGAGCGGCTCGGACTCGACGATCCGCTCGCCCCTGCTCACGCGGACGAACCGGCCCGGCGCGCCCGGTCCGGCGAACGGCGGCAGCGGCTCGTAGGCGATGCCGAGCTCGGCCGCCAGGCGGTGCAGCTCGGCCTGGACCGGGCCGGTGAACTCGCCGCCGCGCATCAGCGGCTGCCCGTTCGGTCGGACGAACGCGTCGAGCCGGCCGCCGACGCGGTCGCGCGCCTCGAGCACGACGACGTCCTCGACCCCGGCCTTGCGCAGCTCGCGCGCCGCGACGAGGCCGGAGAGCCCCGCGCCGATCACCACGACCTCTGCCTGCTCCATCGTCACAGCCCCTCGTAGGTCGTCTCGTTGAGGAGGGTCGCGATCGACCCCGTGCGGATGCGCAGCGCCGCGCCCTGGTGGCGGTCCCAGCCGAACAGCCGGCCGTACGCGCGCCCCGCCACGAGGTCGAGCGCGATGGCGCCGTTGAGCGGCTGCGCGCGCTCGTGCCAGGAGAACAGGTAGAGCCCGTCGCCAAGCAGGAACGCATCGGTCGCGTCCACGTCGGCGACGCCGCGCTCGGGGCCTTCGAGGCCCTGGTAGGCGTACGTGCTGGCGTTGAGGTAGATGTGCTCGAACGCGTGCGTGCTGCTGTACCGGTGGTGGACGCGCTTGCCGACGAGCTCGGTGGTGCGCGGGAACGGGGCGCCGTCCCCGCCGTCGATCCGCGCCTGCAGGTACCGCGTGTCCTCGACGACCTCGCCGGCCGGTCCCGTGAGGAGCCGCGTGACGTTGAGCAGCGCGCGCGAGCGCGCGAGGTCGGCGATCGCGAGCACGCTGACGCGCTCGGCCGGGCGGTCGATCACGACGAGCAGCACGTCCGGCCGCAGCTCGACCGCCTCGTACGTCTCGGTCCCGCTGCCGGCGCCGCCGGACGCGGGGCTCGCCGTCCACGTCAGGCGGCCGGCGGTGGCGAACGTGAGCCGCACCGCCGGCCCGCCCTCGACGTCGAGCGCGAGCGTCCGCCCGGCCAGCACGTCGGTGGCCGGCGGGCGGTACTCGTCGTGGTTGTCGAACTGCTCGGCGAGCGGGATGAGGTCGGTCGCGGGCCCTTCGAGGGGTGCGCTCGGGGTCATGGGATCCTCTCGGTCTGCACGACCGGCGCCAGCGGCCGCGTGTGGGGGAAGGCGGCCAGGACGGCCGCGAGCAGCACGGCGGCGACGCCGATGGCGGCGAACGGCAGCCCGGCCGCGACGTGGTCGGCGGCCACGGCGCTGATCGGGGCGCCCACGGCCTCCGCGCCGGCGAACGAGATGTTGATGAGCGCGGCGGTGGCGCCCGCGGTCATGCCCACGTCCTCCGCCGCCGAGCTCAACGCGGCGAGCGCCGGGATGCTGAACACGACGACCGCCGCGCCGATGGCCAGCACGGTCACGACGCCCAGGACGACGGGTGCGGATGCTCCGGCGAGCGCGAACATCGTCGCCGCGACGAGGCCGAGGCCGGCGAGGGCGACCGGACGGCGCCCGCGCCGGTCCGACGCCCGGCCCGAGAGCGGGCTGGCGATGCCGCCGAGCACCGCCGCGAGCAGGAAGACCACGCCGATCGTGAGCTCCGACACGCCACGGTCGTCCAGGCGCAGCGGGATGAGCGTCGCGACGGTCGCGGTGACGAGGCCGGGGAGCAGGTTGAGCGTGAACACCGCCGCGAGCCGCCGGCTGCGCAGCGCGCGGCCCACGCCGCCCTGCTCCACCGCGGACCCGGCCGGCGGCGCGGGCAGCCGCGACGTCCGCCACGCCATGGCCAGGGCGCCGAGCGCGATGGCGCTGAACGCGACCGGCGGCGTGAGCGCGTTGGCCGCCGTGCCGAGCATCGGGCCCAGGACGGTGCCGAAGATGGCGGAGCCGAGCGCGGCGCCGATCGCCTGGCCGCGCTTGTGCTCCGGGGTCACGAGCAGCAGCCACGAGAGCATCCCCGCCCAGATCATCCCGGCGCCGAGCCCCTGAGCCGCGCGCGAGACGTCCAGCACGACGACGCTCCCCGCGAGGCCGAACGCGACGCTCGCGACGGCGAGCAGGCCGAAGCCGGCGAACGCCGTGGTCCGCGGCCCGCGCTTGGCCGACACCGCGCCGCCGAGCACGGACCCGGCGAGCATGCCGGCCGGGTACATCGCGGTCAGGAGCCCGGCGCCCGACGTGCCGAGGTGGAGCTCGTCGCGGTAGTACGGCAGCAGCGGCGCCACCACGGAGTACAGCGACGCCTCGAACGCCAGCGCGGTCGTGACCGCCAGCAGCAGCCCGCGCGGTGCGCCGAGATCGGACTCCCGCGACCCGCGCGCCGCGCCGGTCACGTGCCGGCGACGTCGATCGCCAGGTACTTCGTCTCGAGGTACTCGTCGAGCCCCTCCGGGCCGCCCTCGCGCCCGAAGCCCGAGTGCTTCATGCCGCCGAAGGGGGCGCCCGCGTTGGAGACGACGCCGCGGTTGAGGCCGATCATCCCGACGTCGAGCGCCTCCGCCACGCGGACGGCGCGGTCGAGGTCGCGCGTGTAGAGGTAGGCGGCGAGCCCGTACTCGGTGGCGTTGGCCATCGCGATCGCCTCCCGCTCGTCGGCGAACGGGACGACGGGCGCGACCGGGCCGAAGATCTCCTCGCGCAGCAGCTCGGCGTCGGGCGGCACGCCGCCGAGCACCGTCGGCGCGTAGAAGTACCCGTCGCCCGGGCCGGCCTCGCCGCCGCACAGGACGTCCGCGCCGCGGCCCACCGCGTCCGCGACGAGCGCCGCCACCTTGTCGCGCTGGCGCGCGTCGATCAGCGGACCCATGCCCACGCCGGGCGCGGTGCCGCGGCCGACGGGCATCGCCGCCATCCGCTCCGCCAGCCGGCGCGCGAACGCCTCGGCGACCTCGGCCTGGACGTGGAAGCGGTTCGCGCTGGTGCACGCCTCGCCGCCGTTGCGCATCTTCGCGAGCAGCGCACCCTCCACCGCGGCGTCGAGGTCGGCGTCGGCGAAGACCAGGAACGGGGCGTTGCCGCCCAGCTCCATCGAGACCTTCAGCACCTGGTCGGCGCTCTGCTCGATGAGCCGCCGGCCGACGGCGGTCGACCCGGTGAACGAGAGCTTGCGCAGCCGGGCGTCGCGCATCATCGGCGCGACGACCGCGCCCGCCATGTCCGTCGGGACGACGTTCAGCACGCCGTCCGGCAGCCCGGCCTCGGTGAAGATCGCGCCGAGCGCGAGCATGGAGAGCGGCGTCTGCGCGGCGGGCTTGACCACCGCCGTGCAGCCGGCGGCGAGCGCAGGCCCGATCTTCCGCGCGCCCATCGCGAGCGGGAAGTTCCAGGGCGTGACGAACAGGCACGGCCCGATCGGCTGCCGCATCGTGAGCACGCGCGCGCCGCCCGCCTCGGCGGTGGTGAAGCGCCCGTTGATCCGGACGGCCTCCTCGGAGTACCAGCGCAGGAACTCGGCCGCGTACGTCACCTCGCCGTGCGCCTCGGCGAGCGGCTTGCCCATCTCCAGCGTCATCAGCAGCGCGAGCTGCTCGGCGCGCTCGCGCACGAGGTCGTAGGCGTCGCGCAGGAGGTCCGCGCGCTGCCGCGGCGCCGTCGCGCGGAAGCCGGCGAACGCCGCGTCCGCGGCGGCCAGCGCCGCGAGCCCGTCCTCCGGCGTCGCCGACGCGACCTCGCACAGCACCGCGCCGGTGGACGGATCCTCCACGCCGAACGTGCCGCCGTCGGCGGCGTCGACCCAGGCGCCGTCGATGAGCAGGCGCTTCGGCGCGTCGGCGACGGCCGCCGCCTCGGCGCCGGCCGTCAGCTGCTCGATCATCGCTCTGCGCGCGGTGCGCCTAGGCGTCCCAGACGATGGGCAGCGACTTGACGCCGCGCACCACGAAGCCGAACACGTCCGCCGGGTGGTCCGGGTCCAGCCGCGGGTTGGGGAGCTGCGCGAAGACCTCCTCGAGCGCGATCCGCTCGAGCTGGCGGGAGATGAAGTGGCCCGAGCAGAAGTGCGCGCCGTAGCCGAACGACGCGTGCGTCTGGCGCTTGCGGTGCAGGTCGAACCGCTCGCCGTCGTCGTAGCGCGTCTCGTCGCGGTTGGCCGAGGCGCACGCGAGGTTGACCTCGTCGCCCGCCGGGATCACCACGTCGCCGATCTTCAGGTCGACGATCGCGCGGCGCTGGATCTGCCCGAACGGCGCGATCCACCGCAGGCCCTCGTGGACCGCGGCGGGCACGAGCGTGTCGGGGTCGGCGAGCAGCGCGTCGCGCTGCTCGAGGTCGGAGAGCACGCCGAGCAGCGAGGCCGCGGCGCCGTGACCGGGCTCCTGGAAGCCCCCGAGGATGATCACCTGGATCGTGCCGCGCAGCTCCTCGAACGTGCGCGGGGTGCCGTCCTTGGTGGCGGTGTGGATCATGTGCGACAGGCCGCTCTCGTCCGGGGCGTCCATGAGCCGCTCGAACGCCGCGACCATGTAGTCGTCGAGCGCCTTCTTCGCCGCCTCGGCCTGGGCGGTGACCACCGGGTCCTCCGAGAAGTTGTTCAGGCCGGCGTTCAGCGACGTGAACCACTCCTGGAGCGTCGCGTCGTCGACGTCGGTGAGCCCCAGCACGTCGCCGATGACGCGGACCGAGATCAGCTCGAGCAGGTCGCGGGAGGCGTCGCACCGCCCCTGCTCGACCAGCCGCGCGGTGTACTCGCGGGCGACCGGGCGCGCCCGCTCCTCGATGTAGCCCTGGACGGCGCGCGGGCGCAGCGGCGGGTCGACACCGCCCCGCAGCCACTTGTGCACGTCACCGTTCGCGCTGAGGATGTTGTGCCCGAAGAACGCGTCGTTGAAGGCGTTGCTCGAGTCGATCTGCCCCTCGCTCTTGCCGAGCGCCTCGCAGTCGTCCCAGCGCGACACGATCCACCCGTGCAGCTCCGGGAGGAACGCGACGGGGAGCTCCTTGCGCCAGCGGGCGTAGTGCGGGTACGGGTCCTGCTCGAGCTGCTCGAGGGTGACGTCCTCGATCACGGGTGCTGCGCTGAGAGCCATCTCATCTCACTCGGGTCGCGTTCTGTGAGATGACGCATTGTTCGTTTCACTGAACCGGATGTCAAGCGAAATCGAATCGCTTCATCCGATTATCGGGTCAGGCGAACACCGCGCGCACGTCCTCGACGTCCCGCTCGATCTGTGCGACGAGCGCTTCGATGCCCTCGAAGCGGACCTCGCCCCGGAGCCGCTGGACGAGCTCGACCCTCACCGACCGGCCGTACAGGTCGCCGCTGAAGTCCAGGACGTACGCCTCGAGCAGGGGGCGCAGCCCGTCGCCGAACGTGGGGCGCACCCCGACGCTGATCGCGGCCGGCCGACCGTCGAGCGTGCCGGCGTAGACGCCGAACGGCGGCGCGTCCTCGCCCTCCACGGCGATGTTGGCCGTGGGGAAGCCCAGCTCTCGTCCGCGCTTGTCCCCGTGCTGCACGACGCCGGTGATCGCCGGCGCGGCGAGCGGTCCATGTCGCATCTGCCCTCTCCTGTTCCGGACCGTTGTACGGCTCGTGGCGCATCGTACTCAATATCGGACGTCACGATCCGATCACCGGACGGCTATGTCATCGCTCGCCGCGCGACTCACCCGCGCTCTCACAGGGTCGCTGAAGGCCCGCATGCTCACCCTCCTGCTGCCGGTGGTCGTCCTCGCCGTCGCCGCTCTCGCCGCCCTCGCGATCACCAGCGCGACGGACCGTGCCCGTGAGGACGCGATCGAGAACATGGGCAACACGGCGGCCGCCGACGCGAACGCCTTCAACGCCGAGGTCGACCAGAAGCTCGCCGTCGCGCGCACGCTCGGCTCGCTGATCGAGACCAGCCGTGGCGAGTCCCGCGCGTCGCTGCTCGCGCGGGTGCGCCACCTCGGCGTGCGCGACACGTCGCTCGCCTCCTTCGGCTTCACCTTCGCGCGCAACGCGTTCGACGGCGCCGACGCCGCGCACCGTGGCGACGCCGCCCACGGCTCCACGCCCGACGGCCGCTTCGCCGCGTACTACACGCGCCAGGGCGACGAGCTGAGCCTGTCGCCGATCGCCGGGCCGCCTGAGGACGAGCCGTTCTACGCCCTGCCGCGCGACACGGGCGGTCCGGTGGTCGTCGAGCCGGCCGCCTACGACGGCGTCCTCTACACGAGCTACTCCGTGCCGCTGCGCGCCGGCGACCGGTTCATCGGCATCGCGAGCATCGACTCGATGCTCGACCAGCAGCACGCGACGATCAGCAAGCGCAAGGTGCTCGACTCCGGGTACGCGATGCTCGTCTCCAACGCGGGCGTCCTGGTCTCCGCGCCCGACAAGAAGCTGCTCGGCACGGGCACGCTCGGCGCGCTGGCCAAGCGGTCCGGCAGCGGGGAGCTCCGCTCGCTCGCCGCCGCGGTGAAGGCCGGCCGCGCCGCGCACGTCGAGACGACCGACCCGTTCACGGGCAAGCAGGTGCTCGTCAGCACCGCGCCCGTCGCGACGGGCAAGTGGGGCTACCTGACGGTGGCGCCGATGGACGAGGTGCTCGCCGACGCCCACGCCCTGCGGACCAAGCTGCTCCTCATGGCGCTCGCGATGCTGCTCCTCACCGCCGCGGTCATCGTCTTCGTCGCGCGGCGGATCGCCAAGCCCGTGCAGCAGGTCGCCGCGGCCGCCGAGCGGCTCGCCGAGGGCGACACCGAGATCGCGCTCGACGTCCGCTCGCGCGACGAGGTGGGCCAGATGGCGCGCTCGTTCGCGTCGATCGTCGACTACCAGCGCGAGGTGGCCGAGGCGGCGCGGCGCGTCGCCGGCGGCGACCTCACGGTCGACGTCGAGCCGAAGTCCGAACGCGACACGCTCGGCACCGCCTTCGCCCGGCTGACCGTGGACCTCCGCGGCATCCTGGGCGAGGTGAGCGGCACCGCCGGGACCGTGAGCGCCGCGTCGCAGCAGATGGCCGCCACGTCCGACGAGACGGGCCGCGCGGTGGGCGAGATCGCCGCGGCGATCACCGAGGTCGCCAGCGGCGCCGAGCAGCAGGCCCGGCAGATCGACGAGATCCGCACGGTCGCGGACGAGACGGCGACCGCCGCCAACGCCAGCGCGGACCGCGCCCGCGAGGCGGCCGAGGCCGCCGTCGACGCCCGCCGCGTCGCCGAGGACGGGGCCCAGCGCGCGGCCGCGGCGACCGACGCGATGGCCGCGGTCACGCGCTCGTCGGAGACGGTCGACGCCGCCATCTCCGGCCTCGCCGTGAAGAGCGAGGCGATCGACTCGATCGTCCAGACCATCAGCGGCATCTCCCAGCAGACGAACCTGCTCGCGCTCAACGCGGCCATCGAGGCCGCGCGCGCGGGCGAGCAGGGCCGCGGGTTCGCGGTCGTCGCCGAGGAGGTCCGCAAGCTGGCCGAGGAGTCGCAGAGCGCAGCCGCCGAGATCACGGAGCTCGTCCACCAGATCCAGGCGGGCACGCGCGAGGCGGTCGAGGCGGTCGGCGAGGCGCGTGAGCACTCCGCGGACGGCACGAACCGCGTGGCCGCCACGCGGGAGGCGTTCGCGGAGATTGTCGGCACCGTCGACGGCGTCGGCGACCGCGTGCGCGAGATCCGCGCGACGGCCGAGTCCATCGCCGGCGACGCGCACCGGATGCAGGAGCAGATCGCGGAGGTCGCCGCCGTGAGCGAGCAGTCGTCGGCCAACGCCCAGGAGGTCTCCGCGTCGACGCAGGAGAGCTCGGCCTCGGCGGAGGAGATCGCCGCGTCGGCTCAGGCCCTGAGCCGCACCGCCGAGGACCTCGACCGGCTCGTCGGCCGCTTCACGCTCTCGGCCTGACGGCCGCGTCCGGCGCCCGGCTCCTCGCCGGGCGCCGGACGGTGCGGATCACCGTCCCCAGCCCGCCACGAGCCGGGCGATCGCGTGGGCGACCGCGTGGACGGACTCCAGGTCCACCCACTCGTCGACGCCGTGGATCGCCCCGGCGCGGGGGCCGTAGCAGAGCGCCTCGCCCGTGCCCTGTCGCGCGTCGGTGGTGAACGTGTCGACGCGCGGCCTCGGCGGAGCGCCGTGGTGGGCGGCGCGGACCGCGTCGCCGAGCGGGCCGTCGACCCGGTGCGCGTAGGCCTGCGCCCGGAAGCCCTCGAACCCCACCTCGACGCCGGCGATCCCCGCGAGGGCCGCGGCGACCCGCCGCTGCGCGTCCGCGGGTGCGAGGTCGCGCCCGAAGCCCAGCCGCCCGCGCAGCGTCACCGCCTCGGGGACCGACGAGGGCCACGTGCCGCCCGCCAGCATGCCGAGGTTCAGGTTGTACGGATGGTCGGAGACACCGAAGAAGACGGCGTCGGCCCGCTCGGCGTTGAGCTCGGCCTCGAGCTCGCGCAGCGCCGCGACCGCGGCGGCGAGCAGGTCCACCGGCGCGTCGAGCTGCGCGAAGGCCGCGTGCGTCCCCGAGCCGCGCGCGGTCACGCGGAACCAGATCACGCCGACGCCGGCGTGGTGGAGGTCGAGGTCGGTCGGCTCGCCGATCAGCAGCGCGTGCTCTGCGCCGACGTGCTGGAGCACGGCGCGCATGCCGTTGCCGCCGCACTCCTCCTCGATCACCGAGCTGAACAGCAGGTCGCCGGGCAGCCCGCCGCCGCACACCTCCAGCGCCGCCTCGGCGCCGATCAGGTACGCGGCGAGCCCGGCCTTCATGTCGCCGGCGCCGCGCCCCCACATCCGCCCGTCGGCGATCTCCGCCCCCCACGGGTCGTGGCGCCAGGCGTCGGGGCTGTCGACGGGAACGACGTCGACGTGGCCGCTGAGGTGCAGCGTCGGGCCGGACCCTCCGCCGACCCGGCCCACGACGGCCCACGACGCAGGTGCGCCCCGCGTAGGACCGCGGCGGGTAGCCGGCCAGCGGATCGGCGAGCGCGGCGTCCGCGTCGGGCGCCACCCGCTCGACGGCGAACCCGGACGCCGCCAGGCGGTCGGCGATCAGTCCCTGCGAGCGCTCCTCGTCGCCGAGCTCCCCCCGCGCCCGGACGAGGTCGGCGGTGAGCTCGACGAGCGCCTCCCTCCTGGCCTCGACGGCTCGGTCGAGCCGCCGCTTGAGATCGTCGTGCACGGTGATGGGCCTCCGTCAGGTGGTGAGCGTGGTCCTGCGCGGCAGCACGGCCGCCGCGGCGAGGGTGAGCAGGCAGATCGTGACCGCCATCGGGACGGCGGTGCCGGAGCCGGCGAGGCCGACGAACGGCGCCGCGAGCGCGCCGATCAGGAACTGGAGGACGCCGACCACCGCCGACGCGCTCCCCGCCACCGCCCCGTGGTCGGCGAGCGCGAGGGCGGTGGTGTTCGGCCCGACGACGCCGACCGTCGCGACCGAGACGAACAAGGCGGCGAGGACCGGCACGACGCCCGTCGCCGGGACGAGCACGTCCGCGAGCAGGACCGCCGCGGCGGCGAGCGCCGCGCGGTTGGCCGCGTGCGCGAGGGCGAGCGTGCTCCGCCGCCCGATGAGGCGCTGGTTGAGCACCGTGGCGAGCACGATCCCGAGCCCGTTGAGCGCGAAGACGACGCTGAACGCCTGCGGCGACAGCCCGTACACCTCCTGCAGCACGAACGGCGAGCCGGCGATGTAGGCGAACATCGCGCCGACGCTGAGCCCGCCGCCCAGCGCGTAGCGCAGGAAGGTCCGGTCGGACGCGACGGCGCGGAACCCGCTCGCCACCGCCCGCATCCCCTGCGACGTCCTGCGGGAGACGTCGAGCGTCTCCTCCACCGAGAGCGCCGTGGAGACGAGCACGAGCGCCCCGATCCCGGCGAGGACGACGAAGAGCCCCTGCCACGGCACGACGAGCAGCAGCTGGCCGCCGAGCACCGGCGCGAGGATGGGCGCCACGCCCGAGACGACCGAGAGCATCGAGTAGAGCCGCGCCGCGTCGTCGCCGACGTGGAGGTCGCGCACCACCGCGCGACCGACCACGATCCCGACCGCACCCGCCGCCCCCTGCACGAACCGGAGCGCGAGAAGCGCCTCCGCCGACGGCGCGAGCGCGCACAGACCCGACGCCAGCACGTACAGCGCGACGCCGAGCAGGAGCGGGCGCCGCCGCCCGAAGCGGTCGCTCAGCGGCCCCGCCACCAGCTGGCCGAGCGCGAGCCCGGCCAGGCACGCCGTGATCGTCAGCTGGCCGATCGACGGCGCGACGCCGAGGTCCCGCGAGAGCTCCGGCAGCCCCGGCAGGTAGAGGTCGAGCGACAGCGGGCCGAACGCTGCGAGTCCTCCGAGAACGAGGGCCAGGCGGCGCATGGTCGCGCGGTGCTCTAGCGTGTTCTCGAACGTCTCGGACCGTATATCGGACATAGAGACGAAGCAGCCTACGAGGGAGCGCAAGCGAGCGATGAGCGACATGACCGTCCCCGAGCGGATCGACGTCCGCGGCGTCGACGTGGCGTACCGCCGCGCCGGCTCCGGTCCACCGCTGCTCCTGCTGCACGGCATGGGGCTCACCCGGCGCTGGCACGAGCTGCACGCGGCGCTGGCCGGGCGCTTCGACGTCATCGCGCCCGAGCACCCCGGCTTCGGCGACAGCGCGGGTCGGCCGCCGTGGTACCGGACGCTCGACGACCTGGCGCTGCACTACGCCGACCTGATGGACGCGCTGGACCTGCGCGAGGCGCACGTGGCGGGCCACTCGCTCGGCGGCCGGATCGCCGCGTCGTTCGCCGCGATCTTCCCCGAGCGCGTGACGTCGCTGACGCTGATCGCGCCCGCGGCGCTGGCGACGGTGAGCGACGCCGCGCTGCTGGATCCGCCGGCCGGCGCGGACGCGCCGCCACCCGACCCCGGCTTCGACTTCGACGCGCTCCTGTTCAACGACCACCAGGACGCGTACCCCCAGCACCGCAACGGGGACGACGAGGGTCTCGTGGTCGCGACCGGTGACGACGACCCGCACGCCGACCCCGGAGCGTGGGACATCAACGGCGTGCCGAGCCTCTACCGCCGGCTCGCGCGGATCGACTGCCCGCGGCAGGTGCTCGTCCCGGACGAGGACCGGCTCCTGCCGCGACCCAGCTTCGAGGCGTGGGCGCACTGGCTCGGCGATGCCCCGCTCGTCCACGTCCCGGGCCGCGAGCACCCGACCGGCCACCTGCTGATCGTGCAGGAGCCGGAGGCGATCGCGGACGCGATCGCCGCCCTGGCCCGCGGGGCGGACGCCGCCCGCGCTACGCCGTAGCGGCCAGCTCCACCACGAGCGCGCCGAACGTCTCGAGCGCGGCCTCCAGGTCGCGCTCGGGCGTGTCTTCGGCGCGGGTGTGGCTCACGCCGCCGATGGAGGAAGCGAACAGCATCGTCGCCGGGATGCCGGCCTGCGCGAGCGCGGCGCTGTCGTGCAGCGGGCCGGAGACGAGCGCCGTGCCGTGCCCCGCCGCCGCCGCGGCGCGACCCGTCAGCGCGGCGTCGAACCGGATCGGCTCGATCGCCCAGAGCGTCTCGGCGGCGGTCGTGCAGCCGGACGCCGCGGCCGCGGCGTCGATCGCCGTAAGCGCGTCTGCCTCGAGCTGCGTCAGCACCGCGCCGTCCGCGTGGCGCAGGTCGAGCGTGAAGCGGCACCGCGCGGGGATCGCCGTCGGCATCGACGGCTCGCTCTCCAGGAC
>DATMVO010000313.1:0-14204 GCA_035563115.1 Solirubrobacteraceae bacterium
CGCAGACGCAGGCGTCCGACTCCAAGCCACGCACAACGACGCAGGAGAGGACGACCGAGCAGCCCGCCGCGACCACGCCGCCGGCCGCGTCCGACACGCCCGCCGACTCCCCGCCCGCCGACACCGCGCCGGACAACGAGCCCGAGGAGGGCCCCGGCCCGGCGAGCGAGACCAACGAGCCCCCGTCCAAGCTCGACGCGCGCGGCTACGCGCTCCTCCAGCAGGGCAACGCGTCCGCGGCCGTCCCGGTCCTCGAGGCCGCCGTCAAGGGCTTCGAGGCCCAGGGCGACGCCGCCGACCCCACCGGCTACGGCTACGCCCTCTTCAACCTCGGCACCGCCTACGCCCAGACCGGCCGCCCAGCCGACGCCATCCCACTCTTCGAGAAGCGCCTCGCCGTCTCCCCCAACGACCGCCCCGGCCAGGTCAGGAAGGCCCTCCGCGACGCCCAGCGCGCCGCCGGCCAAGGCGGCGGCAAGGGCAACGGCAACGGCAACGGCAACAACGGCTGATGCCGCGCGCGGCTAGCCGCCGCGCCGCCGTGAACGCCTACTTCTTGCGGTAGCCGAGGACGACGTACCCGTTCGCCACAGCCCGGGCGCGCATCTTGTCCTTCGCGGCGCGCGACTTGGGCGACGACTCAGCGTGTCCGCGCATCTCGTGGACCGAGAACTTCTGCTGGCCGTTGGAGAAGGTCTTCATCGCCATGGTCGTCCCTCAGTGTAATCGCGCAGCAGGTCAAGTCCATAGCTGCCATCACGGATGTCCAACCGCCCGCGCCACGGCGGTACATCGCCGGCCATCAAGATCGCTTTGCCCGCATCGACGCGCTCGCGACCGTCATCGGCTGACGAGATCCAGAACTTCAGTCCGCGTTCGTTGGCCTCGATGAGCTCATCGAGCGGTACCCAGCCGCCCATGAGCGCGATCTCCGAGGGCTGCCTGATGTGCGAGAAGTCAGCAGGTTCATCGAGATCGCGGATGTTCAACCGCTTCACGAAGCGCTCGGCAGCACCGACCACAGCGTCTCTCCCCCACAACGACGACGGGTCGAACTCGAAGCCGCACATGGCCCAGACGTAGCGTCCGTAGTTCGCCGCCTCGAGCGTGACCGCTTCGATCCCGGCCGACCGATAGAGCTCGATCGACCGCCAGACGAGCTCGGTGCCGCTGCCGCGGTCTCGGAAGCCGGCGGGGATCTCCAGCAGCTGGTGCTCGACCGTCGGGGGCCCGTCTGCGACGACGCGCACCACGCGCTCGATGCGTCCGACCTCCGCGCCGGAAGCGGATTGAGGAGCGCCCGGCGGAAGCAGATCGCCGCCGACATGAACCTCGGCGGCGCCTCGGGTGACCCGAGCGCCCGAGCTCACGTCAAGCCGCAGCCGGTACTGCGCGGGCGTGAACGCCACAACGAGATCGGCGAGATCAGACTGCACGCCGAGGAAGTCCAGCGCGCGCGGACGCTGAACCCAATCACGAAGCGGCACGCGCCAGAACGTAGCCACCGTTCCGCGACGGCGAACTCCTCGAGGCCGGACGCGCGGAGTGCGGTTAGTGCTTGACCGGCTCGCGGACCGGCGCCGGGGCGTGGTCCGGGCGACGCGGGGTGCGCGGGTAGTGGTCGGCGAGGCGGCCGGGCTCGCGGAGGCGGCGCGGGGCCTGCTCGGCGTCGGGGAGCGGGAGACCGCCGCCGGTGGGGGTGGTCGGGACGACCGGGTCGTCCGCGGGCGGCGGGCCGCCGCCGTCGTCGTCGTCCGAGTACGGCGAGGTGCGGAACATCTCCAGCACGTCGCGGCCCATCATCGACACGAGCACGGCGATCCCGGCGAGGTGCACCACGAACAGCAGCACCATGGCGAGCACCACCTTCTGCTGCGACGCGGCCCCCAGCACGACTCCCATGACCGGCAGGCTAGCTCAGCGCGGGGCGCCGTCCGAGGCCGCGGTCAGATCCTGACGCAGCGCCGCCAGCCGCAGCACGGCCTCGGCCGCGTGCCGGCCCTGATCCCGCTTGCCGCCGCCCGTCCGGGCCAGCGCCTGATCCATGTTGTCGACGGTCAGGACGCCGAACGCGCACGGGACCTGCGTCTTGAGCTGGACCTTCATGATCCCGCGCGCGGTCTCGGCGCAGACGTAGTCGTAGTGATCGGTCTCGCCGCGGATGACGGCACCGAGGCAGGCGACACCCGAGTACCGCCCGGACACCGCCGCGTACTGCGCCGCCAGCGGCAGCTCGTACGCGCCCGGCACACCGAAGACGTCGACCTGCTCGACACCAGCCTCGGCGAACGCCTCCTTCGCGCCCCGCACGAGCCGCTCGGCGAGCTCCTCGTAGAACTCGCCGACGACGATCGCGTACCGCGACCCCGCGCTCACGCCCGACCCTCCGCCCGGTCGTGCTCGGCCTCTTCGTGGCGCAGCTCCTCGTCCAGGTTCAGCCCCTGGTGGTGCAGCGTGTGCCCCATCCGCTCGACCTTCGTCCGCAGGTACCCCTCGTTGTGGGGGTTCGGCGTCGGCTCGATCGGGATCTGGGCGGACACGCTCAGCCCGTACCCCTCCATCCCGCGGATCTTCTTCGGGTTGTTCGTCAGGATCCGGATCGACGTCAGGCCGAGGTCCACCAGGATCTGCGCCCCGATGCCGTAGTCGCGGAGGTCCGCCGGCAGGCCGAGCTTGAGGTTGGCATCGACGGTGTCGTAGCCCTCCTCCTGCAGCTTGTAGGCCTTCAGCTTGTTGAGGAGGCCGATCCCGCGGCCCTCCTGCGAGAGGTAGAGCAGCACGCCCTCCCCCTCCTGCTCGATCATCGCCAGCGCGCTCTCGAGCTGCTCGCCGCAGTCACAGCGCAGCGAGTGGAAGACGTCGCCGGTGAGGCACTCGGAGTGGACGCGGACGAGCACGTCCTCCTTGCCCGCGACGTCGCCCTTCACGAGCGCGACGTGGTGCTTGTCGTCCACCAGCGAGCGGTAGCCGACCGCGGTGAAGTCGCCGAAGCCGGTCGGGAGCTGGATGTCGACGACGCGCTCGACGAGCTTGTCGTGCTTGCGCCGGTACGCGATCAGGTCCGCGACCGTGACGATCTTGAGCCCGTGCTTCTCGCAGTACGGGACGAGGTCGTCGATGCGGGCCATCGTCCCGTCGTCGTTCATGACCTCGCAGATGACGCCCGCGGGGATGAGGCCGGCCAGGCGCGCCAGGTCGACGGCCGCCTCGGTCTGTCCGGTGCGCTCGAGCACGCCGCCCGGCTTGGACTTGAGCGGGAAGATGTGGCCCGGCTGCACGAGGTCACGGGGCGCGCTCGACGGATCGATGGCGACCTGGATCGTGTGCGAGCGGTCCGCCGCCGAGATGCCGGTGGTGACGCCTTCGCGCGCCTCGATCGACACGGTGAACGGCGTCTCGAACGACGACTCGTTCTTGGCCGCCATGAGCTCGAGGCCGAGCTCCTCGCAGCGGTCCGGCGTCAGGGAAAGGCAGATGAGCCCACGCCCCTCCTTCGCCATGAAGTTGATCGCCTCCGGCGTGGCGAACTGGGCGGCCATCGTCAGGTCGCCCTCGTTCTCGCGGTCCTCGTCGTCGCAGACCACGACCATCTTGCCGGCGCGGATGTCCTCGATGGCCTCTTCGATGGTCGCGAAGGGCGTCTTCGTGCCAGATGGCGGGGTCATGCGATGCGGGCTCCCATCAGCTTCTCCACGTGCTTGGCGAGCACGTCGACTTCGAGGTTCACGGTGTCGCCGGCCTCGGCACGCCCGAGCGTCGTGCGCTCCAGCGTCTCGGGGATGAGCGAGACGTCGAAGGAGGAGTCGTCGACGCGGGCGACGGTCAGGGACACGCCGTCCACGGCGATCGATCCCTTCTCCACCACGTACTTCAACACATCGGGGCCGGCCTCGACCGTGACGATGCGCGCGAAGCCGTCCGCGCGGGTCCCGGCGACGACGCCGACGCCGTCCACGTGGCCCTGCACGATGTGGCCGCCGAGCCGGTCGCCGACGCGCATCGCCAGCTCCAGGTTGACGGTGCCGCCGGCCTCGACCGCGCCGAGCGAGGAGCGGCGGAGCGTCTCATGCATCACGTCGGCGCCGAAGCGGTGGTCCTCGCCGATGGAGCAGATGCCGACCGCGGTGAGGCAGACGCCGTTGACGGCGATCGAGTCGCCCTCCTTCAGCTCGCTGCCGAGCGGCGACTCGATGGCGATGCGGACGCCGTCGGCGGTCTCGCGCAGCTCGGAGACCTTCCCCAGGTCCTGGACCAGTCCGGTGAACACGGTCACCACTCCTTCAGGCGGGCGGAGATCAGGATGTCGTCGCCCGACCGCGCGCAGTCGAGCGTGAGGGCGCGCAGCGCGTCCTCGATCCGCTCCACGCCCTCGCCCTCCAGCGGGTCGCGGGCGGTGCGGCCGCCGAGGACGAGCGGGGCGAGGAAGAGCCGCGCCTCGTCGACCTCGCCGGCGTCGAAGAACGCGCCCGCCAGGTGCGGGCCGCCCTCGAGCAGGATCGAGGTGATGCCGAGCGCGCCGAGCTGATCGAGCGCGCTCCGCACCCGGGCCTGCTCGTTCTGCCCCGTCGCGACGAGCACCTCGGCCCCCGCCATCTCCAGCGAGTCGGTGTTGGCGCGCGGCGCGGCGCGGGAGACGACGACGCTGAGCGGGATCTCGGGCGCCATCTGGACGAGCTTGGAGTCGAGCGGCAGGCGCGCCTCGGAGTCGAACACGACGCGGCGCGGCTGGCGCGCGACGTCGGGGATGCGGGCGGTGAGCTGCGGGTCGTCGGCCAGCGCGGTGCCGATGCCGACCGCGACGGCGTCGACCGACGCGCGCCAGCGGTGGGCGAGCGCGCGGGAGTCCTCGCCGGAGATCCACTTCGAGTCGCCGGTGCCGGTCGCGACCTTGCCGTCGAGCGTCATCGCGGACTTGAAGAGCACCCACGGGCGGCCGGTGCGGGCGTGCTTGCGGAAGGCCTGGTTGAGGAGGCGCGCGCGGGCGGCGAGCTCGCCGTCGGCGACCTCCACCTCGACGCCCTCGTCGCGCAGGATCCCCAGGCCGCGGCCGGCGGCCTTGTCGGTCGGGTCGTCGCTGCCGACCACGACGCGCGAGATCCCGGCGGCGAGGACGGCGTCGGTGCAGGGCGGCTGCTTGCCGGTGTGGCAGCAGGGCTCGAGCGAGACGTAGAGCGTCGCGCCCGCCAGGTCGATGCCGGCGTTCGCGATCGCGTTGACCTCGGCGTGCGGGCCGCCGTACTGCTCGTGCCAGCCCTCGCCGAGGACCTCGCCGTCGCGGACGATCACCGCGCCGACGACGGGGTTCGGCGACGTGCGCCCGACGCCGCGCTCCGCCAGCTCGATCGCTCTCGCGAGGTGCTCGCGGTCGGTATCCGTACGCAGGGCCATTGCCCTCCGGCAGTTTACGAGGCGCACCTACCGGCGTTGAGCCGATAGATGCTGATCAGGGGCCCCGGGCGGTGGTAGGCCAGCGGGTAGTAGTCGAACGACCAGTCGAAGTTGAACTCGACCGGGCCCTTGCCACGCGAGTACGGCGAGACCTCGTACGCCAGCCGCGACTCGCGCTCCAGCCGCTTGTAGTACTCGAGCGCCTGCGGCACCTCGTCCGGCTCCGCCTCCGCGCGGCCGCGCTGCGTGGAGCCGACGATGACCCAGCAGTAGCCCTGCTCGACGTAGTCGTCCACCAGCGACGGGACGAGCACGCGCTCGAAGTCCTCGACGTGCACGACCTGCCCCGGCGCGGGCAGGAGCGGCCCGGACGGGTTCTCCGGGTTGATCCGCGAGCGCGAGGCGGGGAACTTGACCCAGCGGTTGCCGTTGGAGGTCAGCCGCGACGGATTGCCGATGTCCTGCGCCCAGGCGTCCGGCGCGATCGGCTCCACCACGATCTTCGTGCGCGGCGGCAGGTGCTCGACCATCCAGTCGCGGGCGAGGTTGCGCGTGTCCTCGCGCGACAGCACCTGGCCGATGTGGAGCGAGTAGACGAGCCCCTGCCCGCACAGCGCGACGGCGCCGATCGCCAGCAGCGTCGGCTTGAGGAACGGCGCGCGCCGGCCCGCGCGGTCGGCCAGCTCGATCGCGGCGTACGCGGCGAGCAGGCAGACGAACGGGAAGACGGGAAGCAGCCAGCGGCCGAAGAACCGCGTCTGCGTGCCCATGAAGAGGACGAAGAGGATCGGCGCGAGCGCGATCACCCACACGAGCCGCTTCTCGTCGCGCCACAGCAGCGGGAGCGCGACGATCGCCGCGACGAGCGGCACCCAGCCCAGCCCCCACGTGAACGACCACAGGTAGTAGAGCCAGCCGTTCTCGTGCGTCAGCCCGAGCTTGCCGGCGTCCTCGCTGCCGGTCGCCGACGACTGGTGCGTGATCCCGTCCCAGAAGGCGGGGAAGTCGAGCACCGCGTACGGGTTGGCGACGACGAACGCGACGAGCCCCGCCACGCCCGCGATCACCAGGCCGCGCGCCGCCGGCCAGCGCCCGCCCGCCGCCAGGAACTGGACCACGGCGGCGGCGAGGAGCGGCAGGAGCACGATGCCGGCCGTGTACTTCGTCGCGCACGCCAGCCCGAGCCCGACACCGGCCAGGACGTAGTCGCGCATCCGCCCCTCGCGCACGATCCCCGCCACGCCCCACAGCGAGAGGCAGAGCGGGGCGAGCGTCGGCACGTCGTTGAGCGCCATGTGGGCGTAGAAGACGGGCAGGAACGCGACGGAGAAGACGGCGGCGGCCAGGAGCCCGACGCGCCGGTCGAAGAGCTTGGCGCCGGCCAGGTAGAGCAGCCAGACGGACAGGACGCCGAGGACCGCGGCGGTGGTGCGCGCCACGACCCAGACCTCGGTCGGGTCGGTCGCGAACATCCGCGAGACGCCCTCGCGGCCGCCGAACCACACCGTGAAGACGATGTGCAGGACGTACGTGTACGCGGGCGGGTTGACGAAGTAGTCGGGGTTCCACTCGTGCCCGTAGATGCCGATCGCGCGCGGGACGAAGTGCGAGTTCTCGTCCGAGTTGTAGGCGTACGGCATGCCGTGGTCCGAGCCCCACGTGCGCAGCAGGAGCGTGCCGGCGAGGAGCAGGCCGAGCGCCAGCCACCACGGCCAGCGGTCCGCCGCCGCGGCGCGCGCGCTGTCGACGCGCGAGCGGACGAAGCCGCCGCCGTGGCCGTTCGACGACGTGCCGGAACCGCCTCCGAACCGCGGCCCGGCCGGGACCGAGCGCGGCGGATCCACTACGGGTCCGCTAGCAGCGGACATAGGCGGCGTAGTACTCCGAGACGGCGACGCGCTGGAAGCCCGGCAACGGGATCACCGTAACGGGGTCGTCGGTGTCGTTGACCAGCGCGTGGCGGAAGAGGGCCACCCGCTCGTGCGGGATGATCTGGACGCCCCCGGCCCGCATCCGCTGGTCGACGCGGGCGATCTTCCGCGCGTCGGTGTCGTTCTCCGGCTCGCGCAGCGTCTCGCTGTAGGCCAGCACCTGCCCGTCCGGGAGGTCCTGGATCCAGCGCACGTCGGGGATCAGCTTGTGGTTCGGCACCGTGACCGGACCGCAGCCCCGGTCCAGCGCGCGCTGCACCGCCGGCGCGCTGAGCACGTCGTGGAGCGCCGCGTGGGCCTGGCCGCGGAACGTCAGCTCGTTGTCGAGCCGGGTGAAGTTGACGCGGGTCGCGCTGAAGTACGCGCCGTACAGGACGAGCAGCAGCGCCGCGACCGCCCACAGCTTCCGCGGCCGCGTGCCGGGCTCGAGCATCGTCCACCCGCCGATCGCGACGGCGGCGAAGACCATCACCATCATCGACGCCACCAGCAGGTAGCGGTCGATCACGGAGAAGCCGCCGAGGCCGACGAGGAAGAACGTGCCGATGCCGACGGCGAGCAGCGTGAACGGCCACACGATCCGCCGCGGGACGAGGTAGGCCGCCAGCGCGAGGCCGGCGATCCCGCCCGCCAGCACGGGAAACTTGTCGAGCTTGACGAGGAAGCCCCAGATCGCCATGGGCAGGTCGCCGCTGCTCTTCGAGCGCCCCAGCTCCTCGGCGAAGTTGCTCGTGTAGGTCAGCGAGTAGAGCGGCTGGCCGGTGACGATCCAGTCCGTCCCCACCCACACGACCGGGCCGATCGCGGCGTACGCGGCGAAGCGGACCCGCTCGCCCCACGTCGCCTTCCACGACATCCACAGCCAGTACAGGCCGGCCATCACCCACGCCTCGGGCCGCAGCGTGCCGGCGATCCCGAGCAGGAGGAAGACCGGGAGCCCGCGCCGCGGCGAGCGCTGCTCGAGCACGGCCGCCCACACGACGAACGCCATGTAGGCGATGTCGATGTAGCCGCGGGCGGCGTAGAAGGGGAAGTCGAACCGCGTGCAGACGAGCAGGCCGGCGACGAGGCCGACGAGCGGCGTGAACGCCTCGCGCGTCAGCCGGTAGACGCCGACGACGAGCCAGACGAACGAGACGACGCACAGGAAGATCCACAGCCGCTCGGCGTGGTGGCCGAGCGGCGAGATGATCGCGCCGACCAGCGTGGCGGCGGGGTGCGGCGTCGGCGCGCGGTAGGCCTCGTAGACCGGCAGATGGCCGTCGAGGAGCTCCCGCCCCCAGAGCATCGAGTAGTACGAGTCGTAGTTCGGGTACGTCGGGTAGACGAGGAAGGCCACGAGCGCGGCGAGGCACAGCACGCCGAAGCCGATCGTCGGCCACGGCCACGATGCGGCAGCGGGCATCGCCCGCGGCCGGGTGAGGGTCGCGCTCTGCATGGAGGCAGATAGGCTAGAGGCGGCGCCCGATGAAGCTCATCATCCAGATCCCCTGCCTCAACGAGGAGCAGACGCTCCCGGCCACGCTCGCCGACCTGCCCCGGGACCTTCCCGGCTTCTCGGAGATCGAGTGGCTCGTCATCGACGACGGCTCGACGGACCGCACCGTCGAGGTGGCCAAGGCCAACGGCGTCGACCACATCGTCCGCCTGACCACGAACAAGGGCCTCGCCTACGCCTTCCAGGCCGGGCTCGACGCGTCCCTCAAGCTCGGTGCCGACGTCATCGTCAACACCGACGCCGACAACCAGTACCACGGCCACGACATCGGCAAGCTCACCGCGCCGATCGTCGCCGGTGAGGCCGACATGGTCGTCGGCGACCGCGAGGTCATGGGGATCGAGCACTTCTCCCCGCTGAAGAAGTCGCTCCAGCGCCTCGGCTCCTGGGTCGTCCGCCGCGCCTCGAACACGACGGTGCCGGACACCACCTCGGGCTTCCGCTCGTACAACCGCGAGGCCGCGATGCAGCTCATCGTCGTCTCGAAGTTCACGTACACGCTCGAGACCATCATCCAGGCGGGCAAGCAGTTCATCACCGTCGGCCACGTCCCGATCCGCACGAACGAGAAGACGCGCGAGTCGCGGCTCTTCCCGTCGATGTGGTCGTACGTCCGCCGCAACGGCCTCTCGATCTTCCGCATCTACACGCGGTACGAGCCGCTGCGCGTCTTCATGAGCGCGGCGATCGTCGTGCTGCTCGCCGCGGCGATCATCTGGGCCCGCTTCTTCTACTTCTACGTCTTCGAGGACGACGGCGCCGGCCACGTGCAGTCGCTCATCCTCGGGGCCGTCCTCTTCAACGCGGGGATGCTGCTCGCGGCGCTCGGGATCCTGGGCGACCTGCTGAGCGCGAACTCGACCATGCTGCAGCGCGTCTTCGAGCGCGTGCGCAGGATCGAGCTCGAGATGGAGATCCCGCCGTCGCACTACGAGCCCGGCCAGGGCAGCGATGTCCCGCCCACGACCGGAGCGCGCGCGGGCCAGCGCACCGAGGATCACGAGGCACTCGAGGTATGACCCCCACCGTCACCGTCGACCGCGAAGGCACGGTCACCGGCAACACGTACGACAAGTACGGCTCCACCAACCCCGTCGTCCGCCGGCTCATGGCGAACTTCGAGCGGACGCTGGAGGAGCTGTTCGTCAAGGCTGCCCCGGACACCCTGCTCGACGTCGGCTGCGGCGAGGCCGTCCTCACCCACAAGTGGGCCCAGCGCATCGACGGCCGCGTCGTCGGCATCGACCTGGACGACCCGCAGCTGCACGCCGAGTGGGAGAAGCGCCAGGCGCCGAACCTGGAGTACCGGGTGTTGAAGGCCGAGAACATGCCGTTCGGCGACAACGAGTTCGAGGTCGCCACGGCGATCGAGGTGCTCGAGCACGTGCCGGACCCGGCGCACACGGTGGCCGAGATGGCGCGGTGCGCGTCGAAGTGGCTGCTCGTGTCGGTCCCGCGTGAGCCGCTGTGGCGTGGCCTGAACATGGCGCGCGGCGCGTACATCAAGGATCTCGGCAACACCCCGGGCCACGTGAACCACTGGTCCAAGCGCAGCTTCGTGAAGCTCCTGTCGCAGCACGGCGAGGTCGTCGAGGCGCGGTCGCCGTTCCCGTGGACGATGCTCCTCGTCCGCGTTGGGCGCTAGCAGCTCCTCCGCCGGCTCCTCGTCCTACGGGCGAGGAGCGCGGATCCTCTCCGTCGGCATCGCCGTCACGGGGCTGGTCACGTTCGCGTTCTTCGCGGTGGCCAGCCACGTGCTGGACGAGGTCGACTACAAGGCGATCTCGCTGCTGTGGTCGGTCGTCTTCGTGGTCGTGTCGGTCATCTACCGGCCGATCGAGCAGCTGCTGTCGCGGTCGATCGCGGAGCGGCGGGCGCACGGGCTGGCGGCACACTCGCTGCGGACGCCGCTGCTGCTGCAGGCCTGCTTCGCCTTGGTGTTCCTCGTGGTCGCGCTGGTCTTCCGCGAGCCTTTGGAGGACGACGTCTTCGACGGGGCGACGACGCTCTACTGGGTGCTGGTCGGCTCGGTGCTGGCCTACGCCGCGTCGTACTTCGCGCGCGGATGGCTGGCGGGCAACCAGCAGTTCGCGCTGTACGGCGGGCTGGTGCTGGTGGAGTCGTCGGTGCGGTTCCTCTTCCCGCTGCTGGTGGCGGTGGGGCTGTTCTCCGGCCAGTCGGCGGTGGCCATGGGGATCCTGGCGGCGCCGCTGCTGTCGCTGGTCGTGGTGCCGGCGGCGCTGTCGCGCACCGTGCGGCCTTCGGCGTCGGCGGCCGACGCGGACCTGGCGGACGCCGAGGACGCGGGCGAGTCGTCGTCCGCGGTGTCGTCCGGCTCGCTGCGCGAGGGCGGGCAGTTCGCGGTAGCGGTCTTCCTCGTGATGCTCGCCGAGCAGACGATCATCAACGCGCCGGTGCTCGTCGCGGACGCGACCGCCTCCGACGCCGCGCTGGCGGGCTTCGTCTTCAACGCGCTCCTCATCGCGCGCGCGCCGCTGCAGCTCTTCCAGGCGATCCAGACGTCGCTGCTCCCCCACCTCGCGTCGCTGAACGCCACGTCGGACCGGTCGGAGTTCGATCGCGCGATCCGGGTGACCGTGCTCGCCATCGCCGGGTTCGCGGGCGCGTGCGCGCTGGGGCTGCTCGCCCTCGGGCCGTGGGTGATGGACCTCGTCTTCGGCGGCGACTACGACTACGGCCGGGTCGGCCTCGCGGTCGTCGCCCTCGGCATGGGCTTCCACCTCGCGGCGGGCACGCTCAACCAGGCCGCGCTCGCGCGCGGCCACCAGCGCACGGCGGCGGGCGCGTGGCTCTTCGCCGCCGTGCTGCTGGTCGCGTGGATCGCGCTGCCGATCGTGGACGACGAGCTCGTCCGCGTCGAGACCGGCTACGCGCTCTCCACCGCGGTGCTCTGCGCGCTGCTCGCGGTCATCTACCGGCGCTGACCGGCGGTCCACCAGCGCGCGTCGCCGAGGTCGCGCAGCGCGTTGGTCATGCAGTGCAGCTCGCCGGTGCCGAGGTGGGGCATCGGCCAGGTGTCGACGAAGCGCGTCGTGACCCCGGCCTTTCGCAGGGCTTGCGTGGTCGCGGCGCGGAAGCGGTCACCGTCCTTCGTCGTCGGCCCGTGCGGGTCGGGAGCGAGGAACGTGCGGCCGCCGGGCGCGACGCCGTTGACCGTGTTGCCGGTGAGCGCCTTGACGAAGCGCTTGCCCGGCTGCCACGTGTAGAGGACCGGGATGCGGACGATGTCGGCGTCGGTGAGCTGGAGCTCGCGGCGGAGCGTGGTGAGCTGCGCCTCGATGTTCTCGGTGGCGAAGCGGCTCGCGCGGGCGACGGGGCCGGCGAGGATCGCTTGCGCCGTCATCTCCGCCCGCTCCCCGTGGTGGTCGGTGAGGCCCTTCAGCACCGGCGTGCCCTTGGGCAGCTCGCGCAGCGTGTCGAGCGCCTGCGCGGGGTCGGCGACGAGGAGGGCCCAGCCGCGCGGCGTGCTCGCCGGGACGAACGCGAGGAGCTCGTCGGTGTGGCCGATGTCGAGCCAGCCCGTGTAGAGGGTGAGCAGCGGCTGCGCGGCCTGCGATGTGATGACGGACTCGAGCGACGGGGCGACGCCCGCCTTCGAGCGCGAGCCGACGATGAGCTTGCCGTGCGGCGCGCCGGCGACGGGCGGGGTCGCCTCCATCGTGCCGGTCGTCGTCCAGTGCTCCATCGCCCCGCGCGGCGTCCCGGGCACGTCGCGGTGGTGCACGAGCGCGGTTCCGGGGCCACGGAGGTTGCGCAGCATCAGCGCGACGCGCACGGCGTGCGGGTTCGTCGGTGCGATCTCGCCGGGCTCGATCAGGCTCCCCGCCATCAGCGCGACGCGCATCGTCTGCGCGCCGCCACCGGGCGCCGGGACGGACTGGTAGGCGGGCTCGAACGCGTCCTGCACCCACGGCGACTGCCACGGCTGCTGGGTGACGTCGCGGCCGACGGCGCGCTTGAGGCCGGCGAGGAACCGGGCCTGGCCGTCGCCGAAGCGGACGTTCGCGCGGTAGGTGTCGTCGGCGTACCGCTTCCAGGTGCTCCAGCTGCGCAGCCGGCTCCTCATCTGCGCCGGGACCGGCTTGCCGGCGGCCTTGTCCTTCAGCAGCTGGCGGCCGTAGCGGAGCGTCGCCTCGCGGTCCTGGCGGGCGCGGGCACGGACGTCGGCCGTGCGGTCGGGCTTGGCGGCGAGGAAGGTCTCGATCGGGCGGGTCGCGTCGGGGACGATCAGCGGGGCGAGCCTCAGCTGGACGGCGTCGCCGCCCGCGGTGATCGTGACGATGGTGGTCGCCGGGTCGCGGGCGATGTCGGTGCCCTCGACGGCGAGCGTGGTGCCGGCGCGGAGCTCGGCGGCGGTGAGGGTCGTGGCGGGCTGCCAGGCGCCGCTGCGGTGGGCGAACACCCGCCCCGGGCCGGTGACGGTGAGCGGGACGTCCGCCTGCGTTTCGGGCTCCGGGAGGACCTGGACGCGGGCGAGGTCCTTCTCGTCCTCCGCGCCGTTGACGACGTCGTCTGAGGCGTCCGTGCAGGCGGTCAGGTCGGCGAGCTTCAGCCGGTTGCGGGTCCGCCGCTCCAGGTCGTCGGCGCAGCGGCCGGAGTCGTCGTCGAGGTTGGCGAGCAGGAGCGCCCCGGCGCCCGTCGTCGCCGCGTCCTCGGCGGGGGTGTCGTCGGCGGGGGTGAGCTGGCCGTCGCGGTCGGTGTCGACGCGCAGGTCGAGCGCGGTCGCGGTCGCGGTCGCGGTCGCGGGGGTCATCGCCAGCAGCGGCGCTGCGGCGAGCGCGGCGAGGGTGGTTCTCAGTCGGGACATACGGGCTTCCATGCCGCCGCCCCCACCCCGCGTTTCCCACCGCGCGTCGTCCGAAGGTCAACGCCCGCAACGTCACTCGCCCTCCCCGCACCACGCCGAAGTGACGAAACGGGCGTCCAGCGCCCACAACGTCACATCACTGTCCGCCGCGTCCGGCCGCGTGACGAAACGGGCGCGGGAACAACGTCACATGCCCCCGCCGCCCATCCGCCGCCGTGACGTTCTTCCCGCCAGGCGGGCACAACGTCACTCGCACCGCACCCGCGGCCGGGCGAGTGACGTTCTTCCCGCCCAACGTCGGCGCGGCCTCGCCCGCCGCCGCTGCCCGCTCGGCGCCGACACGGGTGACGCTCGCCCCGCCTCAGCGGCGGCGCGGCTTGACCAGCTGCGGCGCCCGCGGCGCGAAGCCGCGCGCGGTGAGCTGCCGTTCGTAGACCGCGGCGAGGGAGCGGCGCGCGAGCCTGCCGGGATCCGCGGCGAGGTCGCGGGCGGCGGTGGGCGCGAGCCCCGTGCACGGACGGTCGCCGGTGAGCGGGCAGAGACGGCCCGTCTCGGTGAC
>DATMVO010000314.1:0-6446 GCA_035563115.1 Solirubrobacteraceae bacterium
GACCCGCCGCGACCGCCACGCTCGTCGGCGACGCGCTGAGCAGCGTGCGCGACGCGAACGCCATCTCGCCGCCGCGCCGCTCGCCGATCCGCAGCGCGCTCCCCTCCTGGAACGCCACCACCGCGCGCCCGTCGGGCGCCAGGTCGGCGTCGCGGGGGCCGATCGCGCCGGGCGGCGCGAGCGGGGCGTCGAACGCCTGCCAGGTCGGCGCGGCGAGCGCGGGCGTCGCCGCCACACACGGCAGGAGCAGCAGCAGGGCGCCGAGCAGGCGCACGGATCTCCGGGGCATCTGGCGACGCTATCCGCGTCCTGGTCGCGAATGCAACTCCGGTGCCCCGGAACGACGAAGGGCGCCCGCGGGCGCCCTTCGTGCAAGGCCGAACGTCTGAGGAAGAGGGGTGCTTAGGCGAGCGCGGGCTCGAGCTCGGCCTCGAGGCGCTTCTTGGGGTACGCGCCGACGATCGTCTTGGCCGGCTGGCCGTGCTTGAAGAGGATCATCGTCGGGATCGACATGACGCCGAACTTCGCGGCCGTGCGCTGGTTGTCGTCGACGTTGAGCTTCACGATCTGGAGGTCCTGCCGCTCGGCGGCGATCTCCTCGAGGACCGGAGCGACGACCCGGCACGGACCGCACCAAGGGGCCCAGAAGTCGACCAGCACCGGCTGCTCGTTCTCGAGCACGTCGGCCTGGAAGCTGTCGTCGGAGACGTTCTTGAGGTCGGCCATGTCCTCCACTATACGAAGTGAAGCGCTTCGAGCAGCCAGGGGGTGAACGTGACCTCGACGATCGCCGCCAGCGCCACGACCGGCAGCGCGATCGCGGTGGTGACGAACGTCGCGGCCATCAGCTCCTCCCACCGCTCCGCGCGCGCGGCGACCAGCCACGCGGCGAGCGGGAGGAAGAGCGCGACGAGCTCGGGCAGCGCGTGCGGGAGGACGCCGAGGAGGAGCAGGCCGGGCGCCGTGTCCCACTGCGCGCTGAGTGTCGAGAGCCCCGAGCCGAGCGCGTACGCCTGCGTGCCGAGCGAGAAGACGGTCGCCGCGCCGACGAACGCGATCGCCGCGCTGCCGGCCCGGTCGTGGATCCACCGCCACGCGCCCGAGTAGTCCGTCGCCTCCAGCGGCAGCGACGACTTGGCGATGAAGCCGGCCAGGCACGCGAGCGCGTGGAGCGCGAGGACGAGGAGGTTGCGGCCGAAGAAGAACGCGGCGTCGCCGGCGGTCGCGTCGCGCGTGACGCCCGCGTACTCGTGGCCGGACGGGTCGGGCGTCGTGCCGAGCGCGATCAGCCACGTGCCGACGAGCAGGGCCGCGGTCACCGCCAGGCTGACGGCCAGCCACGGGCGCAGGACGGCGCCGGGCGCCGCGTTCCAGCGCCGCAGCGTCGCCCGGGTGTCGTCCCACCCGCGCGCGACGGCGAGCTCTCGTCCGTTCACGCCTTGGCAGTCGGCTGCTCCGCCGGGTCCGCCACAGCGTCGTGGACGGACGTCGGAGGAGCGGACACCGGCGGCGGGATCTGCCGGCGGCGCAGCTGCGGGAGCAGGAAGAACGCCTCGCTCGCGATCCGCCAGCTCATCTTCGAGCGGCCCAGCTCGCGGTCGCGGAAGGTGATCGGCACCTCGACGACCGTGAACCCCTGCCGCACCGCGCGGTAGGTCAACTCGACCTGGAACGCGTAGCCCTTCGAGCGCACGGTCGGCAGGTCGATCGCCTCCAGCACCTCACGGCGGAAGCACTTGAAGCCGCCGGTGAGGTCGTGCACGTGGAGGTTCAGGACCGCCTGCGCGTAGAGGCAGCCGCCGCGGCTGACGAGCCGGCGCACGAGGCCCCAGTCGGTCACGCCGCCGCCCTGGATGTAGCGGGAGCCGAGCGCCACGTCGGCACCGTCGTGGACCGCCGCGATCAGCCGCTCGACGTCCGCGGGCGAGTGGGAGAAGTCCGCGTCCATCTCCAGGACCAAGCCGGCGCCGTGCTCGAGCGCGTACGCGAAGCCGGCGAGGTAGGCGGGGCCGAGGCCGGTCGGCTTGTCGCGGTGGAGGACCTCGACCTGGCCGGGGAGCTCGGCCGCGAGCCGGTCGGCGATCTCACCCGTGCCGTCGGGCGAGCTGTCGTCGACGATCAGGATCTTGTGGCCGTCCGCCCGGCTGCGCTCCAGCACCGGCAGCACCGCACGGACGATCGCCTCGACGTTCTCGGCCTCGTCGTACGTGGGGAGGATGAGCCACGCGGGTCCCATGGGCGGCGACAGCGTAGTGCGGAGACGCGGCACACTGGTGCCGTGCCTGACTTCTCGAACGCCGGGATCGCCGCGTACTTCGACGAGCTCGGCGACCTGTACGAGCTCGACGGGGCCGTCGTCCACCGCGTGATGGCCTACCGCAACGGCGCGAAGGCGATCCGGGACGCGCCTGTGTCTGTCGCGAAGCTGACGCGCGAGGGGCGCGTGACGACGCTGCCGGGGATCGGCAAGACACTCGAGGAGAAGATCAGCGCGCTGCTGGAGACCGGCACGATCCCGGCGCTGGAGAAGCTGCGCGCGAAGTTCCCGCCCGGGCTGGTCGAGATGACGCGGCTGCCGGGGCTGGGCCCGAAGCGCGCGAAGAAGCTGTTCGACGAGCTGGGGATCGACTCCTTGGACGCCCTGCGCGCCGCCGCCGAGGCCGAGCGGCTGCGCGGTGTGAAGGGGTTCGGGCCGAAGTTCGAGGCGACGGTGCTCGCGGCCTTCGCCTCGGGCGTCGCCGAGAAGCCCGCGCCGCGCTTCCTGCTGCCCAAGGCGCTGGGGATCGCGGAGCAGGTGATCGGGGCGCTGCGCGCGCACCCTGCGGCGGACAAGGTCGAGCTGGCGGGGAGCGCGCGGCGGCTGGCGGACAGCGTGAAGGACCTCGACATCATCGCGACCGCCTCCGACCCGTCTGCTCTCACCGCCGCGTTCGGCGAGCTGGACGTGATCGAGTCGGCGGGTTCGGCGGGCGAGAACGCCGCGCGCGGTCGCACGCACTCCGGCCTGGCGATCGACCTGCGCGTGGTGGAGCCCGACCAGTTCGGCAACCTGCTCCAGCACTTCACGGGCTCGCGCGACCACAACCTGCAGCTCCGCGAGGCCGCCGTGCGGCGCGGGCTCCACGTGAGCGAGTACGGGATCCTCGACGACGCGACCGGCGAGACGACGCGGTGCGCCACCGAGCACGAGGTGTACGAGCGGCTGGGGCTGGCGTGGATCCCGCCGGAGCTGCGCGAGGGCCGCGGCGAGCTGGAGGCGGCGGCGCCGGGCGGGGCGGGGTTCCCGCGGCTGATCGAGGAGTCCGATCTGCGCGGCGACGTCCACTCGCACACGGTCGCGAGCGACGGGCGGAACACCATCGAGGAGATGGCCGAGGCCGCGAAGGCGCGCGGGTACGAGTACCTCGCGCACACCGACCACTCGGCGACGCACGGGTTCGGCAACCACGTGACGCCGGACGAGCTGCGCCGCCAGATCGAGCGCGTGCGGGAGGCGAACGAGCGGATCGACGGGATCACGCTGCTGATCGGGACGGAGACGAACATCCTCCCCGACGGCTCGCCGGACTACGACGACGAACTGCTCGCGGAGCTGGACTGGGTCGTCGGCTCGGTGCACACGGCGTTCCAGATCGGCGAGGAGGCGATGACGAAGCGGATCGTCGCCGCGTGCGAGCACCCGTGGATCGACGCGATCGGCCACCCGACCGGCCGCAAGATCGAGCGCCGCCCGGCCTACCCGGTCGACATGTCCGCCGTCATCGACGCCGCCGCCCGCACCGGCACGATGCTCGAGATCAACGCGGCCCCGGACCGCCGCGACCTCCACGACGTCCACGCCCGTAACGCCGCCGCCGCCGGCGTCAAGCTCCTCATCGACTCCGACGCCCACGGCGTCCGCGAGCTCGCCCTCGTCCGCTGGGGCATCGCCACCGCCCGCCGCGGCTGGGTCACCGCCGACCAGGTCGCCAACACCCGCCCCCTCGACGAGTTCCTCGCCCTCCGCAAACGCGCCCGCACCACCGCGTAGCCGCGCCGCGCCGCGCCGCGCCGCCGCTCAGCGCGCGTGCACGCCGAGCGTGGCGCGGAGCGCCGCGCGGCCGCGGTCGGCGGCGTGGAGGTCGCCGAGGAGCTGGATGGCCTGGTTCGTGCCCATCGCGATGGCGTTGAGCTGGAAGGCGATCGCGTCCGGGTCGGTGCCTTCTGGTAGATCGCCGGCGTTGACCGCGACGCGTGCCTCGTGCGCGAGCGCGTGCAGCCACCGGCCGACCTCCTCGCGCACCGCGTCGCGCACCGGGCCCTCGCGGCCGTCGAACTCGGTCGACACCGCCGTGACGAAGCACCCGCCCGGCATCGGCCCGTCATAGAGGTAGGCGATCCACCGGTCGCACAGCTCCAGCAGCCGCGGCAACCCGCTCGGCAGCGCCGTCGCCGGCTCCCACACGAGCCGCACGAACTCCGCGATCGCCGCGTCGAGCGCCGCCAGCTGCAGCCGCTCCTTCGTCCCGAAGTGCCCGAGCACGCCGGCCTTGCTCATCTCCAGGTCGCCAGCGAGCCGGCCGATCGTCAGCCCTTCCAGCCCGTCGACCGACGAGATCGCGACCGCGCGCTCGACGATCGCCGCACGGGTGGACCTGGCGTCGGCAGCGGAGCGGCGTGGCATGGCGCCGAGTTTAGCTTCCGACCGTTCGGAATCTCTGTTAGCGTCCGACCGATCGGTCGGTAAACGCGAAGAAGGGAATCGGACATGCAGATCCGCCGCTTAGGCTGGGCCGGACTCGAGATCGAGGCCGCGGGCGCCGTCGCCGTGGTCGACCTGCTGGAGGACCTCGGCGCGAGCGCGAAGCTCCTCGGCGAGCCGCGCACCGCTCTCCCGCCGGCGACGCCAGGCGCGGCGTCGCTCGCGCTCCTCACCCACCTGCACGCCGACCACGCCGACGTGCCCGCGCTCTCCCGCGCGCTCGCGCCGGACGGCGTCGTCCTCCGCCCGGCGCCGATGGACGGCCCGCCGCTGGAGCGCGGCGGGACGATGGAGGCCGAGGAGGCGCTGGAGGCGCACGGGCTGCGCACGCAGGTCGTCGCGCCGTGGGAGAGCGTGACGGTCGGGCCGTTCACCGCGACGGCGCTGCCGGCGGTCGACGGCTTCGGCGATGCGCAGGTCTCGTGGGTGCTGGAGGCGGACGGCACGCGGG
Source organism: Solirubrobacteraceae bacterium (assembly GCA_035563115.1). GTDB lineage: Bacteria > Actinomycetota > Thermoleophilia > Solirubrobacterales > Solirubrobacteraceae > CADCVT01. The sequence continues at coordinate 5,193 of DATMVO010000314.1, forward strand.
TCCTCCACGCGGGCGACACGCTGATGCACGGCTGGTGGTGGCGCGCGGTGATGCGGACCGGCCCGATCGACGTCGCGTTCCTGCCGGTCAACGGCGCGGTCGTCAGCCTCCCGCACCGCCAGCCCGCGAGCCGGCTGCCGGTCGACATGGGCCCGCGCGAGGCGGTCGAGGCGGCTCGCGCGGTCCGGGCGCGGCTCGCCGTCCCGATGCACTACGGCACGATCCACCACCCGCCGGTCTACACGGAGCTGGAGGGCGCGGCGGAGACCTTCGTCGCGCTGGCGGAGGAGCACGGCGTGCCGGCGCGGATCGTCGAGCCGGGTGCGCCCGTCCCGCTGCCTGAGCCGGCTGGCGATCAGCCCTCGATCCGCGCGGCGAGCAGCTCGGCCGCGCGGGCGAGGGCCGGCTCGGAAAGCGCCGCGTAGCCCAGCAGCAGCGCGGGTGGGCGCGGCGCGACCGCGAGGCAGTTCTCGCGGAGCCCCTCGACGAGCACCCCGGAGGCCGCGGCGGCGTCGACCGTCGCGGCCTCGTCCGCGTCCGGCGGGAGCTCGAGGACGACATGCAGGCCGGCGGCGATGCCGGTGATCGGGCGGTCCGGGAGGTGCGTCGCGAGCGCTTGGACGAGCGCGTCGCGGCGCGGGCGGTAGCGGCGGCGGGTGCGGCGCAGGTGGCGGTCGACCTCGCCGCGCTGGAGGAGGTCGGCGTACGCGGCCTGGTCGAGCGTCGGGACGGCGCGGGCGGCGAGCTCGGCCTCCCGCGCGACGTGGACGGTGAGGTGGGGCGGGACCGCGAGCCAGCCGAGCCGGAGCGCGGGCGCGAGCGTCTTGCTGGCGCTGCCGGCGTAGACGACGCGTTGCGGGGCGAGCGCCTGGAGCGCGCCGACCGCCTCGCGGTCGTACCGGTACTCGGCGTCGTAGTCGTCCTCGACGATGAGGCCGTCGTGCGCGTCCGCCCACGCGATCAGCGCGGCGCGCCGCTCGGGCGCGAGGACGACGCCGGTCGGGTACTGGTGCGCAGGCGAGACGCAGACGGCGTCCACGTCGAGGTCGGGCAGCGTGTCGGTCCGCAGCCCGCGCTCGTCGACCGGGACAGGGACGAGCTCCAGGCCGGCGTGCTCGACGCTCCGTCGCTGCCCGCGCCAGCCGGGATCCTCCACCGCGACCCGCCGTGCGCCGCGGCGCCGCAGCGCTGGCCAGACGAGGTGGAGCCCGGCGTGGACGCCGCCGGTGATGACGACGTCGTCCGGCGCCGCGA
>DATMVO010000315.1:0-2241 GCA_035563115.1 Solirubrobacteraceae bacterium
GCCGAGCCGGGCGCACGGCTCATGCGGGCGCTCCACCCAGACCCGCCGCGGGCCGACGCGCGCTCGCTCGAGCTGAGCGCGTTCGTCCTCTCCGGCGGGATCGTCGAGGCGCTGATGGCGGCGGCGGAGGGCGAGCCGCCCGCGACGACGGAGACGCTCGTCGAGCACCTCGCGCAGCTCTACGCCGCCGCCGCGCGGCTGGCCTGAGCGCCGCGGCGACCGCGGGTGCGCCAGCCCGCGTGACGAACCTCCCGCATATCATCCGGCGCTGCCGGGCCGGTCACAGACGACCGGCGCCAGGGCACTTGAGAACGTGGAGCACGAGCTGGAAGCCCTCAACGCCCTCGGACGGGAGCTCCGGGACGCGGCGCGCCGCCTTCCGCTCGGGCCGCCGGGGTGCTTCTACACCGGACCGGTGCGGAAATGCGGGGCATCGCCGGAAGCGGTATACAGTCGAAAGCTGATCCGCTTTCACGATCTGCCCCTTCCGAAGGAGACCCACCCATGGCGCTGACCATCGGCGACACCGCACCCGACTTCGAGGTCGACACGACCGAGGGTCGGATCAAGTTCCACGACTGGATCGGTGACGGCTGGGCCGTCCTCTTCTCCCACCCGCGGAACTTCACGCCGGTCTGCACGACCGAGCTGGGCTACATGGCGTCGATCAAGCCCGAGTTCGACAAGCGCGGGGCGAAGATCATCGGCCTCTCCGTCGACCCGCTCGAGAACCACGAGAAGTGGGCGCAGGACATCGGCGAGACGCAGGGCACCGCGCCGAACTACCCGCTGATCGCCGACACCGACTTCGCCGTCTCGAAGGCCTACGGCATGCTCGGCGCCGACGTCTCGGGCGACCCGACCGACCGCACCGCCGCGCAGAACCAGACGCTGCGCAACGTCTTCGTCATCGGGCCGGACAAGAAGATCAAGCTCGTCCTCATCTACCCGATGACCACGGGCCGCAACTTCGACGAGGTCCTCCGCGTGCTGGACTCGCTCCAGCTCACCGCGCAGCACCAGGTCGCGACGCCGGCCCAGTGGCAGCCGGGCGAGGACGTCATCATCGCCGGCTCGGTCTCCGACGAGGCCGCGAAGGAGAAGTACCCGGACGGCTGGGACGCGCCGCGCCCGTGGCTCCGGATCGTGCCGGCGCCCGCGCAGTCGTAGCGCTCTAGGTCGCACCGAGCTGCCGCATCGCCCCGGGCGGTGCGGCAGACTCCCGGCGCGTGACCGCCCTGCTGCCCGTCGCGCTCGCGCTGATCATGGGGTCGCTCGGGCTCGGCCTGCGCGTCGCCGACTTCGCGCGGGTGATCACCGCGCCGCGCGGCGTCCTCATCGGGCTGGCGAACCTGCTCGTCCTCTCGCCGCTGCTGGCGTTCGCGGTGGCGGAGCTGTACGGGCTCGAGCCGCTCTTCGCGGTCGGCCTCGTGCTCCTCGGCGCGTCACCGGGCGGGACGATGGCCAACCTGCTCACGCACCTCGCGCGCGGCGACACCGCGCTCTCGATCTCGATGACCGCGCTGAGCAGCGTCTGCGCGGCCGTGACGGTGCCGGTCTACCTCGCGCTCGCGGTCGCCCACTTCGACGCGCCCGTGTCCGACGACGTGAACACGACGGGCATCGCGCTCCAGGTCCTTGCCATCACCGTCGTCCCGCTCGCGCTCGGCATGTGGGTGCGCGCCCGCCGGCCGGACTGGGTCGCGCGCCACGAGATGCACGCCAAGCGGCTCGCGTTCGGCGCCTTCGTGATCGTCGTCGCGGGCGCGGTCGCCGCCGAGTTCGAGTCGGTCACCGACCACGCCGCCGAGCTCGGCGCCGCCGCCCTGACGCTCAACCTCGCCGCGATGGCCTCGTCCTTCGCCATCTCCCGCCTCGCCCGCCTCGACCTCGCCCAGGCCACCGCCGTCTCCATCGAGCTCGGCGTCCACAACTCCGCGCTCGCCATCGCCATCGGCACCCTCGTCGCCGACGAGCTCACCATCCCCGCCGCCGTCTACAGCGCCTTCATGTTCCTCACCGCCGGCCTCTTCGCCCGCACCATGCACCGCCGCAACACCGCCGCGCTCCCCGCGCCCGCGCGCGCCTGAGGCTTCGGCCGCGGCGTCGTCGGGCAGGGCGGTCCGTCGATGCCGGACGCCGTGCTCCTGATCCTCGCCCTCGTGGGCGTCGCCGCGACGCTGGCGGCGGCGGTCGCGCACCGGCCGCGGGTGGCGGACGGGGTCGTGGCGGTGGTAGCGG
>DATMVO010000316.1:0-5603 GCA_035563115.1 Solirubrobacteraceae bacterium
GCCGACCCGGCGAGCCAGGACGTCGTCATCGCGCTGATCCGGTTCGTCGAGAAGGAGCGGTGGATGCTCCGCGCGTGGCTGACGGAGCAGGCGGCGTGAGCGCCCGCGCCACCGCCGCCGCGCCCGAGGTCACGGCCGACCCCTCCGACGCGCTCGGCCAGCTCCTCGCCGCCGCGCGCCGCTGGCCGCTCCTCACCGCCGACGAGGAGATCGCGCTGGCCAAGCGGATCGAGCGCGGCGACCTCGTCGCCCGCGAGCGGCTGATCAACTCCAACGTGCGGCTCGTCGTCTCCGTCGCGCGCCGGTACCTCGGCCAGGGCCTGCCGATGGCCGACCTCGTCCAGGACGGGATGCTCGGCCTCATCCGCGCCACCGAGAAGTTCGACTGGCGCAAGGGCTTCCGCTTCTCGACCTACGCGACGATCTGGATCCGCCAGGCGGTGCAGCGCGGCGTGGAGAACACGAGCCGCACCGTGCGCGTGCCGGTCTACGTCTCCCAGCGCGTGCGCAAGATCGTGCGGGCCGAGCGCGAGCTGACCCTTCAGCTGGGCCGCGAGCCCACCGACCTCGAGCTCGCCGCGCTGACCGAGCTGACGGTGGAGGAGATCCACCAGGCGCGCGCCGCAGACAAGCCGCCCACCTCGCTGGACCTCGCGGTCGGCGAGGACGGCGACACGCCGCTCGGCGCGCTCCTGCCCTCCCCCGAGCCGTCGCCTGAGGACGAGGCCGTCGGCGGCTGGCGCGAGGTCGCGCTGGCCAAGGCGGTCGAGCGGCTCCCGGAGCGCGAGCGGCGCGTGATCGAGCTGCGCTTCGGCACCGACCCGCGCGACGGCCAGCCGCGCACGCTCGGTCAGGCCGGCAAGGAGATCGGCCTGTCCGCCGAGCGCACCCGCCAGCTCGAGGAGCAGGCGCTGCGCCGGCTCGCGAGCGCCGCCGAGCTCGCGCCGCTGCGCGACGCCGCCTGAAGCACCCACCCCCTTCCCTACGAAACCACCCCGCGAAAGGCCGACCACATGCCCTTCATCACCACCCCTGACAACGTCGAGATCTTCTACAAGGACTGGGGTCCGCGCGACGGCCAGCCCATCGTCATGAGCCACGGCTGGCCGCTGAGCTCGGACAGCTGGGAGTCGCAGCAGCTCTACCTGGCCTCCAGCGGCTTCCGCGCGATCGCCCACGACCGCCGCGGCCACGGCCGCTCCGCGCAGGTCTGGGACGGCAACGACATGGACCACTACGCCGACGACCTCGCGGCGCTGATCGAGCAGCTCGACCTGCGCGACGTGATCCTCATCGGCTTCTCCACCGGTGGCGGCGAGGTGGCGCGCTACATCGGCCGCCACGGCACCGACCGCGTCGCCAAGGCCGTGCTCGTCTCCGCCGTCCCGCCGTTCATGCTCAAGACCGACGACAACCCGGGCGGCGTGCCGATCGAGGTCTTCGACGGCATCCGCGCCGGCTCGCTGAAGGACCGCGCGCAGACGTACCGCGACCTGGCCGACGGCCCGTTCTTCGGCAACAACACGCCGGGCGTCGAGATCTCGCAGGGCACGCGCGACGAGTTCGTCCGCGAGGGCATGATGTCCGGCGCGAAGAACGCGTACGACTCGATCGCCGCGTTCTCCGCCACCGACATGCGCCCGGACCTCGCGAAGTTCGACGTCCCGACGCTCGTCATCCACGGCGACGCCGACCAGGTCGTCCCGTACGAGGTCGGCGGCAAGGCGTCGGCCGGGCTCGTCGAGGGCGCCGAGCTCATCACGTACGAGGGCGCCCCGCACGGCCTCTCCGAGACGCACAAGCAGCGCCTCAACGAGGACCTGCTCGCGTTCGCCAAGGCGCCGGTCCCCGCCGCCGCCTAGCACCACCCCGCCCCACGAGCGGTGGGAGGGCGCCGGCTCCGCGCCCTCCCGCCGTCGAGGCGGCCCGGACGACGGTCGAGGACCGCAGGGTACTCATAGTCCGTCGACCTATAGTCGTCGTCCTGTCAGCGTGCCGCGCCGTGGCGGTCCGCTCCCCCGAGCACCGGGCGCTGGGCCAGGCGCTCCGGAACATGCGTGCCGATCGGAAGATGGCGCAGATGGAGCTCGCGTTCGCGTCCGGGCTGGACCGCACGTACATCGGCGGGATCGAGCGCGGCGAGCGGAACCCGAGCTACACGAGCCTGCGCCGCATCGCGGTGGTCCTGGAGATCCCGGTCAGCGAGTGGATCGCGCGGGCCGAGGCGCTCGAGCAGGGCGACGGCGCGCCGGCGACCTAGCGGCCCGCGAGCAGCGAGGCCGCCTTGGCCAGCCGGCTCGTGCGCTCCAGCCCCGCCGCCTCGCGGCGGTCGGCCGCGCGGTAGAGGCCGTAGACGAGGTGCGCGCCCACGAAGCGCAGCGGCTCGGGCTCCCAGCGGCGGACGGTCTTCCCCACCCACGGCAGCGCGGTGCGCTCCGTCTCCCGCGCGAGGACGAGGTCGGCGAGGGTGCGGCCCGCGAGGTTGGAGGTCGCGACGCCGTTGCCGACGTACCCGCCCGCGATCCCGACGCGCGTGTCCGCGTCCACGCGGACGAGCGGCGACCAGTCGCGCGGCACGCCGAGCACCCCGCACCACGCGTGCTCGATCCCCGCGCCGCGCGCGGCGGGGAACATGCCGTGCAGGATCCGGACGAGCCCGCGGATCGTCCGCTCCTGCGTCCGCCCATCCACGTCGGTGCGCGAGCCGAACCGGTACGGCACGCCGCGGCCGCCGAGGGCGATCCGCCCGTCCGCCGTCCGCTGCGCGTACATGTACGCGTGCGCGCCGTCGCCGAGCAGCTCCGCGCCGTCCCAGCCGATCTCGCGCCACGCGGCGCCGCTCAGCGGCTCGGTCACGACCATCGCCGAGTTCAAGGGCACCCAGTCGCGCTCGTGGCCCTCGAGCCCGGCGGTGAACCCCTCCAGGCAGATGAGCACGTGGCCGGCGCGCACGTCGCCGTGCGCGGTGCGCGCCACGCCGGGATCGACGCCGAGCACCTCGGTGCCCTCGTAGATCCGCACGCCGAGCCGCTCGACCGCCGCCGCCAGCCCCCGCACGAGCTTGGCCGGATGGACGCGCGCGCAGTGCGGGCTGAACGCCGCGCCGGTCGCGCCCGCCACGCGCACGCGCGCGTCCACCTGCGCGCGCGTGAGCTCCACGACGTCGGGCTCGCGCAGCTCCCACCGCGCGTCCTCGGCCAGCTCGGCCTCCAGCCGCGCCTGTTGGGCGGCCCCGCGCGCGACGCTCAGGACGCCGTGCTTGACGATGTCCGCGTCGATCCCCTCGCGCGCGCACACGTCGATGACCTCGTCGACCGTCGCTTGCATCGTCCGCTGGAGCGCGAGCACCGCGTCCCGTCCGCGCGCGGCCGCGAGCTTGTCGCGCGAGGCGGAGAACGCCGACGACAGCCAGCCGCCGTTGCGCCCCGACGCGCCGAAGCCGGCGAACTCACGCTCGAGCACGACGACGTCCAGCGACGGCTCCAGCGTCTTGAGGTAGTACGCCGCCCAGAGACCGGTGAAGCCGCCGCCGACGATCGCGACGTCGGCCGTCCGCGGACCGTCGAGCGGCGCCCGCCGGCGCGGGGTCGCGGTCGACGCGTACCAGTACGAGATGCCGCCGTTGCGGCGCGCTGAGGTCATCCCATGAAGGAGTACTGCGTTCACACGCCGACCACACGGTGACGGTTCGTCGGTCGTCTTCTCCGGGCGGCGGACACTTCGTCACGCGAGATCTGCAACGCGACGTTGCCATGCAACGAGCCCTGGTGGGAAGCGGGAGAAGTGGGGAGGGAGCGGCCCGTGCGCGTCCTCGGCATCAACTCCGTCTTCCACGACCCCGCGGCCGCCCTGGTCGTCGACGGGTCCATCGTCGCAGCTGCCGAAGAGGAGCGCTTCAGTCGCCGCAAGCACGGCAAGGATCCGGTGCCGTTCTCCACGTGGGAGATGCCGACCCAGGCCGCGCGCTGGTGCCTGGAGCAGGCGGGGCTGACGCCGGCCGACCTCGACGCGGTCGCGTACTCGTACGACCCCGACCTGGCGCCCACGCCGGGCGACGACATCACCGCCGACGGGTGGGAGGACCTGCGCACGCTCTACACGCGCCGCGCCCCGCTCTTCCTCGCGACCTCCCTCCCCGGCCTCGATCCCGCGAAGGTCCGGTTCGTCCCGCACCACGTCGCGCACGCCGCGTCCGCCTACCTCGGCGCGCCGAGCGACAGCAGCGCGACGATGTGCGTCGACGGCCGCGGCGAGCGGTTCTCCCACCTCGCCGGCCACGCGGTGGACGGCAAGCTGGAGATCCTCGCCCGCCAGGAGCTGCCGCACTCGCTCGGCCTGCTGTACGAGGAGCTGACCGAGCACCTCGGCTTCCGCCGGTCGTCGGACGAGTACAAGGTGATGGCGCTCGCCTCCTACGGCGAGCCGCGCTTCCTCGACCGCTTCCGCGAGCTGATGCGCGCGACCGGCGACGGCGGCTTCGTGACCGAGCCCGTGCGGTGGGACGAGTTCGCGCCGCGTGCGGACGGCACGTCGCTCGACGACGTCCACGCCGACCTCGCCTCCACCGTGCAGACGCGGCTGGAGGAGGTGCTGCTGGAGCTCGCCTCGTGGCTGCACGAGAAGACGGGCGAGCGGCTCCTGACGCTGTCGGGCGGCGTCGCGCTGAACTGCGTGGCGAACTCGCGGATCTGGCGCGAGTCGCCGTTCGACGAGGTCTGGGTCCAGCCCGCCTCTGGCGACGCGGGCACCGCGCTCGGCGCCGCGCTGTACGCCGCGCGCGAGCTGGGCGACCACACCGCGCCGATGCCGACCGCCGCGCTCGGCCGCGCGTGGAGCGACGAGGAGCTGGCGCAGTGGCTCGACACCGCCGGCATCGCGTACGAGCGGCCCGACGACGTGGCCGAGGCGGTCGCCGAGGCGCTGGCCGACGACGCGGTCGTCGCGTGGTTCCAGGGGGCGAGTGAGTACGGCCCCCGCGCGCTCGGCCACCGCTCGCTGATGGCCGACCCGCGCCGCAAGGAGAACCTCGAGCGGCTCAACGACGTCAAGGGCCGCGAGCAGTTCCGCCCCGTCGCGCCGATGGTGCGCGCCGAGCGGGCGCAGGACATCTTCTTCGACGGCCCAATCCCGTCGCCGCACATGCTCTTCACGCACCACGTGCGCGAGGGGTGGGCGGAGCAGATCCCGGCCGTCGTCCACGTGGACGGCACCGCGCGGATCCAGACGGTCGACGCCGCGGACGAGCCGCTGGTGCACCGGATGCTGAGCGCGTTCGAGCGCCGCACCGGCGTCCCCGTCGTCGTCAACACGAGCCTCAACACCGCGGGCCGGCCGATGGTCGACGACCCGCGCGACGCGCTCGAGTGCTTCGGCTCCGCGCCGGTCGACCTGCTCGCGATCGGCCCGTTCGTCGTGCGCCGCCCGCGCCTGACGAGCCGGTTCTCGCGCGCGTCGGCGGAGGCCGCCGTCGAGGCGGAGGCGTGACGGACTACGACGTCGTCATCCCGACCAGCGGACGGAGGTCGCTCCAGCGGCTGCTGAGCTCGATCCGGGCGTCGGCCGGGCCGGCGCCCGCGCGCGTGCTGGTGGTGGACGACCGCCCG
>DATMVO010000317.1:0-4033 GCA_035563115.1 Solirubrobacteraceae bacterium
GGAGGCGCTCGGCCTCGTCGACGGCGAGGAGGCCGGCGACCGCGGAGCGCCAGGGCTCGCGGACGGTGTCGTCGAGGCGGAGCGGCTCGTTGCCGCGCGCGTACGCCTGCGCGCGCAGGCTGCGGGAGCGCTGGTCCTGGCCGGCGAAGGGGAAGTGGCCGCCGGAGAGGACGAGGTGGGCGACGACGCCGAGGGCCCAGCGGTCGCGGCCCGGCCGCACGACCGAGCCGCGCTGGGAGACGCGCTCGTCCCACCACTCCGGCGCGACGAAGTCGACGGTGCCGGCGTGGGGGAGGTACGCGTGGGTGCCGTCGAGCTCGGCGGCGAGGCCGAAGTCCGCCAGCCGCACCGCGCCGTCGTCCATCAGCAGCACGTTCGACGGCTTGACGTCGCCGTGGACCCACCCGTGCGCGTGCACGGCATCCAGCGCGGCCCACAGCTCGCGCAGGATCCGGTCCGCGTCCGGCAGCGGCGCGTGCTCACGCCACCCGTCGAGCAGCGCCTGCAGGCTCGTCCGCGCGCGCGGCAGCACGAGCACGAGCGCGTTGCCGCCCTCAGACGCCGGCCGCTCGAGCTCGACCACCTCCAGCGTCGGCAGCAGCCCCGGCACGTCCGCCGTCCCGAGCCGCACCTCGCTCTCCGCCATCGCCCGCAGCCCCGCGATCCGCGCCGGCGTCGCGAGCCCCATCGGCAGCACCTTCAGCGCCACCGAGCGCGCGCCGTCCGACCCCGCGTAGACGGCGCTCCACGCGCCGCCGCCGATCCGCTTGCCCGCGACCCACGCGCCGACCCGCGTCCCCGGCGCCAGCGACGCGACCGCCGGCCCGTCCGCCCCGTCGAGCGTCACGCCCGCGCGTCCAGCAGCTCCAGGTGCTCGGCGCGCACGAGCCCGAACCGCAGCGCCACCGCCACCAGCGCCGCCCGCTTCTCCTCGAACCGGCCGCCGCCGCCGTCCTCCGCTCCCGCCGCGTCGTCCGCGACGACGTGCAGCTTGTACCGCGCCAGGTAGTCGACGTGGAACCCGATCGCCGCCTGGGTGAGGTCGGGGAGCCGCACGGCCAGCGCGCCGAGCGACGGCACCGCGACCGAGGAGGGATCGAGCAGGCGCGGCTCGCACAGCGCCACCAGCACGCGGAAGTACTTCGCGCGCGGGTCGAGCGAGAACGAGCGCGCCGTCACGTCCCCGCCCGCGGGCCGCGCCGCCGCGCCGAGGTCGTGCTCGGGGGCGAAGACGAGCAGCGACGCGTCGCCCTCGCTCACCGGCAGCACGACGCGCGCGAACTCGAACGGCACCGGCGCCCGCACCCGCCCGGGCGCGACGCGGACGTGCTCGCCGCCGCCCTCCGGGTTCTCCACCACGTAGTCCGTGTGGCCGCCCGCGTTGGTCAGCAGCCAGAAGTCCTCGCTCGCCTCGATCCGCCCGGCGATCCGCGGCACCTCCGGGTGGTCGAGCACGACGTCCACCGCGCCGGACCCGTCGCCGCGCCCGAACGTCACCGCGTCGCCCGGCCCGAGCTCCCACGACCGCGGCGTCACGCCCGGCGCGGCCGTCTGCTGCACGATCACGCTGCGCATCCGCTCGCGCCGTCACCTGCCCGCGCCGCCGCAGCGGCAATCGCCCCGCTAGGACGCGAACGTGTTCTCCGGGACGTCCGACCGGTGCATCCAGTGCTCGGCCCCGGTCTGGACGTGACCGGTTCGAACCCACTTGGCGGCGAGGGTCGGCCACGCGTCGTATGGGATGGGGTCGACCACCCGCACGACGACGCCCTCCGCCTCGTCCGACCACGGCGGCGCGACCTCGGTCAGCGCGAGGAACCGCGCCTCGTCGTACGGCCCGCGGTAGAGCACCGGCGCGACCGGCAGGCCGAGCAGCGCGCCCCACTGCTCGGTGTCGTCCCACGAGAGCGCGACGTTCCGCTCGTCCCACACGTTGAGGACGAAGAGCGGCGAAGGAAGCCCTGCATACGCGATGGAATGGCGGCCCTGGAGGTGCTCGCAGCAGACGCGGAACGGGGGCGGCGGGAGCTCGTGGCGGAAGCCGTGCCACAGCGCGATCGAGCGGGTGCGGGTGGGGTGGTAGCCCGAGTCGAGCGACCGCGCGTGGCAGAAGTCGCGGGTGCCCGTGAACGACTCGCCGTCGAGCTTGGCGGTGATGACGACCTCGCGCCCGGCGAGCGCCGCCATCGAGCCCGCGCGCACGTCGTCGCTCGTCGCGCCGGGCGACAGCGGGTGGTGGGCGGTGCGCGGATACCGGATGCGCGACATAGCTCCACCGTACGGCGCCATACCGTGGGGGAGCCGTGGTCCCCTAGCTCGACACCCCGCGCCTGCCGCCCACGCCCGAGCCGGGCGAGCCCGCGCCCGACCTCTCCGCGTACCCGATCCTCGCGCCGCTCGCCGCGTGCCCGCAGGACCCGGTCCACCACGGGGAGGGCGACGTCCTCGCGCACACGCAGCTCGTGTGCGCGGAGCTGGTGGGCGATCCCGAGTGGCGCGCGCTCGACCCGCGCGAGCGCGAGGTGCTGTGGCTCGCCGCGGTCCTCCACGACATCGGGAAGCCGCAGACGACGCGCGAGGAGGACGGGCGCCTGCGCGCGCCCGGGCACGCGCGCGCGGGAGCGATCCTCGCCCGGCGGCTGCTGTGGCAAGCGGGCGTCGGCTGGCACACGCGCGAGGCGGTCTGCGGCCTCGTCCGCTGGCACATGGCCCTCTACCACCTGCTCGACCGGCCCGACCCGGTCCGCCAGGCGCTCGCGCTCTCGCTCGACGCGCGGCCCGACCTGCTCCGCCTGCTCGTCCTCGCCGACGGGCGCGGCCGGATCGCGCGCGACACCGAGGAGCGGCTGGAGACCGTCGAGCTGGCCTACGCGCACCTCGACGAGCTGGGCTGCGGCCACGGCCCGTACCCGTTCGCGTCCGACCACGCGCGGTTCGCCTACTTCGCGAGCGCGGACGCCGCGCGCGACCCCGCGTACCCCGCGTTCGACGACACCCTCACGACGCTGACGCTCCTCTCCGGCCTGCCGGGCGCGGGGAAGGACCGGTGGATCGCCGAGCACGCCGACCCCGCCGCCGAGGTGATCGGCTTCGACGCGCTGCGGGCCGAGCGCGGCGCCAAGCGGACCGACCGCACCGCGTAGGGGCAGATCGTGCAGGAGGCGCGCGGCCGGCTGCGCACCGCGCTCGCGGCGGGCCGGCCCGTGGTGTGGAACACGACCGGCCTCTCGCGCCAGCTCCGCGGCCCGCTCGCGCAGCTCGCGCACGGCTACCGCGCGCAGGTGCGGATCGTCTGCCTGGAGACGCCGCGCGACACGCTCCGCACGCAGAACGCCGGCCGCGCCGACCACGAGCGCGTGCCCGCCGACGCGATCGAGCGGATGCTCGGCAAGTGGGAGTTCCCGGGCCTGGACGAGTGCCACGAGCGTGTCGTGGTCGAGCACGTCCCGGCCCGGACCGGGTAGGCCGCCGGACATGACCCGATCACGCCGTCGCCAGCAGATCGAGCACGCCGCCGAGCGCGCGATCGGCAACGTCCTCTCGCTCGTCCTGCTCGTCGCGGTGATCGTGCAGCTCGTGCGCGGGGAGGACGCGTCGCCCTACGCGCAGCTGCTGCTGCTCGCCGGCGTGGTGTGGGGCGTCACGCTCGCCGTGGGCGCGCACCGGACGCGCGGCCAGGCCGGCTGACCGAGGTCACCGCGCCGGACCGCGCGACCGCCGGCGTCCCCATCCCGGCCACCACCGCGAGCGCCGCGGCGGCGGGGAGGAGGAAGCGGGGCGGGAGGGGAAGGCCGAGCGCGAGCAGCGCCAGGTCGGCCGCGATCCACACCGCGGCGACCCCGCCGAGCGCGAGGACCAACGTGTCGGAGCGGTCGCGGGCGCGCGCCACGCCACGCGCGAGGAGCAGCAGGATCGGCGGGACGACGACCGTCGCGACCGCCGTGTGGACGGGGCTGAAGCGGCTGAGCGGGTGCTCGGGCGGCGCCGCGCGCGCAAGGGCGCTGCCGTGGAACGGGTCGCCCGAGCCGAGCCA
>DATMVO010000318.1:0-3833 GCA_035563115.1 Solirubrobacteraceae bacterium
GATGGCCGGCGCGCTGGCGGCGGCAGCGGGCGGCGCGGGCCCGGGCGCTGCCGCCGAGATGGCGGAGACGGTGGTCGACCGCGGGCACGCCGACCGGGTCGCGCTGCTGGCGGTGGCGATGGCCGGGCACCTGGGCTGGTCGCCGCGCGCGCAGGCGCGGCTGCACCTGGCGGCGCGGCTGCACGACCTCGGCAAGGCGGTCGTGCCGGAGACGCTGCTCTCACGCCCCGGGCCGCTGTCCGTGCTCGAGACGCGGCACGTCGGGCGGCACGCGGAGATCGGCGCGTCGCTCGCGGCGGCGGTGCTCGACGGCGAGCAGGCGGCGTGGGTCCGCCACCACCACGAGCGGTGGGACGGCGCCGGGCTCCCGGACGGGCTCGCGGGCGCGGCGATCCCGGAGGGCGCGCAGCTCCTGGCGCTCGCCGACGCGTGGGATGCGATGACGCGCCCGCGCCCCTACCGCGCCGCCCTGTCGCAGGACGACGCGCTGGCGGAGGTCGAGCGGTGCGCGGGGGCGCAGTTCCGCCCGGATGCGCTGGAGCTCATCCGGGCCGCGCTCGCCTTCGAGACCGCTGCGGCGGAGTGAGCCCCGCCCCTGCCGCTCAGGCCGGCTCCGCGCCGCGCGCGAGGAACTCGGCCAGGGTGATCGGCGGGTGGCCGGCGAGCCGCTCGACGGTGTCGGTGGCGACGTCCAGCTCGCCCTTCGCGATCGCGGTGTAGGACGTCACCCATCCCTCGACCTCCCAGTCCGGCGCGCCGTACGCCGCCCGTGACGCATAGGCCTCGTCGAGCGTCTCGGCGTGATAGGTGACGGTGCGTCCGGTCGCGCGCGAGACGGTGTCCGCCACCTCGGCCAGCGTCAGCGCCTCGGCGCCGGTCACGTCGTAGGTCTGGCCGTCGTGGACGGCCGGGTCGCCCGCAAGGAGCACCGCCGCCGCCACGTCCGCGAGGTCGTCGCGGAGCACCGCGCCGACGCGCCCGTCGCCCGCCGGCCCGCGGATCACGCCGTCCTCCCCCGCGAAGCCCGGCAGGAAGTCGAGGTAGAGGCTCATCCGCAGGAACGTCCACGCCAGCCCGCCTCCGCGGATCAGCTGCTCGGTGTGGAAGTGGTCGCGGCCGAACGTGAAGGTGCACTCCGGGCCGGTGCCGAGGAAGCTCAGGTAGACGATCCGCCGCACGCCTGCCGCGACCGCGCTCTCGACCACGGTGCGGTGGAGCGCGACCCGGTCGCGGTCCTCGTGCGCGGGGACGAGGAAGAGGGTCGTCACCCCGGTCAGGGCGGTCTCCAGCGACGGGCCGTCGTCGTAGCCGCCGCCGATCGCCACCGCCTCCGCCCGCTCGAGCGCCGGCGCCCGCGACGGGTCGCGCACCAGCAGCCGCTGCGCCGCGCCCGCCGCCGCCAGCCGCGCGGCGACCCGCCCGCCCATCGCCCCGGTTGCCCCTGTGACCGCGATCAGACCGTCCATGTCCCACATGATGACCCGGTGGGTAGCGCGGCACGCATGAGCGGCCGCGACCCCGACCAGATCTGGAACGAGAGCGCCGAGGAGGGCGCGCGGCGACTCAACCGGGGGTCGTCCGCGCTCGTCGCGACCGGCTTCGTCGGCGGCATCGACGTGATGCTCGGCATCCTCGCCCTCACCGTCGTGACCGGCGCGCTGGCGGTCAGCCTGCCTGAGCAGATCGCGCACATCGGCGGCTCGCTCGTGTTCGGCATCGGCTTCGTCTTCATCGTCGTCGGCCGCTCCGAGCTCTTCACCGAGAACTTCCTCGTGCCCGTCGCCGGCCTGCTGCGCGGGCACTCGAACGCGGGCGGGCTCGCGCGGCTGTGGGCGCTGACGATGGTCGGGAACGTCGTCGGGCTCGCGCTGCTCGCCGCCGCGTTCACGCGCGCGGGGATGGTGCCGCCCGAGACCCTCGACGCCGCCGGCAAGCTCGCCGACACGCTCGCCAACCGCGACATCGTCGCCGCGTTCCTCAGCGCGGTCGTGGCCGGCGCGACGATGACGCTCTTCACGTGGCTGACCGAGGCGGTGGAGCTCGACGTCTCGCGCATTTTGATCGCGCTGCTGATCGGGTTCCTCCTCGCCGCGCCGAGCCTCAACCACGCGGTCGTGGGGATCGGCGAGATGGCGTTCGGCCTCTTCGCGGGCACGACCGAGAAGGCGACGTGGACCGACTTCGCGCAGAACGTGCCGGTCGCGATCGTCGGCAACCTGGTCGGCGGACTGGGGTTCGTCACCGTCGCGCGGCTCGTGCAGCTGCGGGGCGAGCCGGCGGACTGACCGTTCCGCCCGAACGCGCGTCCAAGCAGCGGTTTTCCGCCCTGCGGCCCGCTATCGTTCGCGGGGAAGGGAAGTACCCCTGCGAACGACGCGTTCGTCAGCACGGTCCAGCCATCTGGGCCCGGCGCGTCGGTCTCGGCAGTCCATGCCGCGGACGGGAGAAACCTCCAAACCCGCTGCGCTCTTCGGAGAGCAGCTCGTTCTGGAGGACGTTCCCACATGCCCGCTCTCGCCTGGATCCTGCTCGCCGTCGGCATCGTCGCGCTGCTGATCTTCGACCTGAAGGCGCACCGCCACGAAGGCGCGCAGCCGACGCTGAAGGCCGCCGCCTGGTGGTCGGCCGGCTGGACGGTGCTCGGGCTGCTCTTCACGGCCGTGATCTACGTGATCTCCGACCGCGACGCCGCTGCCGGCGAGTACCTCCAGGGCTTCCTGATCGAGAAGTCACTCTCGCTCGACAACCTCTTCGTCTTCGCGGTGCTGCTCGCGTACTTCAGCGTGCCGGTCGCGTCGCAGCGGCGCGTGCTGATCTGGGGCATCTTCGGCGCGATCATCCTGAGGACGATCTTCATCTTCCTCGGCGCCGCCGCGCTGGACGCCTTCCACGCGACGATCTACATCTTCGGCGCGTTCCTCGTGCTGACGGCGATCCGCCTGGCGATGCAGGGCGAGGACCATGACGTCGACGTCGACAACACGCTCGCGATGCGGACGCTGCGCCGGGTGATCGCGGTCGGCGACTACGACGGCGACAAGTTCTTCTCGAAGGCGAAGGACACCGGCAAGCGGATCGCGACCCCGCTCCTCGCCTGCCTCGTGATGGTCGCCGCGTTCGACGTCCTCTTCGCGGTCGACTCCGTCCCGGCGATCTTCGCGATCTCGCGCGACACCTACGTCGTCTTCGCCGCCAACGCGTTCTCGCTGCTCGGCATGACGAGCCTGTACTTCCTGCTCAAGGGCATGATGGACCGGTTCCACTACCTGAACATCGGCCTGGCCGTGATCCTCGGGTTCGTCGGCGTGAAGATGCTGCTGACCGACGTGTGGCACATGCCGTCGTGGCTCTCGTTCGTCGTGATCGTCGCCACGCTGGCGGTCGCCGTCGGCGCGTCGCTGGCGCGGCCGCGGGACGGCGCGGACGCCTCCGAGGAGACGCCCACGCCGGAGTCCGGGTCCGGCGACGAGGTTCAGCTCGCCGAGACGCGGTAGAGCGTCGCGCCGCCGGTCTCGACGCCGGTGACGGCGGTGCCGTGCTCCTCGACCCAGGTCTGGAGCGCGGACGCCGTCCCGTCACGGCCGCCGCCGGGGCCGCCGCCGCTGTTGTCGCCGAGGAGGACGTAGCTCAGCTCCCCGTCCTCGACCATCTGCGCGAGCTGGGTGGCGGTCGGGGCGGGGTCGCCGCCGTTGAAGCCGCCGATGGTGACGACCGGCTCGCCGGTCTGGAGGATGATCGGGGCGGTGGTCTGGGAGCCGCTGGCGGCGACGAGGTACTTCGCGTCGCCCTGGTGGGCCTGGAGGTAGGCGAGGAGCTCGGCGCTGACGCTCGCT
>DATMVO010000319.1:0-4544 GCA_035563115.1 Solirubrobacteraceae bacterium
GCGGGGACGTCCGCGCCGCGCTCCTGCTCCTGCTGGAGGAGGAGCCGCGCAACGGCTACGGGCTCATGCAGGAGATCGAGGCCCGCAGCGAGGGCAACTGGCGGCCGAGCCCCGGCTCGGTCTACCCGGCGCTCCAGCAGCTCGAGGACGAGGGCCTCGTCCGGGCCGAGGAGCTCGACGGGGGCCGCAAGGCCTTCGAGCTGACCGACGCGGGCAAGGCGCACGTCGCCGAGCACCGCGAGCGGATGGGGGAGCCGTGGGCCGAGGCCGGCGACGATGCCGGCAACCCGCGCAAGGAGCTCATGCGCTCGATCCAGCAGCTCGCCGTCGCGGCCTCGCAGGTCGCCCAGGCGGGCACCGACACGCAGGTCGCGCAGGCCGCGGAGGTGCTGGCGGAGACCCGCCGGTCGCTCTACCGCATCCTCGCCGAGGACGAGCGCTCCACCGACGAGCCGGGCTAGTCCCGCCGTCGCAGTAGGGGACGGGCGCGGCGAAAGCCGCGCCCGGTACCCCGCCGACGCGCCACGGACACGCGCGCGTCGAAGATGCAACGAGACTTTCAGGTGTTCCTCAAGGTGCCTGACCGCCCCGTCGAGGACAGGACCATGGACGGCACGTGGCTCTGCCCCGACCGCGAGGATCGAGAGCGGCTCCTGGACATGGAGCCGCGCCTCAGGTCGGTGCGCACCCTCACGATGGTGGGGCTCGCCGTCGCGCTGCTCGTCTCCGGGCCGTGGCTCGGCTTCTGGACGCTGATCCCGCTCGTCCTCGCCGGCGTCGCCTTCAAGGTGGTCGACCGGTCGCTCGCGCAGCGCGCGGCGCCGGAGCTGTGGATCGGCGGCGCCTGGGCGTCCGCGCAGCTCGCGATCGCCGCCTCCGTCTTCCTCACCGGTGGCCCCGACAGCCCCGCCGTCGCGTGGCTCGCCATCCCCGTCGTCACGCTGAGCGCCCGCTTCACGACCCGCGGCGTCGGCGTCGGCGTCGCGCTCACCGCGCTGCTGATGGTCGGCGTCACGCTCGGCGCGGATCCCGCGCAGGTGCTCGACGAGCCGCCCACGCTCCTCTTCCCGCTCGCCCTCCTCGCGGGCGTCGCGCTGCTCTCCACCGCGCTGATGCGCTCCGACCTCGAGCACCGCACCGAGTCGGTCCTGGATGGCCTCACCGGCATGCTCAACCGCCGGGCGCTCGCCGCCCGCATCGCCGAGCTGGACGAGCAGGCCCGGCTCACCCGCGAGCCGGTCGGCGTCGTCGTCGGCGACATCGACCACTTCAAGCGCATCAACGACGAGCACGGCCACGCGCGTGGCGACGCCGTCCTCGTCGACGTCGCGTACGCGCTGCGCAAGCAGCTGCGTGCCTTCGACCTGGCCTACCGCGTCGGCGGCGAGGAGTTCCTCGTCCTGCTCCCCGGCGGCACGCTGGAGGAGAGCGTCGCGCTGGCCGAGCGGCTGCGCGAGGCGATCGAGACCCGCCCGTACGCGGGGATCACCGTGACGATGTCGTTCGGCGTCGCCTACACGGGCGGCACGTGCGACGTCGCGGACGCGATGCTGGAGGCGGACACGGCCCTGTACGCCGCCAAGCGCGCGGGCCGCAACTGCGTCCGCGCCTCAGCGCTCCCCGCGGCGCATGGCGAGCAGCCGGTCGAGCACCGGCCCACGGTGAAGCCCGTCGTGCTGGGCCTCGTTGGTCAGCCAGACGCGCAGCCCACCGACCGCTGACGCGGTCTCGCGCGACAGGTCCGCGTCCACGTACATGTCGTCGAGGTAGACGGCCGCCACGGCCGGGACCTCGTTGGCCGCCAGCTGCGCCGGGTCGTAGAGGCGCGGCCACTCCGCGCGCTGGGCGAGCAGCTCGGCGACCTCCGCGAACGGCCGCAGCGACGGCTCGTCCTCGAACATCCACGGGAAGATCATCTCGCCGAGCAGGAGCGGCGGCGCGTGGTGGGCGTCGAGGATCCGCTGCGCCGCCCAGCGCGTCGCCTCGCCCTGCGCGTAGACCGCCTCGTGCAGGACCGCGTAGAGCGGATAGCGGGTGAACGAGAGCTGCTGCTCGACCGCCTCGAGGAACGTCGCGCTCAGCGCCTCCCCGTCCCACGCCTGCTCGATCAGGTAGTGGAGCCGCTCGAACCCGGGCTCCATCCCAATGCCCAGGCCGATCGTGCGCAGGCGGCGAGCGGAGAGCGTGCCGCCGCGCGGCATCGCGACGGGCTCGGCCTCCAGCGCGGCGAGGACGCGCTCCCACGCCGCGCGGTCGTCCGGGTACCGCGTGAAGTACGCGGCGAGGCGCGTGTCGAGGCGCGAGAACGTGCCGCGGTAGACGTCGTCGGCGGGGCGCGTGAGCGGCGGCAGCCCGCCGGTGATGAACGCCTCGCGCACGCCCTCGGGCGCGAACGACAGGTACGTGAGCGCGCAGAACCCGCCGAAGGACTGGCCGAGTATCGACCACGGCGCGCCGCCGGTGAAGGCCGGGCGGATCGCTTCGGCGTCGCGGACGATCGCGTCGGCGCGGAAGTGGGCGAGGTGCTCGGCCTGCGCGGCGGCGTCGCCGGGCGCGACGGCGGCGAGCGAGCGGGCCGTGACGGGCGAGGAGAGGCCGGTGCCGCGCTGGTCGAGGAGGACGACGTGGAAGCCGCGCAGCGCACGCGGCAGCCAGCCGTCGAGGACGTCGGGCCGCGCCGCCGGCTGCCCCGGCCCGCCGTTGAGCATCAGCAGGTACGGCCGGTCGTCGTCGGCCGCGGCGGGCGCGCGGACCTCGCGCGCGAAGAGCTCGATCGTGCGGTCCGAGCCGGGGTGGAGGGGGACGGCGAAGCGGTGCTCGACCATCCGCATCCCGGGGACGTGGCGGACCGGCCCTGTCCGGTGGTGAAGGGTGCTCACCACCGGACAGGATGCCACTGGCTACGGCGCGAAGGCCCGCCACGCGGCGCGGTCGTCGATGCGCCGCGCCATGCGGGCGAGCGACAGGGCCGCGCGGCCGCGTACGCGCCGCCGTCCCGGTGGCCGCTTCGGGCGGATCACCGGCCAGCCCTCGATGTAGGGCCGCACCGGGCGATGCTCGTTGCGGATGGCCTCGAAGTGGATCATGGAGTTCACGACAGTCGTTCCTCTTCAGGATCGATGGTGGATGGCGGTTCGGGTCGTGAACCGTCCGGCTGTCGGACCTGCGGTGCCGAATCAGGTCGGCGGAGCGGGGTCCTCGCGGGCGGTTCGGGCGCCCGTGAGACCCAGCTGAAGGGTCAGCTCACGAGCGCGTCAGGGCAGCACGCATCGGCGCCGTCATCCCGGTACGAGATGCGGAGCGAAGGAGCGTGCTGGTGTGCTTGACGGGCTGCATGAGTGACCTCCCCCAATGGGGTGCGACCACGCTACAGACGTGTCGCGACAGATGCAACGCGCCGGTTCGAACCCGTCGACGTTCGGGCGACAAGCGCCTCGATCTCGTCGCCGGGCACCGGCCGGGCGTGGAGGAAGCCCTGGACGAGGAAGCACCCGATCTCCTCGACGGCGGCCTGCTGGGCGGGCGTCTCGACGCCCTCGGCCACGACGCGCAGGCCGAGGCTGCGGGCCAGCTCGGCGATCACGCGCGTCAGCTCGTGCGCGTCGCGCTCGTCCTCCGCGTCCAGCGCCGCGACGAACTCGCGCGGGATCTTCAGGTAGTCGAGCGGCAGCCGGTGGAGGTAGGCGAGCGACGAGTAACCCGTGCCGAAGTCGTCGATCGCGACCCGCACGCCGACCTCGCGCAGCCGGCCGAGCGTCGCGACCGCGCCGTCCATGTCGGCCATCATCGCCGACTCGGTCAGCTCCAGGATCAGCCGGTTCGGGTGCAGGCCGGTGTCGGCGAGCACGGCCTCGACCTCGGCGGGGAAGCCGGGGTCGGCGAGCTGCGCGGCGGCGACGTTGACGCCGACGCCGACCTCCGCCGCCTCCGGGTGCACGGCGCCCCAGCCGGCGGCGAGCGTGCAGGCGCCGCGCAGGATCTGGCGGCCGATCGGAACGATGAGGCCGCTTCGCTCGGCGAGGTCGAGGAACGCGCCGGGGCCCAGCAGGCCGCGCGTGGGGTGCTCCCATCGCACGAGCGCCTCCGCCCCGAGGGCCACGCCGTCCTGGCGGAAGAGCGGCTGGAAGTGGGGGACGAGCTCGCCGCGCTCGATCGCCTCGCGCAGCTCGTGCTCGAGCTGGAGGAGCTCGCGCGCGGCGGCGTGCATCTCGGGCCGGTACGCGACGGCGTTCCCGCGGGCGGCGCGCTTGCCGCGGTCGAGCGCGAGATCGGCACCGCTGAGCGCCTCGTCCGCGGTGGCCGGGGTGCCGGGAGTGGAGGTCCACACGCCGGCGGTGGCGGCGACGCGGACGGTGCGGGCGTCGAGCGCGACGGGCTCGCCCAGCGCGGCGAGGAACGCGCCGGCCCGGGTGAGCGCCCCGGCCTCGTCGCCCGCGGCGCCGTCCGGCAGGAGCACCGCGAACTCGTCCGCGCTCAGGCGCGCGAGCAGCTCGCCCGCGCCCAGCGCCGCGCGCAGCCGCTCCGCGACCGCCTGCAGGAGGCGG
>DATMVO010000320.1:0-6227 GCA_035563115.1 Solirubrobacteraceae bacterium
CCCGCGCAGGCCGCGACCGTGAGCGGGGCGACGGTGAAGCGCGCGAAGAGCCGGCGCCTGACGCTCGCCTTCTCCCTCGACGCCCCGTCCTCGCTGAAGGTCGCCGTCGAACGCGCGGCCACGGGCCGCCGTGCCGGCAAGGCGTGCGTGAAGGCGACGCGCTCGAACCGGCGCAAGGCGTCGTGCACGCGGTGGGTGCGGACCGGCGGCGTGCTCACGGTGGCCGGCGTGGCGGGCACGAACCGACCGGCCTTGACGCTGCCGTCGAAGGCGGGGCGCTACCGGGTGTCGGTCACGCCGGCGGGCGGGAAGGCGACGGCCGTCACCTTCCGCGTCCCGGCGAAGCGGCGCTAGCGGCGGACGGCGACCGGGCCGCAGGCGCGGAGCGCCTGGGCGACGGCGTTGGACGCGGTCGCCTCCCACCGGCCGGCCTCGACGAGCAGGTCGAGCCGGTCGAGGGCGGCGTCCCGGCGCTCCGGGGCGTCGGGCTCGCCGAAGAGCAGGGCGTCGGCGGCGTCGACGAGCAGCTCACGCTCGTCCTCGTGGAGCGCAGCGGGGCCGCGGGCGTCGAGCAGCTCGCGGAGGCGCGTGTGCGCGCGGCCCCGGCGGGCGAGATCCTCGGACGTGGCATCGAAGCTCATACGGGTGGTGAGTCCCCCATCCGCCCGCCTTCAAACCGCGCCGGGCGCGCGACGGTCACCGGCCGACACAGCGCGGCGCGCCGCCGCCCCGCCGGGCACCGCGCCGCTCGCCCTTCAGCCCGCGGCGCCGTCGCTCGCCGGGGGCTCGATGGGGAGCCCCTGCGCGACCTGCGGACGGCCCGCCGCGTCGTTGTAGCGGACGTCGACCGAGTCGTCCTGCCGGTACGTGCCGATCCCCCAGGCGCCGAGGAACCACCGCCACAGCCCGAGCCGCCCTTCCTGCTCGAGGTGGCGTTCGAACACGAGCGTGCGGCCCTCGACCGCGAAGTCCGAGCCGGGGCGCTGCGGGACGCCGTTGAGGAAGACCTCGAAGTCGTCCGGCACGTACGGCGGCAGGTGGACCAGGCAGCGCGCTATCGCCCGACGACCTCCCCGACCGCCGCGGCGAACGCGTCCACGTCCTCGGCGGTGGTGTCCCACGAGCACATCCAGCGCACCTCGTCGCGCGCCTCGTCCCACGTGTAGAAGAGCCAGTCCTCCTGGAGCTTCTCGGCGGCGCCGGGCGGGAGGATCGCGAAGACCGCGTTGGCCTGCACCTCCTGCGTGAGCTCCACGCCGGGGATCGCGCCGACCTTCTCGGCCAGCCGCCGCGCCATCGCGTTCGCGTTGCCCGCGGTCGCGCGCCAGCGCTCGTCCTCCAGCAGCGCGAGGAGCTGGGCGGCGACGAACCGCTGCTTGGACGCGAGCATCAGCGTCTGCTTGCGGAGGAAGAGCGCGCCCTCAGCCAGCTCGGGCCGCAGGAACACGACCGCCTCGCCGAAGACCAGGCCGGCCTTCGTGCCGCCGAACGACACCGCGTCGACGCCCTGCGCCAGCTCGCCCAGCGAGCAGCCGAGCGCGGCCGCGGCGTTCGTGAAGCGCGCGCCGTCGATGTGCAGGAGCAGGCCGCGCTCGTGCGCCTGCTCGCTCAGCGCGCGGATCTCGTCGAGCGTGTACAGCGTGCCCAGCTCGGTCGACTGGGTGATCGAGACGACCTTGGGCTGCGTCGCGTGCTCGTCGCCGAACCGCACGAGCCGCCGCTCGACCAGCTCGGGCGTCAGCTTCCCGTCCGTCGTCGGGACCGTGAGGAGCTTGCGCCCCGCGATCCGCTCGATCGCGCCGCACTCGTCCACGTTGACGTGCGCGGTCTCGGCGCAGACGATGCCCTCCCACGGCTGGCAGAGCGCGCGCATCGCGACGGTGTTGGCGCCGGTGCCGTTGAAGACGGGGAAGACGCGGGCGTTCTCGCCCAGCTCGCGTGCGAACGCCGCCTCCATCCGCTCGGTCCACGCGTCGTGGCCGTAGGAGCCGGCGTGCGTGCCGTCGGACGCGGCGGCGAGCGCCTCGAGCACCTCGGGCAGCGCGCCGGCATGGTTGTCGCTGCCGAACCCGCGGGGGTGCGCGGTGGGGTGGTCGCTCATCCGTGCAGCGGGAGCCGCTTGCCGTTCATCTGCGCGGCGGCGGGGGACAGGGTCCAGGCGATGGCCTCGGCCATGTCGCGCGCGTCGGCGAAGGTCCGGAACGGCTTGTCCGGGCTCGCCTCGCGCATCTCGGGGGTCACGATCGCGTTCACGACCAAGATGTTGGCAGTCCCACGGGACTCCTTCAGCTCGTCGGCGTAGGCGAGCGTCCACGCCTCGGCCGCCGCCTTGGCCGCGGCGTAGGCGGCGTTGGTCGACGTCGGCGCCTGCGCGACCTTCGACGAGACCAGCACGAACCGGCCCCGCTCGCCCGCCGCCTTCAGCGCCGGCGCGAAGCCGCGTGTGACGTGCTGGACGGTCCGCACGAGCAGGTCGTGGAGCAGCGTCCAGTCCTCCAGCGGCGCCTCGGAGAGGGGCTTGCCGCCCTTCCAGCCGCCGACGAGGTGCACCACCCCGGTCACGTCGTCGAGGGTCGCCGCGAACTCCCGGACGGCCGCGTCGTCGAGTAGGTCGACCGCGACGTGCTCGCCCGGGAGCCCTTCCAGCAGCTCCGGCTTGCGGTCGACCAGCACGAGCGCGTGCCCGGCCTCGTCGAGCCGGCGCGCGACGTACGGGCCGAGCGCGCCGCCCGCGCCGGTGACGACGACGGTCATGCCTTGACGGCGCTCACGTCGAGCTTGCCCTGGAGCTGCAGGTAGAACATCGACAGCGGGAACTCGTCGGCCTCGACGCGGTCGATCCATGCCTTCGGCTCGCTCTCGCTCAGCCCGGTGAAGTCGCGGGTCGCCCACGGCGACGTGCGGCTCGGCGGCACGTACGTCGCGACGAGCTCGTGCGCGGCGATCCAGTGGTTGACCTTCGAGCGGTCGATGCCGGAACGGTACAGCTCCTCGACCATCGCGCGGAGGGCCTGGACGCCGTCGGCGATCCGGTCCCACTCCACCGTCAGGCGGTTGTCCGTCCAGTGGACGAAGCCGTGCTTGTGCAGGTAGGCGAACAGCAGCTGGCCGCCGAGCCCGTCGTAGTTGCGCACGCGCGGGCCGGTGATCGGGAAGCGGAACAGCCGGTCGAAGAGGATCGCGTACTGGACGTTGCGGGCGAACGTGAAGCCCTCGCCCTCCAGCTTGACCGCCTCGCCGAACGCGGTGAGGTCGCAGCGCAGCTCCTCCAGCGCGTACATCCAGTACGGCGAGCGCTGGCGGATCATGAACGGGTCGAACGGCAGGTCGCCGTGGCTGTGCGCGCGGTCGTGCACGAGGTCCCACAGCAGGTAGGCGTCGCGCGAGAGCTGCTCGCTGGCCAGCAGCGCGGCGGCGTCCGGCGGGAGGTTGAGGTGGAGCAGGTCGGCGGCTTGCGAGATGACGCGGCGGAAGCGCGCGGACTCGCGGTCGCAGAAGATGCCCCCGAAGTTGTTGACGGGCTTGCCGGCGACGCTCACGGTCTCCGGGAACAGGACCGCGCACTCGCTGTCGTAGCCCGCGGTGGTGTCCACGAACGTGACCGGGACGAACTTCGCGTTGTCGTACCGCGTGCGCTCCAGCTCGGCCAGCCACTCGGGCCACGGGACGCGGATGATCAGCGCCTCGAAGCGCGTGTCGCGCGACGCGTTCTGGAGGTACATCGGGAAGACGACGAGGTGCTCGGCGCCGTCGCGGCGGTCCAGCTCAGGACGGAAGAGCTCGAGCGAGCGGGTGAAGTCGGGCTTGGCGTAGCCGCCGGCCTGCCAGGCGCGCAGGTCGCTCACCACGGCGGCGAGGTAGTCGGCCTGGTGGGGGAAGAGCGGCGCGAGGCCCTCGATCGCCGGGACCATCGCGTCCACGTGGGGCGCGACGGCGTCCGTGGCCGAGCCGTCGGGCTCCTGCTCGACGCGCAGCGCGTCGGTCGCGGCCTTCAGCGCGGCCCAGTGCGGGGACTCGAGCGCGGGCGAGGCGACCGTCGGGGCGGCGGCGGCGAACGCCGGCTCGGCCAGCCAGTACGCGAGGTTCTGCCACAGCTGCCGGTGGCCGAGGTCGTCGAGGCAGTCGTCGCCGAAGAGGTCGGAGTCGGCGAGGACGGCGACGCGGCCCGCGCTGGCCTGGGTGACCGTGAGGAGCGGGGCGCCCGGCTCGGAGGCCGTCGGCGAGGTGCGGGCGAGGACGCGTGCGTCCGGCGTGTCCGCACCGATGGTGCCCGAGCGATAGAAGACCGCGCCCTCGACGCCCGCGAGGACGTCCACGCCGTGCTCCGGCGCGTGGGTCGGCTCGCCGAGGACCCAGTGCGGCGCGTGGTGGTTGTGCTCGTAGTCGCTGACGAGCGTGTGCTCGATCCGCAGGCCGAACCGGCCGAGCAGCGCGTTGAGGTTGTTGCCGTACTTGTCCTGCTCCTCCTCGCCGAGGACGAGCAGGCCGCCGCCGGCGCGGACGAACGCCTCGATCGCGTCCAG
The DNA here is from genome assembly GCA_035563115.1 of Solirubrobacteraceae bacterium. GTDB lineage: Bacteria > Actinomycetota > Thermoleophilia > Solirubrobacterales > Solirubrobacteraceae > CADCVT01. Next base: position 4,524 of record DATMVO010000320.1, read on the forward strand.
CTCGTCGGGGCCGAGGACGGGCGAGCCGCCGGGGACGACCTTCTCCCACTTGGCGTCGGACGGGTGCGCGAGGACGAGGACGTCGGCGCCGTCGAGCGCGGCGGCGTCGAGCGTGCCGGCGGTGTGCGCGTCGACCGCGAAGTCCCGCGCGCGCAGGGCGTCGGCGGCACGGGCGTAGGAGGAGTCCTCGGCATGGCTGGGCTGGATGGCCTTCGCGACGTCCGGGCGGATCGTCCACGCCTGGGAGTGCGACTCGTCGAAGAGGATGCGGGCGAGCTTGCGCATGGCCGTACATGCTTGCGGAGATCTCGGCTGTCATGGGTGCGTCTTCGTGCAAGAATTCGCCGTATCGACGCCGTCGACGCACAGATCGTTGCCCTTCTGACGCAGAACGCCCGCCGTTCGTACGGCGACATCGGCGAGCGGGTCGCGCTGAGCCCGCCGGCGGTCAAGCGGCGGGTCGACCGGCTGCTCGCCTCCGGTGCCCTGCGCGGTTTCACGACCGTGGTGGATCACGGGGCGATGGGCGAGCACACCGAGGCGCTGGTGGAGCTCTTCTACGCGCCCGGGACGCTGCTCGACCAGGTCGCCGAGACGCTGCGCGGGCACGTCGAGGTCGTCGAGGCGTGGTCGGTCACCGGCGAGGCGGACGCGATCGCGCGGGTGCGCACGAAGGACAACGCCGACCTCGAGCGGCTGATCATGGACCTCCAGCGCGACGGACTCGTCATCCGCACCCGCTCGCAGGTCATCCTCTCCAGCCTGCTGGATCGGGCCTGAGCGGGTCTCGCGGCGCCTGACACGACCGGACGACGCCTACCGGCCTGACGGCCTACTCGGCGCTCGTCCGGCCGCGCCAGGCATCCACGATGACTCGCTCAGGCCGAACCCTGCTGGCGGTCCGGTGCGCGGCGTATCTTGGTCGGCCGTCATGGCCGCCGCGCTCCCCGACTTCGACTACTCGGTCCGCCGCTCCGAGCGCTCGCGGCGCGTGCGCGTGTCGGTGAGCGCCGAGAAGGGCGTGGAGGTCGTGCTCCCCAAGCGTGCGCCGGCGCGGGAGGCGCAGCGGGCGGTGGTGGAGCTGCGACCGTGGATCGAGCGGCGGCTGCGGGAGGTCGAGGCGACGAAGGCGTTCGTCGCCGCGCGGGGCGACACCGTGCCGTACCTGGGCACCGAGCTGCGCCTCCAGGCCGAGCGCGGGCGCACGCGAGTGCACCGCCGCGGCGACGTGCTGCTCGTGCCGGAGGGCGCGGAGGAGCGGCGGGACGCGCTCGAGCGGTGGTACCGGCGGATGGCGCGCGAGGAGATCGCGCCGCGGCTGGACCGTGCGGTGCGCGAGCTCGGCACGACGTACACGAAGCTGACGATCCGCAACCAGAAGACGCGCTGGGGCTCGTGCTCGTCCACCGGCGCGATGAGCTTCAACTGGCGGCTGCTGCTGGCGCCCGAGCCGGTGCTCGACTACGTCGTCTGGCACGAGGCCTGCCACCGCCTGCACATGGACCACTCGCCGCGGTTCTGGGGGCTCGTCGCCCGCCACGTCCCCGGCTACGCCGAGCCGCGCCGCTGGCTGCGCCGGTACGGCGGGACGCTCGTCCTGTAGGCGCCGGTGCTCGCGGTCGTCGGCCACGTCGAGTGGGTCGAGTTCGCGGTGGTGGACCGGGTGCCCGGGCCCGGCGAGATCGTCTTCGCCCGCGGCGACAG
>DATMVO010000321.1:0-2530 GCA_035563115.1 Solirubrobacteraceae bacterium
CGACCTCCTCGTTCCCGGCGCGGTGCCGCCGGGCGCGCTGCTCGCGTTCGGCACCGAGCGGCACGGGCTGAGCGACGCGCTGCTCGCGCAGGCCGACGCCCGCGTCCGCATCCCCATGCGCGCGGGCGTCTCGAGCCTCAACCTCGCGACCGCCGTGGCGGCCGCGCTGTACGGCGCGCGCTAAGCGACCGCGCCCACGCCGACGGGCGACTCGGCGATCACCCGCGCCGCGATGCGGCCGGTGAAGACGCACCCGCCGAGGAACGTCCCCTCCAGCGCGCGCTTGCCGTGGAGCCCGCCGCCGCCGAAGCCCGCGGCCTCCCCCACGGCGTACAGCCCGTCGATCGCGCCGCCGCCGTCCGACGACCGCATCACGCGGCAGTCCAGGTCGGTCTGGATCCCGCCGAGCGACTTGCGCGCCATCGGCTGCAGCCGGATCGCCATCAGCCGCCCCGCCTTGGGATCGGAGGCGATCGGCTGGAACTTGCAGGTCCGCAGCTTGTCCCCGCGCCACTTGCGCAGCTGCGCGATCCGCCGCAGCTGGTCGTCGTTGTGGAGGTTCTCGCCGCGCGCGATCATCTCGTCGTAGTGGCGCACGTCGCGCTCCAGCGCCTCGCCGTCCAGCGCGCCGTCGCGCGTGACCTCGCGCATACGCTCCACCAGCTCCGGCAGCGAGTCGGCCACGACGAAGTCCGGGCACCGCTCGACGAAGTACTTCACGAGCGTCGGCTTGCCGAGCACGATCCCGGCGAGGAACCGCACGAGCCGCTGCTCGCGGATCGACGGGTTGTGCTGCGCCCCGCTCACGTCCAGCTCACGCCGCGCGATCTTCTCGTTGCAGATCAGCCACGCGTACTTCTGCGGTGTCTCGCACATCCGCTCGAGCGCGTGGTAGTTGTCGAACGTGGGCATCACGGCCGGCCAGAACCGCTCGCCGCTCGGCTTCATCAGCAGGCCGGAGCGCGGCGGGATCAACTTCAGCCCGTGCAGCGGCCGCTTCGGATCGGGGTGGCGCACCGCGTCGGCGTAGTTCCACATCCGGTCCAGGTGCGTGACGTTCCCGCCGATCCGCGTCACCTCCTCGTGCATCGCGCCGTCCGCGTAGTAGTGCGAGCCCATGAGCATCTCGCGCGGCGCCTCGCCCAGCTCGGCCGGCCACTCGCGGCGGACGATGTCGAGGTTCCCCCCGACGCCGCCGGCGGCCAGCACGACGGCCGCGGCGTGCAGCTGCCCGGAAGAACCCAGCTGCACGCCGACCACACGGCCGCCCTCCTCCACGAGTCCGGTCACGAGCGTCCGGAACCGGACGTCGAGGGCAGACCGGCGCGGATGAGCCTCGATCGCCTTCCACACCTGCTCGACCAGGGCGCGGCCGGTGCCCCAGGTCAGGTGGAAGCGCGGAACGCTGTTGCCGTCGCCGTCGATGCCGCGCTCGGCCCAGTTGACGACGGGGAAGAACTTGACGCCGAGCGTCTTCAGCCACGCGCCGACCTCGTCGCGGGCGCGGGTGACGTACGCCTCGGCCCACGCGCGCGGGAGGACGTCGTCCTCGCCGAACTCGGCGATGCGGAACCAGTCGCGCAGCGCGAGCTCGTGGCTGTCCTGGATCCGACCGCGGCGCTGCTCGGGCGAGTCGACGAAGAACATGCCGCCGAACGCCTCGCGTGCCAGCCCGCCCAGCTCGTGCGGCTCGCAGCGGTCGAGGAGCACGACGTCGCGACCCTTGTTCAGCAGCTCCAGGGTGGTGACGAGGCCGGCGATCCCGGCTCCGATCACGACGACGTCCGCGACGGCTTCTTCCATGCCCGGCAGGGTCGCGCGCCCGGCCCCGCAGGGCATCAGCGCCGCGCGATGAAGTCGTCGCGGCCGCGTCGTGGGATTCGGATGAGGCGGAGCGCGACGGCGAGCTCGAACCGGGCGTCGGGGTCGTCGAGGCCGTCGCCGAACGTCTCGCGCAGCTGGCCGATCCGGTAGCGGACCGACTGGACGTGGAGGTGGAGGCGGTCGGCGATCGCCTGCGGGCGGTCGGGGTGGGCGAGCCAGGCGGCGAGCGTCTCGGTGAGCCGCTCGCGGCGGGCCTCGTCCTCCACCGCCAGGAGCGGCCCGAGGCGGCGGGCGACGAGGAGCTGCGCGAGGCTGGGGTCGGCGGTGAGGAGGAGGTCGGCGGCGTGGTCGCTCGCGGGGACGACGCCGGTGAGCCCGCCCGCGTGCGCGAGCCGGAGGACCGCCGCGGCGTGCTCGAAGCTGCCGCGGGTCGCGCGCCAGTCGACCGGCTCCCCGCGGCCGATCGGCCCGCCGCCCACCTCGGTCGCGAGCCGGCCGACGTGCCACTCCACCTCGTCGTCGGCGGCGAGGAGGACGCACCCGACGCCGTCGACCGTGCCGGTCAGCGCACGGCTCCACGGCAGCGAGGGCTCGGTGTCCAACGCCAGCGCGACGACGCGCTGCGGGAGCGGCCACTCCGCCGCCTCGGCGACGCGGGCGACGTGGTCGGGCGCCGCGGGCTCGCGGCCGAGGAGGAGGTCGAAGA
>DATMVO010000322.1:0-14507 GCA_035563115.1 Solirubrobacteraceae bacterium
TCGGCGTCGGCGACCTCGGCGGAGCGGGTGCTGCCGTCGGTGCCGGCCGCGATCCGGGCCGCTTCCGCCGGGTCGAGCGGGAGGTCCATCCAGCGCGCGAAGGAGTTGGCGGTGCCGATCGGGACGACGGCGAGGGGCCGCTCCGCCTGGAGCGCGAGCCGCGCGGCGGGGCCGAGCGAGCCGTCGCCGCCCGCCGCCACGATGCGGTCGATCCCGTCGAGCGTAGGCGCCACGTCGCCGGGGCTGTCGCACACCTGGTCGAAGGGGAGCAGACGCACGTCCGCGCCCGCCTCCGTCAGGAGCCGCCGCACCTCCTCGGCGCGGTCGGCAGCGCCGGACTTCGTGTTCGCGACGAGCCCGAGCCGCACCGCGTTCATCTTCCTCCTATCGTCAAGGCCGTGTCTGCACGTCCCGCTCCGGAGCCCGGTGCGACGCGATCACTCCGTGCCCGGCTTGCCGCCGGTCCACTCGTCCGTCGCATCGCCCTGGCCGATCTTCGTATCTCCACGTTCGTCCGGACGCGGCTGGACCTGCCGCACGCGCACGGCCCGATCAAGGCGTACACCACCGCCGGCGAGCACGCCGCGCTCTGGTACGCGATCGGCACCGTCGCCATGCTCCGCGCGGATCCGGCGACCGCCGCCCGCTGGCGGCGCGCCATGCTGTCCGTCTTCGTCACCCAGCTCGTCAACACCGCGGTCAAGACCGTCTTCCGCCGCCGGCGTCCGCTGGTGGAGGACCTGCCCGCCCTCGTCAAGGTGCCCACCTCGCTCTCCTTCCCCTCCGCCCACAGCTCGACCTCCTTCTGCGCGGCGCGGACGTACTCCGCCCTGGCGCCGGGTCGGGCTCCGCTGCTCTACGGCGCCGCCGCCGCCATGGCGGCCTCGCGCGTGTACGTCGGCGTCCACTACCCCACCGACATCGCCGTGGGCGCTGCGCTGGGCACGGCGATCGGGAGCGTGGCGCGATGAAGGTCGGCATCGTCGGCATGCCCAACGCGGGCAAGTCCTCCCTCTTCAACGCGCTGACCAAGGCCGGCGCCGAGGCGGCGAACTACCCGTTCACCACCATCGAGCCGAACGTGGCGGTCGTGCCGGTGCGCGACAAGCGGCTGGAGGCGGTGGCGGAGACCGTCCGCGCGTCCAACCTCGTGCCGGACACGATCGCCTTCCACGACATCGCCGGCCTGGTCCGCGGCGCCCACGAGGGCGAGGGGCTGGGGAACCAGTTCCTCGGCAACATCCGCGAGACCGACGCGATCGTGCACGTCGTCCGCGCGCACACGGACGAGAACGTGATCCACTCCGAGGGGTCGGTCGACCCCGTGCGGGACGCGGAGACGATCGAGACCGAGCTGATCTTCGCCGACCTCGAGCAGGCCGAGAAGCGCCACTCGCGGATCGTGCGCCAGGCGCGCGGCGGGGACAAGCTCGCGATCGCCGAGGAGAAGTGGCTCGCCGCGGTCATCGAGGCGCTGCAGTCCGGGCGGCCGGTCCGCGACGTGCCGGTGCCCGAGGAGGCCCCGCACGCCGCGCGCGACCTCGGCGCCCTGACCGCCAAGCCCGTCCTGTTCGTCGCGAACGTCAACGAGGACACGGAGGAGATCCCGCCCGCGCTGGTCGCCCACGCCGAGAAGGCGGGCGCGAAGATCGTCGCGGTCTCGTCCCGGCTCGAGGCGGAGCTGTCCGAGCTGGACGAGGAGGAGGCCGCGCAGATGCGCGAGGACTACGGCCTCGCCTCCTCCGGCCTGGACCGCGTCGTCGCCGGCGCCTTCGACCTCTTGGGGCTCCAGACGTTCATCACCGCCGGCGAGGACAAGCCCGCGCAGTCCTGGCACCTCAAGAAGGGCCTCACCGCCTGGCACGCCGCGGGCGAGATCCACACCGACATCCAGAAGGGCTTCGTCCGCGCCGAGGTCATCGGCTGGGACGCCCTCGTCGAGGCCGGCGGCTACGCCGGCGCCCGCGACAAGGGCACGCTGCGCCTCGAAGGCCGCGACTACGTCATGCAAGACGGCGACGTGATCACGGTCAAGTTCACCCCTTAGCCCGTCCGGGCTTCCGGTCCGACCTCAAAGCGCGGCTGGTGCGACTCCGCCAGCCGCGCCAGACGGGGCCCAGATCTGGTGTGCGGGTCAGAGAGCTGAGAGCTCGTCGAGGAACGGCGCCAGACTTCGAGGGCATCGAGCCCGAGCGACGTCGAGATCCATCACGGAAGAGATCGCACGTTGCTCTCGATGGCTTGCGGCGCGGCCAAGAACTCGTTCGAGCAGCATCTTCGGATGATTCGACGACGGATCGTGCGGCTTTCCCCATAGCGTCTCTGGAAGACGATCCAGGTCACTCGCATGCGCTGAGGCGCTGCTCCGCGCGCGCACGGCGTCAGGGTCTGCCAAGGCCCACGCCTCGGTTGTCGCGATCGGTAGCGCGAACACGGCTGGCGGTCGAGCGGCGCCTGCCGCCGCGACGCCTGCGGCGAGCTGATCTCGACGTCGCTTGTAGCCGTCCGGCGGCGCGTCTGTGGTGGCTCGCTCGTCGACGTCTGTGTGGATGACGACCGCGTCGCATTCGAGCGCGTCGGCCAAGGCAACGGCCTGGTGCGCCCGTTGCGCGAGTTTGCTCTTCACCGTCTTCGGGGGCTTCTGCCCGAGGGAGAGGGTCGTCGCGGCGCGGAATTCGGTGCTCGGCCCGACGACGCGTCGGATCAGCGGCTGGAAGAAGCCCTCGTCGGCGGGGTCTCCCCAGAGGGGGTCCGCCAGCCCGCCGACGTCGCGCTTGCCCTCGGCGCTCAGGAAGACCAGCACGTCACTTGTTGATCGCGTTCAAGAACTCGCGTTCTCCCAGCGCGTACCATGCTTCGCCGGGCGCGAAGGCATCGGCGAGTTTCGCCCATTTCGCGGACGCTCCCATCTGGCCGACGCGCAGCTGGCCGTCCGGCTCGCGTCCGACGATGAGCACCTCGGCCGCATCACCGACGAAGCTCGCGGCCACTGGGGAATGCGTCGTCGCGATCACTTGAATTCCCGCGTCGGCCAACGATCGAAGCATCTCGATGATCGCTCCGAGCAGGTACGGATGGACGCCGTTCTCGATCTCGTCGAACATCAGGATCGTGGGGGGCTCTTCGAGCTCATGGAGAGCCGACAGAGCGAGCAGTCGAAGGAGACCATCGCTCACCTGTCGCGCGCTCAGTGAGAGCTCAGCATCGCCCCAGACCTCGGCGACCTCGAGGCGGGTCGCTCCTGATTCGCCTGAGCGAATCGCACGCACATCGCGCAACGAGCTGAAGTGCTTCCTGGCCCGCTGGATCGCTGAGTCGCGCTGTGCCGGCGACAGAGCACGAAGAAGCGCCGGCAGGCCCTCTCCGTGGATCCCGAGTCCGTCAGGGTGAGATCGCCCCGGCTCCCGAAGCACCAGGGGGTCGAGCACGACGTAGGGCCTGATGCCGCGCGCCCACTGCGCGAGACGCGTCAGCGTCGGAAAGCGCTCGCGATCTTCTTCCGCGAACGCATAGAGCCAGGAGCTGACGAGCGTCTGCTCCACCCGATCGACCATCTCGCCCGTGTTCTCGTCGCGGCGCGCCATCGTGCGGCCGGTCCGCTCGAGAAGGACCGTCCCGCTCGTGGTCTCGATGCGCTCGGACGCGATTCCAGCTCGACGGCGGTTGCCAAGCTCCAGCGACCACACGAGCTCGTCGCCGCCCTCGAGCAGCACGTGGGTTCTGAAGCCGATGACTGCGGTGTTCGACTTGAGGTGGACGAGGTCTCCGTACTCCCAGCCGCGTTGTGAAAGCGCCTCCGTCAGCGTTCCTCGCGAGAGCATGCCGACCATCTCGATCGCCTGGAGGATGCTTGTCTTGCCCGCCCCGTTCGCTCCGACGACAAGCGTGAAAGGAGCCAGCGGAACATGCGTCCCCGGGTCACCGAAAGCCTTGAAGGCCCGGATGTCGATAGCCGTCAGCACGGGTGCTGCAGGCTATTCGCTTGCCATCGAGAAGAAGAACGCCGCGACCACTGCGTCGTTCTTCGACAAGCGGCGGAACCCTCCTGTCCTACGTGGGCGCCCCGCGGGAGGCAGCCGGACGCGTGCCGGTCTAGGCGAGCAGGCCGCGGAGGGCCTGGTCGGTCCAGCGGATGGTGGCGTCGAGGCGGGGGAAGCGGTCGGCGTCGGCGCCGGCGCGGCCGCGTTCGATGCGGATGGCGAGGTCGAGGGCCTGGCCGACCGGCCCGACGTGGCCGACGATCGCCCAGCGGAGCTCCTCGGTGATCGGGAGGCCCTTGAGGACGTCCACGAGCTTGCGCTCGAGCAGGGCGTCGACGATCGACAACACGCCCGCGGTGAAGGCGGTGTCCGGGTCGCCGAGCTGGAGGTCGCGGGCGATCTGCTCGGCGAGGCGGCCGCGGAGCACGGCCGCGGAGACCAAGGCCGGGCGGCCCTTGCCGAGGTTCGACAGCAGGACGACGAGCAGGAACTGGCGGACGCGCTCGCTCCCCAGCAGCACCATCGCCTCGCGGACGGAGGCGAAGCGGCGGCGCGAGCCGACGGCGGCGGAGTTGGCGAAGCGGAGCAGGCGGACGGTGAGGCCGGGATCGCCGGAGACGACGTCCTCGATCTCCTCGAACGACGGCTGCGCGCCGAGCGCCATCAGCGAGCGGAGGCGATCGACCTCGGCCTCGCCGACCGGCACCGGCTGGTCCTCGATCCGCTCCGGCAGCTCGAAGAAGAAGCCCTGCACCAGGTCGACGCCGCGGCGCAGCAGCGTGTCCCGCTGCTTGGGCGACGCGACGTTGTAGACGACGACGTGCGGCCGCTTCTCGCCCAGCCGCTCCATGACGGCGGACACGCCCGCCGGCCCGTAGGCGCCGAAGTCGAGCTTGACGTGATCGGCCATGCCGACCAGCGGCTCGCGGCCGCCGACCGGGATGAAGTCGTCGAGCGCCAGGATGTGCCCCTCGGCGCGCAGGCCGACGAGCCGGTCGATCAGCTCGTCGTCCACGATCGCGTACGGGTCGAGCTCCAGCACGACCGCGCCCGGCGCGACCGGGAACGGGTCGAAGGTCAGGAGGAACTCGCGCGAGACCTTGATCCAGGCCGGCAGCCCTCCGCTCAAAGCCCCGAGCGCCGTCGCCGTCGCGCGCTCGGCCGGGGAGGCGGCGTCGCGGAACAGGAGCTCGTGGCCGCGCACGCGGCCGTCGCGGTCGATGATCGGCTGGCGGGCCAGCAGTGCGGAGTTCGTGTCGTGGGGGAGGGTCGTCATCGGGGGCACTGCTCGGACTGGTCGACCTACGGTGCCCCGACCTTGACTCCTGCCCGGGGCAACGGACGCTTCACGTAACCCTTGGCGCTCAGACAGTCGCCCGGACGCGGCGGCGCCGGGCCTCCAGCTCGTCCAGCGGGTCTGGACGCCCCGGCCCGGACGGCGGCCCACCGCCGGCGCCGGCGCGCCAGCTTCCGTGCGCGAGCCAGACCAGCCACGCGGCCAGCGCCAGCAGCAACGTCAGCGCGATCGACGCCAGCACGAGCGTCCCCGTGGACGGGTCCCGCACCGCCGGCGGCGTCGCGAGCGACGGCGCGGTCGCCCGCGGCATCGGCGACCGGTAGAGCGGCGTGGCCGCGAACGCCCGCTCGGCCACCGCCCACGCCGGCTTGCGCGCGCCGCTGACGTACTCCATCAGCCCCTTGTCGTGGATGCCGTCGCGCGTGACGCCCTCGCGCTGCGCCCCGCCGTCCCAGTCCGGCTTGACCGCGAACTCGCGCAGCGTCCAGTACAGCGCGCCGCTCATGAACGGGTTCCGCGCGACGACGTCCAGGTAGGCGCGGACGAACGCGGCCTGGTAGGCGAACGTCTCCTTCACGTTCGCCGGCCCGCCCATCGTCGACTCCGCGCCGAACTCCGTCATCACGAGGCCGGCGCCCGGATACGCGTCGTGGAGCGAGCGCAGGAACGGCTCCAGGTCGGCCAGGTTCGCGGTGGAGCGCGACGCCGCGCCGGTGTACCAGCCGAAGTAGGCGTTGACGCCGAGCAGGCGGAACCGCGCGTACGCGCTCTGGCGCGGGAAGCCCGGCCACGCCATCAGGTCGACGGAGATCGGGACGGTCGGGTCGAGGTCCGCCGCCATCGTGCGCGCGGACTCGAGCCACTGCGCGGTCGTCGGGTTGACGTCCGGCTGCGGCGAGAGCTCGTTGGCCACCGAGTGGGTGATGACCGACGGGTGGCGACGCGCCTCGATCACCGTCCGGCGCAGCGTGCCCAGCTCGTACGCGCGCCCCTCCGCCGTGCGCAGCTGGACGTCGCGGTGGTAGACCGGCGCCTGGTTCCAGACGAGGATCCCCTCCTCGTCGAACCGGTCGAGGAGCCGCTCGTCGAGCAGGTAGTGCGCGCGGGTGACGTTCGCGCCGAGCGCCTCGAGGTCGCGGACGATGCCCTCGATGTCGGCGTCGGTGAGCGCCGGGCCGCGGCCGGGGACGTCCTCCTGGATCGACGCGCCGCGCAGCGCGAGCCGCCGGCCGTTGAGCTCCAGCCGCCCGCCGCGCACCGCGACGGAGCGCAGCCCGAGCCGCTCCTGCACCCGCTCCACCACGCGCCCCCCGAGCGACGCCTCGACGGTCGCCCCGTAGAGCTGCGGCTTCTCGGGCGCCCACAGCTGCGGGTCGCCCGCGACGGGGATCTCCAGCCGCACGCGCGCCGTCTCGCCGGGCGTGACCGTCCGCAGCCGCACGGTCAGCTTCGTCTCCGGTCCGCGCCCGCCCGGGGGCCGTAGCCGCACGGTCACCGACGGCCGCACCGGCCCGGCCGCGCGCGAGGTCATCCAGCCGTCGACGAGCGCCGTGGCGCGGCAGGGCGTGACGGAGCAGTCGACCTGCCCCATCACCGCGACACCCCGCATCGAGACCTTCCCGCGCGGGATCAGCGAGACCGCGCGCGTGATCCCGCCCCAGTTCCACCAGCCCTCGCGCCACCCGGGCTTGCGGCGGTTGTCGACCTCGACGCGCAGCTCGTTCATCGCGCCGGCGCGCAGCCCCCAGGCGGGGAGGGTGAAGGGCGTGTACGGGTCGTCGTTGACGCCGACCTCACGGCCGTTGAGGAGCACGCGGGCCTTGCGCCGCACCCCCTCGAAGTGCAGCGCCCACGCACCGCCGTCGCTCGTGGCCGGCCCGCGGAAGCGCAGGCGGTAGACGCCGGTCGTCCCCTGGAAGAGCTCGGCCGCGGGGCGGCCGTCGAAGACGTGGGGAACCGTCACCCGCTTCCACGGGCCGGTCGCGGACGGCGCGAACTCCCACCCGCGCGCGAGCGGCACCGGGGACGGGAGGTCGGCGGCACGCGCCGCGGGCGCGGCGAGACCCGTCACGGCCGCGGCGACCGCGATGCACAGCAGGAGAGAGCGACGCACGACTGCGGTCATTGTGCCGTGCGCGCGCGAGGCGCTACGCCGCTGCGAGCTTCTCGAGCCGCTCGGCCAGCCGCCCCATGCCGCGCTCGCGCGCCGCGTCGGCCGCCGCCGCGAAGTCCGTGGGCCGGTCCGCGGGCAGCTCCACCGGCACCCGCACGAGCGTCGCGATCTCGCGGAACGCCCGCAGCTGCTCGGCGTCGTCGCGCAGCGCCGCGCCCATCCGCGGGCGCATCCGCACCGACGCGGCGATGCACGCCTCCAGCGTCCCGTGCTCGCGCAGCAGGTCCTTGGCGGTCTTCTCGCCGATCCCCTTCGCGCCCGGCAGCCCGTCGCTCGGGTCGCCGCGCAGCGCGATGAAGTCCGGCACCTGCTCGGGCTCGATCCCGTACCGCTTGCGCACGCCTTCGACGTCGATCAGCTCCGGCCCGTCCTTGCCGCCGCGCGGGTACAGCACGGTCACGCGCTCGTTGACGCACTGGAACATGTCGCGGTCGCCGGTGAAGAGGAGCGCGGTGCCGCCGGCCTCGGCCTCCTCCAGCGCCAGCGAGCCGAGCAGGTCGTCGGCCTCCAGCGTGTCGTGCTCGAGCACCGTCCAGCCGAACGCCTCGAACCACTCGCGCGCGCGGTGCCACTGGTACGCGAGCTCCTCGGGCATCGGCGGCCGGTCGCCGTGGTACGGCTCGTACAGCTCCTTGCGGTAGACCGCGTCCTCGGCCCCGAAGCACATCGCGACCGCCCGCGGCGCGTGCTCCTCCACCGCCGCCAGCACGAGGTTCGCGCAGCCCAGCAGCGCGTTCACCGGGTGGCCGTCGGTGCCGGTGATGGACTTGGGCAGCGCGAAGAACGCCCGGTAGAGCAGCGACGGCGCGTCGACGGCGAGCAGCGGCGCGGAGGACATGGACGCGCAGGCTAGGCGGTTCGCCCGACGGCCAGCAGGCAGACGTCGTCGGCGTTCTTCGCCTCGGCGGTCAGCGCGTTGACCAGCACGCTCGGCAGCGTCGCCGGCACGTCGGCCCGGTGGCGCTCGACCTCCGCGCGCAGCCGCTCCATCCCCGCCTGCAGCGGCCGGTCGCTCCGCTCGATCAGCCCGTCCGTGTAGAGGAGGAGCACCGCACCCGGCGGCAGCGACGCCACGGCGCCGGCGCGGGCGGTGGGCGCGGCGAGCGCGTCGAGCGGGAGCGAGCGGCCCTCCGGCAGGTAGCGCGCCGGCTCGCCGGCCTCCAGCAGCAGCGGCGGCGGGTGGCCGGCGCACGCGTACCGCAGCCGCCCGCTCTCCAGGTCCAGGTCGGCGTAGACCACGGTCGCCATCTGGCCGACCTCGTGGCGCCGCGCGTACCGGTCGAGCGCGTGGAGCAGCTCCCCCGGCGCCAGCCCCGTCGACGCCAGCGCGCGCACGGCGCTCCGCAGCTGGCCCATCGTGGCCGCCGCCTCCAGCCCGCGCCCGACGACGTCGCCGACGACCAGGCCGATCGTCCGCGGCGGATCGAGCCAGAACGCGTCGTACCAGTCGCCGCCGACCTCGAGCCCCTCGACGGCGGGCCGGTAGGCGACCTCGATCGTCAGCCCCGGCGCCTCGGGCGCCGCGCCCGCCAGCAGCGAGCGCTGGAGATCCTGCGCGATCTGGTGCTCGCGCTTGCGTGCCGCCACCAGCTCACGCTCGTACCGCCGCCGGTCGCGCGCGTCGAACACCGTCGTGCGGACCACCCGCGGGCGCCCCTCGTCGTCGGCGCGCAGCGCCGCGTTGACCAGCACCGGCACGCGCGAGCCGTCGGCGCGCACCACCTCCAGCGCGATCTCCCGCACCTCGCCCTGCATCCGCAGCAGCGGCGCGAAGTGCGTCTCGTGGTAGATCCGGCCGCCGGCGCTGAGCAGCTGCTGGAACGTCCGCTGCCCGACCAGGTGCGTGCGGTCGTGGCCGGTGAGCGTCTCGAACGTGCGGTTGACGCGGAGGATCGTGCCGTCGAGCGCGGTCGTGAGGTAGCCGCACGGCGCCTCCTCGAAGAGCTCCTCCGCCGTCTCCTCGAGCAGGTCGCCCGCGTCGCTCACCCGGCAACGAACTCCCGGATCGCGGCGATCGTCTCCTCCGGCGCGCTGAGGTTCGGGCAGTGGCCGGTCGCCTCCAGCAGCACGTACCGGCTGTCCGGCATCCGCGCGGCCACGTACTCGCCCACCGCCTGCGGCGCGATCACGTCGCTCGAGCACTGCAGGACGAGCGACGGCGTCCGCACGCGCCCCAGGTCCGCGCGGTTGTCGGAGAGGAACGTCGCGCGTGCGAACCGCGCCTGGATCTCCGGGTCGGCGCGGCAGAAGCTGTTCGTCAGCTCCTCGCCCAGCTCCGGCCGGTCCGGCACGCCCATGATCGCCGGCGCCATCGCGCTCGACCAGCCGAGGTAGTTGTCCTCCAGCGACTCGAGCAGCTCCTCGATGTCCGCCTGCGTGAAGCCGCCGACGTACCCGTCGTCGTCGAGGTAGCGGGGCGACGGGCCGACGAGCACGAGCCGCGCGAACCGCTCCGGCTCGCGCGCGGCGGCAAGCACGCCGATCATCGCGCTGACCGAGTGCCCGACGAACGTGATGCCCCGCAGCTCCAGCTCGGCGCAGATGGCGAGCACGTCGTCGGCGTAGCCGTCGAGCGCCGCGTGGCGCTCCGGGTCGTACGCCGAGCGCTCCGCGCCGCCCGCGCCCGCGTGGTCGAAGAGCACGATGCGGAAGTCGTCGGCGAACGCCGGCCAGACGAGGCGCCACATGTTCTGGTCGCACCCGAAGCCGTGGGCGAAGAGCATCGGCGGCGCGTCGGGCGGGCCGTGCACGACGACGTTGTGGCGGGCGGCGGCGTTCAAGGGCGGTCCTCCATCGGCAGCACCGCGAGCATCCCGGTCATCTCCAGGATCTGCCGCACCGCGTCGGTCAGCCGCGGGCGCACGCGCAGCTCCAGCCCTTCGTCGTGGCACGCGCGCAGGGCGTGGCTGAGGACGCGCACGCCGGACGAGTCGAGGAAGTCCAGACCGGCGAGGTCGAGCACGACCGGGCCGGCGCGCAGGTGCTGGAAGAGCTCGTCGCGCAGCCGCGGCGCGGTCGCGACGTCGACCTCGCCGAAGACGGCCAGCACCGTCCGGCCGTCGTCCGCGACGGCCGATGTCGAGAACCCCGGTCTCCCCACCGTCTCCCGCACCGCACCCGGAACGCTACTCCTGTTCGCAAGCCGGTGAGCCAGGTTCCGCGGGCGGCCGTACCTTGGAGCAGTGCCACGCGTTCCCACAGGTCGCATCGCGCGCACGGCGCGCTTCGGGTCGATGGTGGCCGGCGCCGCGCTCAAGCGGGACGACCCCGTCGCGGTCGCCGACCAGCTCGTCCGCCAGCTCGGCCAGATGAAGGGCGCGGCGATGAAGATCGGCCAGGTGCTCTCCACCGTCGACTTCGACCTCGTGCCGGAGGACCAGCGCGAGGAGTTCAAGGAGCGGCTCGCCGCCCTGCGCGACCAGGCGCCGCCCGTGCCGCGCAAGGACCTCGACAAGCTGCTGCGCCAGGATCTCGGCGCGCCGGTCGAGCGGGTCTTCGCCGAGTTCTCCGACGAGCCCGTCGCGGCCGCGTCGATCGGCCAGGTCCACCGCGCGCGCACGCGCGACGGGCGCGACGTGGCGGTCAAGGTGCAGTACCCGGGCGTCGCGGAGGCGGTCGACACCGACCTGCGCAACATGTCGATGCTCTTCCCGCTGGTGAAGCGGCTGGCGCCGGGCCTGGACGTGCGGGCGCTCGGCGACGAGCTGCGCGAGCGGATCGGCGAGGAGCTCGACTACGAGGTCGAGGCGCAGCACCAGCGGCTCGTCGCGCGCCTGTACCGCGGGCACCCGTACGTGAAGGTCCCCGCCGTCGACACCGAGCTGTCGACGCGGCGCGTGCTCGTCAGCGAGTTCGTCGAGGGCGTCGGGTTCGGTGACGTCAAGGCGCGGCCCGAGGCCGAGCGCGACCGGTTCGCCGAGATCGTCTTCCGCTTCTTCTGGGGCCTGCTCTCGCACGAGCGGCTCGTCGCCGGCGACCCGCACCCCGGCAACTACCTCCTCTGCCCGGACGGGCGCGTCTGCTTCCTCGACTACGGGTTGATGCGGCGGATCGACGCCGTCTACCAGGAGGAGGAGCGCGAGCTCGCGCGGGCCGTGATCGACGGCGACGCCGCGCGCGTGCACGCGATGCTCGCGCGGACCGGCTACCTGCCCGACCCGGACGCGTTCACCCACGATCAGGTCTTCGAGCAGATCTCCGCCGCGGGCGCGTGGTTCTTCGTCGAGGGCTTCCGCCGGCTGGATCCCGAGTTCGTGCGGGTGCACATGGAGGAGACCGGCTCCCCGCGCTCACCCCACTTCGACCAGATGCGCCGTCAGACGATCCCCGCCCAGGCGCTGCTGCTGCGCCGGATGGAGGGGCTGCTGTTCAGCGTGCTGGGCGAGCTGCGCGCGGGCGCCGACTGGGGCGCGCTGATGCGCGAGTACGCGCTGCCGGACGCCGCGCCGACGACGCCGATGGGCGTCGAGGACGCGGCGTTCTGGGCCGCGCGCCGCTAGCGTCCGCCGCATGGCAGATCAGGTGGTCATCAACGGCGTCGACGAGCTGCGCGCGAAGGTCGGCGAGGAGATCGGCGTCAGCGACTGGCGCGAGGTCACGCAGGAGGACGTCGACACGTTCGCGCGCGTGACGGGCGACGACCAGTGGATCCACGTCGATCCCGAGCGGGCGAAGGACACGCCGTTCGGCGGGACGATCGTGCACGGGTACTTCACGCTCGCGCTGATCCCGCGCTTCTCCTACGACCTCTACACGATGACCGGGGTCGCGTTCGCGCTGAACTACGGCCTCGACAAGGTCCGCTTCCCCGCGCCGCTGCCGACCGGCTCCAAGGTCCGCATGCGCCTCACCGTCGGCGGCGTCGACGACATCCCGGGTGGCGCGCAGGTGAAGATGATCGCCACCCTCGAGCGCGAGGGCGGCGACAAGCCGGTCTGCGTCGCGGAAACGTTGGCCCGCGTCTACACGGGTTAGCGGAGCTTCGCGACCGGGCCGACGATGGAGCCCGCGCGGACGCGGTAGGCGCCCGTGCGGGCGACGGTCGCGCGGTAGCGGCCGTTCTTGCGCAGCTTGACCGTCGTCTCGACCGACCAGACGCCGGCGGCGGTGCGGCGCTCGACCTTCAGCACCGTCCCGCGCTTCATCCCGATGATCCGGCCGTGGACGACGCCGTTGCGGCGCGTCGCTGCGGCCGTGGCCAGGCGCGCGACGGTGCCGCCGCTGCCCGGATCGGTCTCGTCCGTGCTCGTCCGCGACTCGTCGACCTCGGTGCCGACCGTCGTGAAGTACGCCCACGAGTCGTTGAGGCCGAACCGCGCGCGCAGCGTCGCGCCGTTGACGGTCGTGCGGCCGCGGGTGCCGACGATCTCCGCCGAGACGATCCGCGGGGACGCGCCGCGCTTGACGACCTCGATCCCCTTGAACGAGCCCTTGACGAGCCCGCGGAGCTTCGCGCCGGCCTGCCCGGTGGTGAGCCGGATCGGCCCCCAGCGGTGCTTGGGCGAGACGTTGTCGTAGGGATCCTCGACGCTGCGCAGCCACGGCTGGGGCGAGCCGCCCAGCGCGCTCGTCTCGTTGTTCTCCGTCTTGCCGCCGGAGGTCGAGAAGAAGTAGGTGGTGACCGGCTTGCCGTCGTAGATGACGACCTCGTGCGCGGTCGCGGCGACCGCGGCGTCGGTGGCCGGCGTCTCGGCCGCGACGCCCGCGTAGACCTGCGAGCGCGTGTCGGCGTAATGGTCGAAGCCGGTGCCCGGCTTGTTCGTCGTGATCGCGTACGTGCGCGCGGCGAGCGCCTGCGCCTTGAGCGCCTCGGCCGGCCAGGAGGCCGGCGACTCGCGCGAGATGACGCCGCGGACGTAGCTCTCCAGCGTCACCGCGTTGATCGCGGCCAGGCCGCTCGAGGAGATGCCCGCGCGCAGCTCGAGCGCGCCGCGGTAGGTCCCCGAGTTCTGGCCGCCGACCAGGCGCCACGGGTTCCCGCCCGGGCCGACGATCCGCAGCGGCGAGGTGAAGGTCTTCACGCGCTTGCCGGCGCTCGTCTTCACGACGACGCCCGCGCCGCCGAACGACGACGCGGTGTACGTCTTCGACGGATCCAGGCGCTTGTCGCCCGCCTGCGCGGCGCCGGTGAACGCGACCGTGCCGCGGCTCTGGAGGAGGACGCGGACGATGGGGTCGGCGTCGAGCTTGCCGATCTGCGTGCCCGAGTAGTAATGGGCGAGGATCTCGCGGTAGGTCTTGCCCTGCTTGGCGAAGCCCATGGCGCCGTACTGACTCATCCCGACGCCGTGGCCGAAGCCGGCGCCGCGGATCACGAACCGGTCCGCCGCGGCGGCGGGTCCGGCGGCCGCTGCGCCGCTCGCGAGGGCGACGGCGACGGTGATCGGGACGGCGTGCTGGCGGAAGCGGGACATCAGGCGGTTGGGACCCGTGAGGGAGGGAAGAGTTGCGGTGCCGGGAACTGTCACGGTAATCGGATCATCGGATCGAGGGGGTAGGCAGCTTGAGCGCTCGCCGCGCGTCGGACGTCTTCGTGGAGTGCCTGGAGGCGGAGGGCGTCCGCTACGTCTTCGGCATCCCGGGTGAGGAGACCCTCGACCTCAACGAGTCCCTGGCGGACTCGTCCGTCTCGTTCATCCCGGTCCGCCACGAGCAGGGCGGGGCGTTCATGGCCGACATGTACGGCCGGCTCACGGGCCGCGCTGGCGTCTGCCTCGGCACGCTCGGGCCGGGCGCGACCAACCTCGTGACCGCCGTCGCCGACGCGTTCCTGGACCGTGCGCCGCTCGTCGCGCTGACGGGCCAGGCCGACGTCGAGCGGATGCACAAGGAGTCGCACCAGTACATCGACCTGGTGCGGGTGATGGAGCCGATCACCAAGTGGAACGCGCGGCTGAACGACACGAAGATCATCCCCGAGCTCGTGCGCAAGGCGTTCAAGGTCGCCGAGTCGGAGAAGCCCGGGTCGACGCACATCGAGCTGCCCGAGGACGTGATGGAGGAAGAGGTCGAAGGCCTCAAGCCCCTCCCCCGGCGCAAGCCGGTGCGTCCCGAGCCC
>DATMVO010000323.1:0-4504 GCA_035563115.1 Solirubrobacteraceae bacterium
CAGGCCTACGAGGGCCACCTCCAGCTGCTGCCGGCGGACGAGCGCGCGGCGGGCTACGCGGCGGCGATGGGAACGCTCAGGACGATGCTCGACGCGATCCGTGCCCGCGGGCACGCGCTCGCGCTCGTCACGTCGGCGGGCACGGGCACGGCGGAGCTGGTGGAGCGCGCGGGCGCCGGCGCGGCGCCGCTCGTCACCGAGGTGCAGCCCGGCTCGTACGCGCTGATGGACGCGAAGTACGCCGCGGCGGGCGCGCCGTTCGCCACCGCGGCGACCGTCGTGACGACCGTGCTCAGCGCGCCCGGCGACGGCGAGGTGCTGGTCGACGCGGGGCTCAAGGCGGTCTCGATCGACCACGGGCCGCCGGTCGTCCTCGGCCTCGACGCGACGTGGGCGAGCGCGGGCGACGAGCACGGGCGGATCGCCGGCGACGTCGGCCACCTGAAGGCCGGCGATCGGCTCGTCCTCCACCCCTCCCACACCGACACGACCGTCCGCCTGCACCGCGCGCTCTGGCTCGCGCGCGAGGGCGACGACCTCCCGCCGCTCGCGCTCCCGCTCTTCTGAGCGACCGCCCTCCGCTCACCCGAGCCGGAACGGCAGCCCGATCGCCAGAACCGCCGCCGCGCCGACCGCGGTGCCCGCTGCGAGCAGCACCGGGCGCCCGCGCCGCAAGGCCAACACGCCGGCGGTCAGCGTGACGAGCGGAGCGGCGGCGAGCACGGCGAGCAGGAGCCACTGGCCGGCCTGGTCCTGGCTGTTCAGCCACGCGCAGTGATCGGCCGACGCGCTTCCCGGCTCCCGCGCGACATCGTCTCCGCACCCGAACGCCCACGTCAGCGTCACGGCGCAGCTGAGCAGAAGCACGGCAAGCGCCGCACCAGCGGTCGCGACGGCCAGCCCAGGCCGCCGCGACCGCCCGCCGACAAAAGACGCGACGAGCACGACAACGACGGCGACCAGCACGGCCGCCGTCGGCGCGCCCACGGCGAGCGCGACCCCGCCGGCCGCGAGGCCGAGGGCAGCGCTCGTCATGCTCAGCCGCCCGGTCAGCGGAGCTTCCTCACAACCCGGCGAGCGGGAGACGCCACACCGGCTGCCGTGCTGGCCACCACGCGGGGGCCCCGTCGCTCAGCGCTGCGGCTCGCGGCGCGAGCACCCGCCAACTGCTTCGTGACGCGGATCTCGATCCGGCCGCCGCGGAGCTTCTCGGCCGAGAACTTCGTGTCGACGAGATGCGAGCCGTCGGCCGCCCGCACGAGCAGCATCGCGTCCGCGGCCAGGTCACCCTCCACGAGCAGCCGATCACCCACCCGCAACGGCTCACCGCCGAGCTGTGCGAGACCGGGCACCGTGGCGCTGCGGTCGCGCACTGCCGTGGCCTTGTTCGAACGGGCACGGACCACGCGGACCGCGACGTCGCCGCGGCGGCCGAGCTGCCGGCGCGAAACAGCGACGGCGAGCTCGCTCGGGGAGCACACGGCTGCCCGGACGGAGGGGCCGAACCACGCTTCACAGCGCTTCGCCGAAGCGGCGACGGCGCCGGGTGTAGCCGTGGGCCGCGGCGCCCTCGCCGTCACCGCGCACGACGTGCTCTCGTTGTCATCGGCGCAACGAGCGTCCCACGGCGTATCGAACGTGCTTTGGTTTCCTGGGCTCGCGGGCGACCCGCCGCCGTTCGGACCGCTCGCGCCCCAGCGTCCAGGCCAGTCGACCCATGAGCGGGGGCCGTTTGCCCATGGCGTCCCTGCGGGCGTCTCACCTGGAAGCTTCTGCAGGGCAGACGCCGTCTCGTTCCTCGCCCACCGTCGCTCGCCGCCGTGCTGGTTCTCTGGGACCGCGGTTCCGTTCTGTCCGCAGATCAGCGTCAACCTCGTGCAGATGTCCGGATACGTGGCGTGCGTGCCTTCGGCCGGGTAGGCGTGTACCCGCTGCGCGGTTGGCCCGCAGACCGAGTCCTCACCATCCGCGTCGCACGACAGGTTCTCGCGGAGGTAGTTGAAGTGGTGACCGTGCTGACCGAAGTTCACGAACGCGAAGCTCTGTGCGGCGACTCCGAGGCGGTCGTCGACAGCGACGGCGACGTTCTCCCAGTCGCCCTCGTGGTCGAGATGGTCCGATGTGAGCGGATCGGCGATGTCCGGAGCGTCGTTGAAGCGGTAGAAGAACCAGTAGTTGAAGTACCGGTAGCTCGCTGGGGACACCTTCGTGCTGTCGTAGTAGATGGCCGAGATCCCCTCATCGCAATCGCGCAGCGGCTCTGCGTTGCACGCCGGGTCGGGTGAGTGGTACGCACCCTCTTCTCCGGCGCCGGCGATGTCGAGCCACGCGCCGGCACTCGGAGTCGCCGAAGCGGTCATGGTCGCGAGCGACGAGACCGGTCCACACCCGATCGGGTCGCAGACCCTGTGGCCGGGCTGGGCGAGCATCTTGTCGACGTTCAGCGGTCGCCAGTGCTCGTTCTCGTCGAAGTAGAGGATCGGCCGGAACTTGTGGGCCAAGTACTCGGCCGGCGAACCGAGCGTCCTGTACCGAGGGAAGTCGACGACGCGCTCCCCGAGCCCCAGCACCTCTCGCTCGTACGCCATGTTCCAGATCATCGTCCCCGGATACGCACCGTTCGCCGGGGCCCGGACGACCGCTTTGCAGGTGCTCTCGGTCTCGTACAGGATGTAGCGGCCGTCCGGGGACCACGTGGGGTGGCGTCCACCGCCCCGGTCACCGGGACGGTGTAGATCTCGTAATCCGCACGGCAGCAGCCCGAGTATCCGGCGTGGAAGGCGATCTTCGTGCCATCCGGAGAGAACGCCGGCGCTCCGATGGCGTTATGACGGGTGTACGCGCTGAGTGGCGGCGTGACCTGGGTCGCCGCCGTGCCGTCGGCGTTCGCGACGAACAGCTGACCGAGATGATCCGATGTGTAGATCGCTCCGGTCGTGTCGCCGTTGTTGGCCAACGTGCCGTTCGGGTTGGTCTTCGAGAGGAACGCGATCTTCCGCCCGTCCGGCGAGATCGCCGGCCAGGACTGGTCGTTCGCCCAGTCGACCACCTTCGTCCGCTGCGTCCCGTCGCGTCGCATCTTGAAGATCGCCGTACCCGTGCCGGTCGTCCCGTCGGGGTGGGCGGTGTACCACAGCCAGGCACCGTCGGGCGACCACGTTGGGTGGCTCACCATCCCGTAACGGACGGAGCCGACCGTGTGAGTCGCCCAGACTCGAGTCGCCGCGGTCTTGGCGTCGGACGCGCGGACGTACATCGCGTCGGAGCGGCCGGTTCCGGGAGCGGTCACCCACACGACGCGTTCGCTGTCGGGCGAGACCTGCGCTTGATACGACGACGAGGCACCTTCGGCGAGGAGCCGGGTCTTGGTGATGGTGCCGGGTTCGCTTGCCCAGAGCTGGTTCCCCGTACTGGCACTCGTGCTGAAGACGCCGATCTCGTCGGCAGCGAAGGCGTCTGCTGCCGGCCAGGCGGTCGTCATCGCCAGAGCCGCGGCGATGGTGAGCCAACGGCCCAGCGACCACCGGCCCGGCCGTCGGGCAGTTTGATGCGTCATGCGGTCCTTCCCCTGCGAGGTCGTGACACGGCTCTTCTCCCGCCGCTCGTTGCACAGCGTCACTTCTTTGACGTGGTTATGTAAGAGGGCGGTGGACGAGCGTTCGAGGGCGCCGCGACCGCATGTCGCCGCACCGATGCACATCGCGCAGCGTTCGCCGCCGAGGCGTGAGCCGCGCGCCGCGGCCTGCCGCCGCGGCGCACGCACGGGCCACCGTCTTACGTGGCACGTTTGCCCCGTTAGGGCGGCGGTTAGGTGCGCTCGCTAGAGATGGCACGCGTGCCAGAGCAAGCCCCTGCCCCGACCCGACTGGACTCGCTCGACGCCCTGCGCGGACTGGCCGCGCTGGGCATCGTCGTGCTGCACGTGTGGATGTTCGACTACGGCGACGCCCACCGGCCCGAGAAGGGCTTCCTGGAGCTGGCGATCGGCGAGCTGCGGCTCGGCGTCCCGCTCTTCTTCGTCCTCTCCGGCTTCCTGCTCTACCGCCCGTTCGTCGCGAGCGCGCTCGACGGGCGCGCGCCGCACCAGCTGCGCCGGTACGCGATCCGGCGCGTCGCGCGGATCCTCCCCGCGTACTGGCTCGCGCTGCTCGCCGGGTTCTTCCTCCTGCGTCACCTGGACCACCCGTCGCAGGCGATGTGGTCGGAGCTGCCGGTGCACGCGCTCTTCCTCCAGAACTACTTCGTCGAGACGCTGAAGGACGTCGACCCGCCGATGTGGACGCTCGGCGTGGAGGTCGCGTTCTACGCCACGCTGCCGCTCTTCGGCTGGCTCGGGCTGCGAGTCGCGCGGACGCGCACGCGGCAGGCGCTGCTGTGCGCGGCGCTGGCCGTCGCGGGCGCGGTCGTCGCGGGCGTGTCGATGGTGCAGCGGTGGGAGCCGACGGTCACGAACTCGCTGCTCACCCACACGCACGAGTTCGCGGCGGGGATGCTCGTCGCGGTG
>DATMVO010000324.1:0-16209 GCA_035563115.1 Solirubrobacteraceae bacterium
TCTGCGCCGCCGACCCGGCCCGCGCCGCCGCCGCGGTCGACGAGCTGCTCGCGGCGGTGGGGGAGGGCGCGGTGGCGGTGCGGTGGGAGCAGGCGGCCGCGCTGCGCCGCGCGCCCGGCGACGCCCCGGCCGGCACGCCACGCGACCCGTTCGGCTTCCGCGACGGCACCCACAACCTGCGGCGCGGCCGCGACCTGGATCGCCACGTGTGGGTCGACCGCGGCGACCGGACCGGCATGGTCGGCGGCACGTACCTCGTCGTCCGCCGGATCGCGCTCGATGTCGCCGCGTTCACCGCGCAGCCGCTGACGGCGCAGGAGGAGCTCGTCGGCCGCCGGCGCGACAGCGGTGCGCCGCCCGGCGGGCAGCGAGAGTTCGACCCCGCGCCGATCGAGGCGTTCCCGGAGCGCTCTCACGTCCGCCTCGCCTCCCCGCGCACGAACCGCGTCCCGCCGATGCTCCGCCGCTCCTACGGCTTCGACGACGGCCTGCTCTTCCTCGCCTTCGTCCGCGACCCCGCGCGCCAGTTCGTCCCCGTCCAGCGCCGCCTCGCCGCGCACGACCCGCTCGGCCGCTTCGCCCGCCACACCGGCAGCGCCGTCTTCGCCATCCCGCCCGGCGCGCCCGCCGGCGGCTACGTCGGGCAGGGGCTGCTCGCGCCGCGACCGTGACCACGCTCCCGCGAGAAGTTCGGCGAACGTCGTACCGTCGTGGACATGCCCCTGTCGGTCCCGCTGTCCCTCCTCGACCTCGCGTCCGTCGGCCCCGACCAGCCGGTCGGCGAGGCGCTGCAGCAGTCGGTCACGTTCGCGCAGCGCGCCGAGGCGCTCGGCTTCACGCGCGTCTGGTACGCCGAGCACCACAACATGAAGGCGATCGCGTCGTCGGCGCCGGCCGTGCTGATCGCGCACGTCGCGGCGAACACGGAGCGGATCCGGCTCGGGTCGGGCGGCGTGATGCTCCCCAACCACGCGCCGCTGACGATCGCCGAGCAGTTCGGCACGCTCGCCGAGCTGCACCCCGGCCGCATCGACCTCGGCCTCGGCCGCGCGCCCGGCACCGACCAGAACACGCTCCGCGCGCTCCGCCGCGACGCGAACAGCGCCGAGGCGTTCCCGCAGGACGTGCTGGAGCTCCAGGGCTACCTGGCCGACGACGGCAGCCGGATCCCCGGCATCAGCGCGAACCCGGGCCGCGGCACGAAGATCCCGCTCTACATCCTCGGCTCGTCGCTCTTCGGCGCGCAGCTCGCCGCCGCGCTGGGCCTGCCGTACGCGTTCGCGTCGCACTTCGCGCCGCAGCTGCTCCACCAGGCCGCGTCGGTCTACCGCGAGCGGTTCGAGCCGTCCGAGCAGCAGGCCGAGCCGTACTTCATCGCCGCCGTCAACGTCCTCGCCGCCGACAGCGAGGAGGAGGCGCGCCGCCAGTTCGAGACGCGCCGCCGCGTCTTCGCGCGCGGGATCTTCAGCCGTCCCGGCCAGAAGATCAGCGACGAGCAGCTCGACGCGCTCCTCGCCTCCCCGCAGGCCCAGCACGTCGAGCAGATGCTCCAGTACACGGCGCTCGGGACGGTCGACACGGTGCAGGCGTACCTGGAGGACTTCCGCGCGCAGACGGACGCGGACGAGCTGATGACCGTCCACCAGGCCGACTCCCTCGACGGGCGCCTGCGCTCGCTCGAGCTGCTCGCCTCCGTGGCCGCGCCCGCGTAGCTTTGCTCTCCCGCCGCCGCTAGGCAGAACAGCTAAGAAGGCACGCGGACTGGAACGCAGTGATCGGCCGGTCAGGGTCTGTACGTGTTTCCGTCCAGGCTGTGACTTACTCTCGCCAGCTCGGTGAGCCCCACGGCTTCGATCTTTCACGGCTTGGCGGTGGGCGCTCTGCTGGCCTTTATGCGGATGTTCGGATGGGCCTGGGAAGCGGACATCTTCATCGCTGCGTTGCTCCTGCTGGCACTGCCGCTATGGCTGCTCGGACGCCAGGCGCACGCGAATCACGAGGACGAGCATGCTCCCGCTCCGTTGCTGCGGGAGGAGCTACCAAGAATCGTCGCAGCGTTCGGCGCCGTGGCCGCTCCGTCCTTGTTCGTTCTCGTTTTCCCGCTTCGGTGGCCGCTGGACCCCGGCGGCGAGGCGCTCGTCCGCCTCCTGCTGGACCCAAGCGCGGTGCCGCCCTGGCTCTACGACTGGGGCCGTGGGATGGGCCTCACCGGCGAGGTGAACGTCCACCCTGGGGGGCACGGAGACGTGGTCCTGGCGATGCTCGTCATCGCTGCGGTCAGTGCGACGTTCGTGTTCCTATCCGGCATGCTCGATTGGTTCTATGTGCGTCCGCAGCTGCGCGGAAGCCGAGGTAGCGTGTGCGCGACCTCGTTCCAGCCACGTTGGCGGGGCGTTACGCGCATCTGGCTTCTCCATCGAGCAGCTGCGGTTCTCGGCCCCATCGCCGGTATCACCGCGATCGTCGCGCTCACGGCGAACACGTGGGTTCGGCCCCTCGACGAAACGGTTGCAGGCGCCATCGCGGCGGTCGCGACGGTCGTCGGAGGCTTCTATATCTCGCGGACCGCTCCCCTGTTGGCGATTGCGATCAATCCGCCGGTTCAGGTAGGTGACGTCGTCGAAATAGCCGAGGAGTTCACGGTCCACAAGCCGGACCGGCTGCGCGAGTACTTCGTCGTCGACGTTGCTCTCGAAGGCGTCAAGCTCCTGCAGATCTCCACGGACGACGTCGTCCGCCGTAACGATGCGAGAGATAAGGATAGGACGCACGATCGCACGGTTGACTTAGCGGACATCGCGAAGCTTCTGCGTGGGCGCCGTCCGGTGCGCCGCCCGTGCTATGGACGATGCCAGCGTTTGTCTTCGCACTGCGCGTGCGACCTCGGGGCGTGGGAAGGGCCAGCGGGCGAATCGCCGCTTCCCCCCGTGCGAGTGCCGTCTCACGCGCAGTCGGAGCGTGCGTGAGCGGCACACTCCGTATCGGCTTGGTGTACGACGACACCGTTGACAGGCCCGGCGGCATTGGCCTGTATGTAACGACGCTCGGCGCGGCGCTCAGCCGCAGAGGCCACCACGTCGAGTATCTCCTAGGGACGTCGCAACGGCGATCGATCGATGCTCTTCCGGCGCACGCTCTCGCGAGGAACGTTCGGGTCCGGTTCAACGGCAACGTGCTCTCGATGCCGGCCTGGTCCAGAGCGAGCCACCTCGACCGGGCCCTGACCTGCGCGCGCTTCGACGTGCTTCACGTACAGGTCCCGTACTCGCCTCTCATGGCGGGCCGGCTGTTGGATCGATGCGACAACCGATGTGCTGTTGTCGGCACGTATCACGTCGCATCGGACCATCTGGTCCCGCGTGCAGGCGCTCTGGCGCTGCGCGCCTTCGCGCACCGGTGGGACCGGCGCTTCGATCGCATGCTCGCCGTCAGCGAGACGGCTGCGCGGTTCGCGCGCCAGTACTCGCGACTGAGAATCGACGACATCGCGCCGAACCTCTTAGATGCCAGCGCCTTTCGCGCACAAGCGCACGGCGGAGCGCGCGCTGAGCATCCGCAGGGGTCTGCCGATGTGGTGTTCGTAGGCCGATTGGTTCCCCGTAAGGGCGTCATTCATCTGCTGCGTGCCGTCGCCGCGATCGGACGGCGTCCCGGAAACGTCATGCCGCGTGTGGCGATTCTCGGGGATGGGCCGCTGCGAGGGCAGCTCGAGCGCGCGAGTGCTGGGCTCGGCCTGGGTGCACACGTCACTTTTCTCGGCGCGGTGGACGATGAGACGAAGGCTGCAGTGCTGCGCCGCGCAACCATCGCCTGCTTCCCGTCGTTGTTCGGCGAGAGCTTCGGCATGGTGATCCTTGAGGCGTTGGCCGCCGGCGCGCAAGTCGTGTTGGGTGGCGACAACCCCGGTTATCGCGAACTCTTAGGTGATGATCGAGCGCTGGTCGATCCCTGCGATGAGGATGCCTTTGCCGACCGGTTACACGGCCTTCTGACCTCTTCAGACCTTCGCGCGTCGGTGGGACGAGCGCAACGGGATCGTATGCGCCGGTTCGACGTCGAGACGGTCACGGATCAGGTCGAGCAGGCTTATCACCTCGCCCTTCAGCGGCGACGGTCGTCGCGCTCCATCCCAGCCGCGTCGGAGACTGGCCTTGCGATGGTTTGAGCGCGTCCTTGGATGGGCGCTCGTCATGACGCCGAATCGGAAGCTCGCGGCCACCTCCGAGCTTGTGCTGAAGCTCGGGCTCGTGAACGAGCGCCAGCGTCGGGCGCACGCTCGCGCCCATGCCGTCTTCATCGCGGGGTACTATCTGCGGTTCTTCGCGTTGGCGAGGGCTCGGCAGCGGCGTGCGGCGGTGGCTGAGGTTGAGGTTCGAGGCGCTGAGCATGTGCGCCCCCTGGTTAACGCGGGCATCGGGGTCGTGCTCGTGTCAGTGCACCTCGGCGACTTCGACTTGGGTGGAGCGTGGCTGCACGACACGCACGGCGTAACGCCCGTGGTGGTGGACCAGCCCCTGACGCCCCGGTGGCGGGACCAGCTCTTCCTCGAGGTCCGGCGCCGCTGCGGCGTCGTAGTACGCCGAGCTCTCCGTACAGATATGCCGACGCTCGAGGCGGACATCCGGGCTGGACGGTGGGTGCTGGCCATGGTTGATCGCAGATCCCCGGGGCCGACTCAACTCGGGCTGTTTCTTGGGCGGCCCGTCGCCCTCTCGATCGGTATCGCCGTCCTCGCTGCCAGAACCCGGGCGCCTATCATCCCTGCGACGACATGGCGAACTGATTCAGGTCGGGCGGTCGTCTGGTTCGGCAGACCCGTCACCGCGCTGACCACGCAGGAGGCTGTTCATGCACTTCAGCTGTCACTGCTTGAGCTTGAGGCGCATGTCCGTGCCCGTCCAGCACAGTGGCATGTCCCGCGTGACGGCACTCAGCTCGCATTGGACTCCGTCGCGTCACGCGTCGACACGAAGACGTCGGCGGTGCGTGCAGCGGCCTGACTAGAGGAGGTCCCGGAGGTCGGTGCTCGCGACGACCCAGGCGCGGCGCATGTCCCGGTACGAGAAGGCGCAGGACGCCGCTGTCACGAGGGTTGCCGCAGCGTACGCAGCGGCAACCCAGCCTGGCTGGCCGAGCGCGACCCAGGTTCCTGCGGCGACACCCGCCACAACGCTGCCACGGACAACGAGCTGCAGCAGCGCGACGCTCGAAACGAGCGGCGGTCGTTTCCGGATTCCAGCGACATGACACTCGTAAATGAGCGCGCGGCCACGGAGAGCGTCGTTCACAAGTCCCTCGAGGCGAGCTCGCGCCGCGCCCAGGACGGTCACGTCCGCGTACTGCTGGAAGGCGAACGAAGTAAGAAGGAGCGCCACTGGGGCAACGAGCAGGATCAGTCGCGATTCGTCAGTGCAGATGGCGGCGGTGCAGAGGACGAGAGACGTGATGGCAGTAAGCAACGAGGTCGTCTCCGCGTGCGCTCTCCGGCGTTGGTTGATCTCCAGGAGCGACTGCGCCTCAGCCAGCCTCGCTGCGTTGAGCTCCGCCGAGCGGTCGGTCACAAATCGGACAACAAGCAGCTTGACACGCTCGATCGGTCTTCGTTCCCGCGGGCCGGATTCCTGCGAACTGGTCACGACGCCGTAGCGGCGCCCCCGCGCGGCCGGTGGTCAATCGCCGGGCGCGCGGGCGGAGACGCGGAACTTGACGGTCTGGGACGGTTCGGCGGGGAGGGCGACGAAGTGGACGTGCAGGTGGGCGATGGAGCCGCCGGAGTAGCGCATGTCGCCGCTACGTTCGACGGTGGCGGTGGCGAGCGGGGCGAGCTCGGTCTTGAGGCGGCGGCGGATGGCCCACAGCTCGGCGCCGGCCTCGTCGGGGAGCTGGTCGAACGAGGTGACGTGCGTGTTGGGGACGATCAGGTAGTGCGCGACGGTGCCCGGATAGGGGAACGCGTTGCGCGTGACGTACCAGTGCTCGCCCCGCCACTCGACCGGCGTCGGCTGCTCGCGCTCGACGTGCTCGGGGCAGAACATGCAGATCCCCTCACGCTCCAGCCGCGCCATCCGCGCGCGCTGCGCGGGCTCGCGGGAGGCGGAGAGGTCGTAGAGCGTGCCGTCCGGTGTCACGTCGCGCACGTAGCGGCGGAACGTGAAGCGGAAGCCGTTCTCCTCCACCGGCTCGGACTCGTCGGCGAGGACGAAGGACTCCGGCAGGACAGGGAACAGCGTGTCGCCCTCCACGGAGCCCTCCACCACCGTCGCGTGGACGACGTCGGCCAGCGGGAGCGCCTCCGCGTACACCGTCCCGCCCCCGATGACGAAGCAGGCGCCGTCGGTCGCGGCCAGCGCGGCGTCCAGCGACGGCAGCACCTCGGCGCCCTCCGCGGCGAAGTCGGGCGAGCGCGTCAGCACGATGTTCCGGCGGCCGGGCAGGGGCCGGAACTTCGGCGGGATCGACTCCCACGTCCGCCGGCCCATCACGACCGCCCCGCCCATCGTGATCTCCTTGAACCGCGCGAGGTCGGTCGGCAGCCGCCACGGCAGGTCGCCGTCGCGCCCGATCACGCGGTTCTCGCTGTACGCGACGACCAGCTCGACGGCCACCGTCCGCCCGCGCTAGGTCAGCACCGGGATCCCGCGGATCGCCGGGTGCGGGTCGTAGTCGGTCAGCTCGAAGTGCTCGCCGCGGAAGTCGTGGATGTCGGTGATCCGCTTCCCCGCCTCGGTCAGCGACAGCGTCGGCAGCCGGCGTGGCTCGCGCCCGAGCATCTCGTCCACCGCGTCGAGCTGGTTCGCGTAGATGTGCGCGTGCTGGATCCAGTGGACGTACTCGACGAACTCGTAGCCGGTCAGCTGCTCGATCATCAGCCCGAGCGCCGTGTACTGGGCCATGTTCGACGGCACCCCGATCGGCGTGTCGCCCGAGCGCTGGTTGTGGATCAGGTGGAGCTTGTCGTCGTAGACCAGCGCGTGGATCCACCCGTGGCACGGCGCGATCGTGTTCCGCGACCGCACACCCGCCTCGCGGTGGTTGGCGTTCGGGATCCACGGGCTCATGACCGCCGTCCGGTCCAGCGGCAGGTCCTTGAGCTTCTTGATCAGGTGGGGGAGCTGGTCGAACCCCTCGTCGTCGGCGTCGTCGAGCCGCGTCGTGAAGTTCCGGAACGCGTGCCCGTACGAGCCCGGCCCCAGGTCGCCGGGCGCCAGCCCGCGCTTGGACGTCTTCTCCGGCGTCGCCCACGCGTCCCACCAGTCGCAGCCGAACGCGGCCAGCTCGTCGAGCGTCCGCGCCCCGTTGATGAACGCGCACAGCTCGCCGATCGCCTTGCTCACGAAGCCCTTGATCGAGCGCTCGGTGATGACCGCGGCGCCGTGCTGCATGGGGAAGCGCATCTGCACGCCGG
The DNA here is from genome assembly GCA_035563115.1 of Solirubrobacteraceae bacterium. Taxonomy (GTDB): domain Bacteria; phylum Actinomycetota; class Thermoleophilia; order Solirubrobacterales; family Solirubrobacteraceae; genus CADCVT01. Next base: position 7,406 of record DATMVO010000324.1, read on the forward strand.
CCATCGCGAGCGCGTCCTCGCCCTGCTTGGAGGCGACCCGGATCCCACCCTCGCGGATGGTCCGCAGCATGTCCTGGTACTGCGTGCTCGGGCGACGCTCGGCGTAGGGGAGGTAGTTCGGCATGGGGACGCGACAGTGTTACGGCGGGCCCCGACGGTATCGTCCGTCGGCACCGCGCCATGGCCTCGACCCCTGGGATCCTCACCTCCGACGTCCGGTTCGACGAGCGCCTGATCGGGTCGCTCGACGACATGACGCGCACGGTCACGCACCTGCGCGGACTCGGCTACGAGATCGTCCTCACGTCCGGCTCGTTCGACCTCATCCACCTCGGCCACGTGAAGTACCTGCAGCGGGCCAAGGAGTTCGGCGGCCTGCTGGTCGTCGGGGTCGACAGCGATGCGAAGATCCGCAAGCGCAAGGGGCCCGACCGGCCGATGGTCCCCGAGCAGGAGCGGCTGGAGATGCTCGCCCACCAGCGCCCGGTGGACATGATCTACCTCAAGGACGAGTCCGAGCCACGCTGGGGGCTCATCAAGGCCGTCGAGCCGGACGTGCTCGTGCTCAGCGAGGACCACTCGTACAGCGAGGACGACCAGCGCGCGCTGCTCGACCACGTCGGGCGGATCGAGGTGCTGGAGCGGCAGGCGTCGGTGACGACCTCCGAGCGCATCCGCCAGATGCACATGCACATGGGCGACCGGCTCGGGCCGCGCCTGGCCGAGGTCCTCCCGGACCTCATCGACGACATCCTGCGCCGGCCGTGACGCCGGACGCGGTCGTCGCGTACGTGCCGGTGCTCCACGAGGGCTACCGGCGGTTCCTCGACGCGCATGGGCGGGGCCGGCCGCTCTTCCTCGTCGACCCCGCGCTCCACGGCGACTTCCGGCCGCTGGCCAAGGACGTCCGCGCGCTGGCGCCCGCCCTCGTCGTGCCGGCGATCGCGGCGTGGGGGGTCTGCTCGGCGGTGGAGGTGCTCGACGAGGCGGGCGCGCGGCGGCTGGCCGACAGCGGCGCGTCGCTCGTGCTCCCCGACGAGGACGTCTCGCACCAGGTGGTGGAGCGGTGGTTCCCGCGCGCGGAGGTCGCGTACGCGAGCGCGTTCCTGCGGTGGGACAAGACGAAGACGGTGCGGCTGCTGGAGCTGGGCGACGTCCGCCCCGTCGACGTCGACGCGGCCTACGCGGAGATCGCGGGCGCGGCGGAGGTCGCGGCGGCGCGGTCGACCGACTGGTGGCGCCAAGTCGGCGCGGCGATCCGGTTCGCCGACGGCGAGGTGTGGAGCGCGGCGAACGCGCACCTGCCGCACCCGCACTCGCCGTACGCGGTCGGCGACCCGCGCTCGAACTTCTTCCAGGGGGTCCACCTGGAGCTCTCGACCGCCGTCCACGCGGAGGCCGCGCTGATCGCCCGTGCGGCGCGCGAGGGTCGCTCCACCGAGGGTGCCGTGATGTACGTGACCGACTTCCCGTGCCCGCCTTGCGCGAAGCTCATCGCCGGCGCGGGCGTCGCCGAGCTCCTCTTCCGCACCGGCTACGCGGTGCTCGACGGGCGCGACGTCCTCGAGGGCGCCGGCGTCGAGCTGCTCCAGCTCGCCCCCTGACGCCGTCAGGGACATCCCGGGGATCAGGTCGCGGGCGATCCCCGATGCGGTGGGCGGCGGGGAGGAGGAGAGTGGCGTCCACGATGAGGACGACCGCCGACACCCACCCGCTCACCCGCCTGGCGGAGGACATCCACGCCGCGGCGTTCCTCCTCGAGCCGGCGGATCCGCTGCGCGGCTACCTCGTCATGCTCGCCTCGCTGCCCGCCGAGGCGGGCGCGTGGGAGGAGATCCTCACGCCGTGGCTGGACGACCTGCGCCACGGCGAGGGCCCGGCGGTCACCGCCCGCGAGCACCTCGCGGCCTTCGGCGCGCTCGGCGTCGCCGCCCTCCGCGCCGCCCGCGAGCTCGACGGCGACCCGGCCCTCGCCGCAGGCCTGCGCTCCGCCGCCCGCTGGTGCTTCTGGCTCGTCAAGCCGGACCGCGGCCGCGCCTGATCAGAGGTCCCAGAGCAGCCCGCGCCACGCGCCTTCGAGCCCAGGGCCGATGATGAGGCCGTCCGCCTCGTCGTCGGGGACGGTGAGGCGCAGGAGCTGCGGGCCGGTGAGGTGGACGGCGCGGCGGTGCTCGCACACGCGGCAGCGGCACTCGACCTCCGCGTCCGAGCCGTGGCCGGACATCCGCCAGTCGGTGGCGTGGAGGCAGAGCGGGCACGAGAGCGACGCCTCGACCAGGCTCTGCGGGTCGTCGGGGAGGAAGGTCGCCTGTTCCATCCCTCGACCCTGCCGGACGCCGGCCGCCGTGTCGAGCGACGACCCCCGGTCGGGGGGAGCGGCGACGCGCCACATGAGCGAGGTAGTTGCATCTGCAATTGAACCCGCTACAGTGGAGGACGTAAGCGGAACGCCCTCCGCTTAGCCAGGACTCTACACCCCGCTTCTTCCCAGGAGGACCTCTCATGGCCACCGACACCAGCGCTCTCAACGGCACCTACAACGCCGATCCGGTCCACTCGTCGTTCGGCTTCGCCGTCCAGTACCAGGGCGTCAGCGTCTTCCGCGGCACGCTCGACGACGTCACCGCCACGCTGACCGACGGCAAGCTCACCGGCTCCGCCAAGGTCGAGTCGATCTCGATCCGCCAGCCCGAGCAGTTCCGCGCGCACGTCCTCTCCGGCGAGTTCTTCGACGCCGAGAACCACCCCGAGATCACCTTCACCTCGTCGAAGTTCGACGTCGCCGCCGACGGCACCGCGACCGTCGAGGGCGACCTGACGATCAAGGGCATCACCAAGCCGGTCTCCGCCACGGGCACCTTCACCGCCCCGGCTGCCGACGCCTTCGGCAACACGCGCGGCCACGTCACGCTGACGGCCGTCGTCGACCGCTCGCAGTACGACATGAACTGGAACGCCCCGCTGCCGTCCGGCGGCAACGCGCTCGCCAACGACGTCACCCTCACGGTGGACGTCTCGCTGGTCCAGGCCTAGTCCGATGCGGATCCTCGGCATCGCGGGCTCGCTGCGCCGGGGCTCCCACAACCGCAAGCTCCTCCGGGCGGCGGCGCTTCAGCTGCCGTCCGGGACCGAGCTGGTGGAGTGGGACGGCCTCGCGGGCCTGCCCATCTTCGACGAGGACCTCGAGGCCGACGTGCCCGAGGCCGTCCAGGAGCTGCGTGACGCCATCGAGGGCGCCGACGCGATCCTGATCGCCACGCCGGAGTACAACGCCTCCGTCCCCGGCGGTCTGAAGAACATGATCGACTGGACCTCGCGTCCGTACCCCGACAACGTCCTGAAGGGCAAGCCCGCGCTCGTCATCGGCGCGAGCACCGGCCTCTTCGGCGCCGTCTGGGCGCAGGCCGAGGTGCGCAAGTCCGTGAAGTACGCGGGTGCGCACGTGGTCGAGGACGAGCTGCCCGTCGGCCTGGCCGACACCGCGTTCGCGGAGGATGGCTCGCTCACCAGCCCCGAGCTCGCCGAGAAGCTGGGCGACCTCCTGCAGGACCTCGTCCGCGAGGCTCGCGCGCCGGTCGAGCAGTCGGCATGATCGTGCCGTGCTGTCCTTCCCGTCCCTCCCTGTAGCCGCTTCCGCAACCGGCCTTCCGCTGAAGGAGCGCGCCGACGCGGCGCGCAACCGGCAGCGCATCCTCGAGGTCGCCACGGCGCTGATCGAGGAGCGCGGCATCGAGCACGTCTCGATGGCCGACGTCGCGGAAGCGGCGCAGGTGGGGACGGGGACGCTGTACCGCCGCTTCGGCGACCGCGCCGGCCTCGCGCTGGCGCTGCTGGACGAGCACACCCGCGCGCTCCAGGACACCGTGATCCTGGGGCCGCCGCCGCTCGGCCCCGGCGCTCCCGCACGCGACCGCCTGCTCGCGTTCGGCGAGGCGTATCTGGAGCTGATGGACCGCCACGGCGGGCTGATGGTCGTGGCGATCGCGACCGACCCGCGCGCTCGGGACAGCGGCGCCAGCGCGTTCGTCCTCACGCACCTGCGCGTCCTGCTGGCGGAGGCCGCCCCCGGGCTCGACGGCGAGTACGCCGCGGCCGCGCTCTTCCAGGTGCTCGACCCCGCGCTGCATCTCCAGCTCCGCGAAGGGCGGGGCTGGGAGCTGGAGCGCGTCCTCGCCGGCTGGCGCGCGTTCGTCGCGCGCCTGTGCGGCTAGTCCGCCACCTCCGGCGCCCGGCCGGGTTGTGAAGGCATGCCCCTCCTCCGCCCAGCGGCCCTCCTCGGCGCGGCGCTCGCGGTCGCGCTCGCCCCGGCGGCGGGTGCGGCCAAGCCCGCCAGACCGGACCTCGCCGTGACGTCGGCGAGCACGAAGTTCCTCTCGTGGAGCCCAGGCTCGTCGCTGCTCATCACCCACGTGACGAAGAACCGGGGGCGGCGCACCGCCGCGGCCAGCCGGACGAACTTCGTCCTCTCCGCCGACCGCCGGCGCGACCCGTCCGACACGCTCCTCCCCATCGGGAGCCCGACGCGGCGGCTGGCCGCCGGGCGCACCGCGGTCGTCACGACGCAGACGTGGATCCCGCTCACGGTCAAGCCCGGCCGCTACCACCTGCTGGTCTGCGCCGACGCGGACGGCCAGGTGCGCGAGGCGCGCGAGGGCGACAACTGCCGCGTGCTGGGGCTCGGGACGGTCGACGCGCCGCCGAAGGGCCCGCCCGGCCTCCCGCCGGTGATCACGCCGGCGCCCATCGCGCCGGTGCCGGAGCCGCAGCCCGAGCCGCTGCCCTTGTACGACGACATGGTCCCGTTCTTCACCGTGTCGCCGGTGACGGTCGCCGAGGGCGAGACGGCGCGCGTCGTCGTGCGTATCTCGAGCCCGCGCGAGCGGACGCCCTTCGAGCTCGCCTGGTCGACCGTCGACGGCACCGCCGCGGCGCCGGCCGACTTCGCCGCGGCGAGCGGCACGCTGCGCTTCGAGCCGGGCGTCAGCGAGCGGGTCGTCGAGATCCCGACCGTCGCCGACGCGGACGACGAGGCCGACGAGACCTTCACGGTCGTCCTCGACCCGCAGTGGCACCGTCCCCGCCCGGGCGACGGCGTGGTGACCATCACCGACTGAGCGGCATCCGCGGGCGGGTGGGCCGCGCATGGCCCACCCGCCCGGGTACGGGCTGAGGCCTAGGCCTCGAGGATCGCCACGACGCCCTGGCCGCCGGCGGCGCAGACGCTGATCAGCGCCTTGCCGCCGCCGCGCTGGTGCAGCTGCTTGGCGGCGGTGACCAGGATGCGGCCGCCGGTGGCGGCGAACGGGTGGCCCGCGGCGAGGGACGAGCCCTTCGGGTTGAGCTTGGCGCGGTCGATCGAGCCGAGCGCGTCGTCGAGGCCGAGGTGCTTGCGGCACCACTCCGCGTCCTCCCAGGCGGCGAGCGTCGTGAGGACCTGCGAGGCGAACGCCTCGTGGATCTCGACGACGTCGAAGTCCTGGAGCGACAGCCCGGCCTTCTGGAGCATCCGCGGCACGGCGTACGCCGGCGCCATCAGCAGGCCGTCGTCGCCGTGGATGTAGTCGACGGCGGCGGTCTCGGCGTGCGTGATGCGGGCGAGCTGCGGGAGCTTGCGCTCCTCCGCCCACTCCTCCGACGCGATCAGCACCGCGGAGGCGCCGTCGGTCAGCGGGGTCGAGTTGCCGGCCGTCATCGTGCCCGTCTCCGGGTCGCCGAAGACGGGGCGCAGCTTGGCGAGCTTCTCGACCGAGCTGTCCGGCCGCAGGTGGTTGTCGCGCGTGAGACCGGCGAAGGGCGTGACGAGATCGTCGTTGAAGCCCTCCTCCCACGCGGCGGCGGAGCGCTGGTGCGACGTCGCGGCGAGCTCGTCCTGCGCCTCGCGCGAGACGCCCCACTCGGCCGTCGTCTGCGCCTGGTGCTCGCCCATCGACAGGCCGGTGCGCGGCTCGGCGTTGCGCGGCATGTCGGGGACGATCTGGTTCGGGCGCAGGTGCCCGATGAGCTTGAGGCGATCCGGCAGCGTCTTCGCGCGGCGGACCTCCAGCAGCGTGCGGCGCAGGTCGTCGTTGACGCCGAGCGGCGCGTCCGACGTCGTGTCCGAGCCGCCGGCGATCCCGGCGTCGATCTGGCCGAGCGAGATCCGGTTGGCGACGAGCAGCGCGGCCTGGATGCCGGTGTCGCACGCCATCTGGATGTCGAAGGCGGGGGTCGTGGAGGAGAGCGCGCTCCCCATGACGACCTCGCGGGTCAGGTTGAAGTCGCGAGCGTGCTTGAGGACGGCGCCGCCGACGACCTCCCCGAGCTGCTCGCCCTGGAGTCCGTGGCGGGCGACGAGGCCATCGACGGCCGCCGTGAGCATGTCCTGGTTCGAAGCCTCGGCGTACGCGGTATCCGAACGAGCGAACGGGATCCGGTTGCCGCCGACGATCACTGGCTGAGGCATGTCACTGATTGTGGCACCATTCCGTGGGACATAGAGCCATGTTGAACTTGAACGTCAGTCTCCCCATCGATCGCGTCCTCAAGGTCGCGGGCCTCCCCGCGCCGACGCCGCTGCGCCGCTTCGAAGCCGGCGCGCCCCTCCTGCCCGCGCCCGCCCTCATCGGCGGAGCGCCCGGCGGCCGCCTGGCCGACACGGTCCGCCAGATCGTCGCCGACGCCGGGGGGACGCCGCTCGACAAGGCCCCCGAGGCCGAGGATCAGCGCCTGGGCGCGCTGATCTTCGACGCCACGGGGGTGAAGTCGACGTCCGAGCTGCGCCAGCTCTACGACTTCTTCCACCCGGTTATCCGGCGCGTCGCGTCGTCCGGGCGCGTGCTCGTGCTGGGAACGCCGCCGGACGCGACGTCGTCCGTCTCCGAGTCGGTCGCGCAGCGCTCGCTGGAGGGCTTCGTGCGCTCGCTGGGCAAGGAGATCGGCAAGGGGTCGACCGCCAACCTCGTGCTCGTCGAGCCGGGGGCGGAGGACGCGATCGCGTCGACGATCCGCTTCTTCCTCTCGGCCCGCTCGGCCTACGTGAGCGCGCAGGGCGTGCGGGTCTCGGCGCTGACCGGCGTCGGCACGGACGTCGGCGATTGGGACAAGCCGTTCGCCGGCAAGACGGTGCTCGTCACGGGCGCGTCGCGCGGCATCGGCGAGGCGATCGCCGACGTCTTCGCGCGCGACGGGGCGCACGTCGTGGCGCTGGACGTCCCGCAGCAAGGGGACGCGTTGAGCGCCGTGGCGAACCGCATCGGAGGCAGCGCGCTCCAGCTCGACATCACGTCGCCGGACGCGCCGTCCACGCTCGCGACCTACCTGAAGGACCGCCGCGGCGGCGTCGACGCCGTCGTCCACAACGCGGGCGTCACGCGCGACCGCACGCTGGGGCGGATGTCCGAGAAGGAGTGGGACCTCCTCATGGACATCAACCTCACCTCCACCGAGCGGCTGGACGAGGCGCTGCTGGGCGGCGACGTCCTCGCGGCGGACGGGCGGATCGTCGGCGTGTCGTCGATCTCCGGCATCGCGGGCAACCGCGGCCAGGTCAACTACGCGACGTCGAAGGCGGGCGTGATCGGCCGCGTCGAGGCGATGGCGAAGGAGCTCGCCGGCACCGGCCGCACGATCAACGCGGTGGCGCCGGGCTTCATCGAGACGCAGATGACCGCGGCGATGCCGTTCGGCCCGCGCGAGGTCGGCAAGCGGATCAACTCGCTCAGCCAGGCCGGCCGGCCGATCGACGTCGCGGAGACCGTCGCGTGGTTCGCCTCGCCGGCGTCGGGCGGCGTGAACGGCAACGTCGTGCGGGTCTGCGGCCAGCAGCTCCTGGGCAAGTGAGCCTCGCCGGGTCCTACGCGAAGGCGGTCGCGGGCGCGCTGCCGGTGCCGGGCTTCGTGCCCGTGCTCGGGGTGTCGCGGCCGAAGGACGTCGACCCGTCGCTGACGCGGTCGGTCTCCGGCTTCACCGTCGACCTCGAGCACCTCGCCGACTACGACCGGGTCTGCGGCTTCCGCTTCGGCGGGGCGCTGCCCGGGACGTACCTCCACATGGCGGCCTTCCCGCTCCAGCTCGAGCTGATGACGGAGGGGTCGTTCCCCTTCGGCGTGCTCGGGCTCGTGCACGTGGAGAACCGGATCGAGGTGCTCCGGCCGGCGGGCGGGGACGAGACGTTCGACGTCACCGTGCACGCCGAGAACCTGCGCCCGCACCCCGCGGGCCGCGCGGTCGACCTCGTCAGCTCCGCGTCGGTGGACGGCGAGGAGGTCTGGCGCGAGGTGTCGACGTACCTGCGGCCGGGCGGCGGCTCGGGCTCGGACGGCGAGAAGAAGAAGGGGCCGCGGAAGGTCGAGGAGCCGCCCCGCGCGGCCGCGATCTGGCGGGTGCCGGACGACATCGGCCGCCGCTACGCCGCCGTCTCGGGCGACCGCAACCCGATCCACCTCCACCCGCTGAGCGCCAAGGCGTTCGGGATGCCGGGCGCGATCGCGCACGGGATGTGGGTGAAGGCCCGCTGCCTCGCGGCCCTCGAGGGCCAGCTTCCCGCCGACGGCCGCTACGCGGTCGAGGTCTCGTTCAAGAAGCCGCTCGTGCTCCCGTCGAAGGTCGCGTTCTCCTCGACGCCCGGTCGCAAGCAGGGCGTCCGCGAGTTCGGCGTCCGCTCCGCGAAGAGCGGCAAGCCGCACCTCACCGGGTCGGTCGCGCCGCTCTAGCGGTGCAGCGTCATCCTCCGCGTCGTCCCTGCGGCGCGGAGGGTGAGCGTCGCTCGGCGTGAGCCCCGCAGCGCGCGGCGCGCGGCCGGCGTCGCACGGATCGCCACGGTCGTG